>NZ_VLTE01000011.1:0-198596 GCF_007558965.1 Bacillus sp. HY001 | reverse complement strand
ATTTCTCTCCCTGCATTTTTTCAATCAACGCTTTAATAGCATGAATCTCTTTTTCTCCATCTTCAAGTAATGCTAGTAGCCCGATTGCTGGATAATGCATCTGCTTTACTTTCACCTTTTCTTGTTTTAACGAATTCCATATGTTTGTACATGTTGCAACTAACATTTCTTCACGGACATCCTTCTTTAGCGAAAGGATATGACTTAAAAATTGAAGATCATTCCCTTTACGCAAACCAGCTTTCGCTAGTTTCTGATAAAGACGTTCTACACGGTCCATAAGTGTTTCTACATTCTCTGATTGTCCTGCTAGTAAAACTGCAAGTGGATAATCATTTGTACTTGTAAGAAAAAGGTGATCCTCTTTCATACGTTTATATACTTGCATCGAACGCTGAACGTGCGTGCCATGCTGTTCATTTTCTTCTGTTAAAAGCACAGCTGCTGCGAGATAAGTAAATATACTTCGGCTAAAACCACCAGCAACCAATTGTTCATATAAATCTAAAAATTTCCGAAAAGCTTTCTTATAATCTGTAAAGTGAATATGTAAAGTTGCGGCCACCACAAAGCGATGATAAGACTTTAAGTATGAAAACATCCCTACTTGATTCTTAATATAACTACTAATCTCAAAAAAACGTCCGAGATCAAACAATTTATCACTACTTGCATACATAGCTGCAATCATCATTCCTGTTCGAGAATCACTCGTTTTCCATTTTAGTTCTCCCTTTAATTGTCCATATGTATGTGTGTATTGCTCCAACTTTTGTTCTAATGTAATCATAATATTCACCCCTATTTCTAGTTCTTCTCTACTATTATACTTATATTCCATATAGATTTCGCAACCTTATTTCTGTATTTTCTTCAATATTTTTCTATTACGTAAAACAAAAAGTAATAACTATTCCTACTCATAATCCTTCAAGAAACCCAACGTCAAAAAGGATAGATAATAAATTATCTATCCTTTTTGACTATATATACACCTGTATTGTAAAAAATAAGGTTATAACTATTTACACCTCAATTTTGGCAAAACATCTGTACTTTCGTTTTTTAAATACAATTAGAACTAAAGAGCTTTAATAATACGCTCCATCGCCTTCATTTGCCCAATATGATCCGCTTCATGATAAAGCATCATACCGTAAAGCTCCCCTACCGTTTCCAATCCTAGGAATGGCTCTGGCAGTTTATTTTCAAATGCTTCTGCTGGAATTTCGTTAATACGTTTCGCTTGTTCTTTTAATTGAGCCGCTAACACTTCCAATGACGGCCCCTCTGTTTTCCATTTAGATGGTTTTGATCCATACCCAAACATACCTGGATATTCAGTCGGTAATTGTTTAAATTCTTTTCCAAACATGAAAACTTCTGCTGCCGTTAACACATGACCGATATGCCAGCGAATTGTATTGTTAAAACCCTTTGGCTGTGTATCTACAGTTTTATCGTCTAGCGCATCCATAAATTTAAGCAATTCCCCGCGCGTTATTTCAAATTGTTTTAAACCAACTAATCTATTCATTTGATCGTTCTCCTTCTTCATGTACCATTTATTATGAACTAAAAATGTTCAATTCATTAAAGTTTCACCTTGTTTAATCTATCAGAAACAATGAAGAAATACATCTAATATGCCTAGTACAAATAATAAAAAGGTTCACCTCTCGTACATATAGAATTATTTACTACACAAATAGTTTAGTAAATAAAAGAGGAGTGTTAATTTCATGTTACATGTTTTAAAACAACAATATCATCTTATTAGCTCTACAAGAGAAACTCTATTTTCGTTTTTGGAAGAAATTCCGATAGAAAAATTACATAGCACTGTTCCGAACTTCGGGAGCGGTAGCATTATAAAGACTCATATGCATGTAGCCGATTGCTATCGATACTGGCTTGGATCATTCGCATTTAAGCAAAAGCGAGCAGATTTTTCATTTGCTAGTGATGATGAAATTGAGCGTGCAGATGTGGAGAAAGTCCGCGCTAGATTTAAGTTAGTAGATGAGACTGTACAACGTTTTTTAGATGAATACAATGACCGTTGGCTCGAAAATATAGCAAATGAAGTGAAATGGCAAAAAGAACCTTGGAGCACAACACCGCTATGGCTTTTAACTCATACAGAGACACATGAGTTTCATCATAAAGGACAAATTGTATCGATGGCTCGTCACCTTGGATATACTCCTCCTGATACGGACCTTAGTTAATTCGATTGTTCTAACAAATGAACTACTAGAAGCGTCGTTAACGTTGTTTATGTATACGGAAAGGCTCTTCATTCTTTTTGACGTTGTTTATAGTTTTACAATTTTTTTGCGGCACAAACCTGTATTATTTTTTAATTATGTTTGTGTCGTGTTCTTATTAATTAGTTTCATATCCATAATAAAATATATTAATATGTTTCCTTTTATTATTTCAGTTACCTAATCAATAAGGGATTCTTTCTTTTCATTATTACTTCATACAGAATAAATACGAAAATTCCGAAAATAAAAGTTGAAAATGCTGGTAGCACTTTATCATTTGGCACGTACACACTCCAAAAAGAATTAAGAAGCGCATGGAAAATTAGACACATAAAAATACTTTTAGTTGCGTTATAAATTGTAGTTAATAAGAACGATATGGCAATTGTCGTAATTATAAAAGCTATAAAATCCCTTTGAGTTTGATTCGTGCCCGGAATAAACCATAACGGCCAGTGCCAAATAGCCCATATAAAGCTCACAATAATCGTACTAAAAAATGCCGAAAACCTTTTCTGAAGGGCAGGCTGTAAGAATCCTCTCCATCCGATTTCTTCAAGACCACCACCAACGATCATTATTGGAAAACTAAGCAATGCCACGTATAATGGTTTTTGCATCGTTGCTCCACCAAATATTATTGGCAGATAACAACTAATAAAAGCCAAAACAACGATTAGAATATACCATAAAAAATGATACTTAGGATTAACAACATTTTTTATAAACACTCTGAACTCTTCTTTTGATCCATATTTTTTCTTTAAGCTAATTGCAACGATTGCCGGCATGATTCCCCCAAAAACAAATACTATCATCGCTAGCGGTGTACCAAATGTCGTAATGTTAAATTTTATTAAGTTAATTAGTAGCCCCCATAGTATCCATGTAAATATTAAAGTGCACATTACATATCGTTTAATCTCATTACTCATCTACTCCCCTCCTTTGGTTTAATTAGAGCATAAATTAGGAGATATGAAAACCACTTATGTTAAATAATCCCAATAACCAAAGAAACATCCATACTTAATTAGCTCTTTACAAACAACCCCACTACCTGCTTTACTTCAGTTGAGGTTCGAAGTTAGAGTCTTACTATTCGTTTATACCGGATAAACAAACAAAGAGCATGCTTTGAAAACCACTCAAAACATGCTCTTTAAATATGCTATCTTAATTTTTTATAATATGATCAATACCAAATAGTCTCAGCATAATTATATGCATCACTATTCGGAATAGCATGTTTCCCTTGCGCCTGTGCCTTTCTTGGATCTAAATCATATACCATTGGCGTATAACATGATGTTTGCCCTTTATTCACAACACCATTACCTCCAGCACTCCCGCAAGTATATGCTTTTCCATCTGTTTTTCTTACGATTCTTGCATCAGCTTCATTATTATAAACTGCTGGACGAGTTACAGTAACTTTTGCCCAAGCAGTCTTACACGTCGTACTAAACTTTAATTCTACATAAGAATTTGAATCAATCCATTTCTTTTCTTTCGTTACAGCGGATTGATCACAGCTATTATAGTAAGGACTTTTCCCATCATATGAATGATCTTCTGCATATGCTTTATCATTATTCGTCGTACTAAACACACTAGTTAAAACTAGCAATGATAGACAAAAATATGAACTTAGCTTTTTTAAAAGTTTCAAAGGATTCCACTCCTTTTTAATAGCGTCCTGTTTTTCCATAACCATTATTAAACGTAACCGCTTCAGCATCTGCTGTGTATCCGAAATCAGCAGTTAAATCAAATACCATTCCTGTATAAGTACTCGTTTGGCCTGTTTTTATTGTGCCGTTTCCCTGATTAGAAGTGACTGATTTTTGGAATACACCATTTTTGTATTTATTCACAACAGCGTACGCATACACTCCTCCAGAAACAGCTGGTGCTGGTTGATCTAAAACAAACTTAGACCAAGCTGCATGACATTTATTACTGTAACGTAAATACACTGTCCCTACTTTTTTACTACCTTCGTACACTGCTGTAGACTTTGCATTAAATCCATCTGCATCACACGTTGTACTACCTCCGTATATTTTCGTTGTTGCTGGATTTTTCCCGTCATAGTAACTACTTAAATCAGTAGCTGCAAATGTACTTCCTTGGAAACTAAATAATCCCCCTACACTGGCTACACTTAACACACATGCTTTCATTAACTTTTTAAACATTGTAAATCTCTCCCCTCAAAATAAATACGTATAATAAAGACAATCTATCCCCTATGTACGCCCCTCCTTTCATGCTTCCTAGAGGCATCTTACAGAAACGACTAAACGTTGTAAATTTCCTTATGATTATTGGAATATACGAAGAAATTTACGTATCCGTCTAAGAAAAAAAGTTGAGAAATACACATGTTATAGCATTCTTTATTTAAAACATAAAAGAACCGATACTCGTTTCATGCAAGCATCGGTTCTTTATACAAAATTGCCATTTTTACTATTATATAAAATAAATATTTCTCCACTTAATCCGTCGTAAAAAACTCCCTCGTCACATCAATAAATTGCTGCAGTGGCGCTGTCATCCATTTATCTTTATGCCAAGCAATTTGTGTATAAATCGGTGAAATTGCATTTTCTACATGTAACTCTTTTATCGTCCCCTCTCGTATATCTTTTTCTACTACTATCGCTGGTAAAACGGCTATTCCTAAATCTGCAATAACACATTGTTTAATCGCCTCGACACTAACGAACTCAATTTTATTTGCTGGATAGACATCTTCTGTACGAAATAGCTCTTCAAATAAAGTTCGATACGAGCAACCGAGTTCTGTTAACAAAAGTGTTTCCCTTTCTAAATCTTTTATAGAAACGGAAGTTTGCTCGAGTAAATGATGCCCTGAAGCAGCTACTACCCTTAATTCTTCTTTCATAAGCGGCTCCACATGTAAAGCATCTTCTGTTTTACATTCGTCCAAAATAAAGGCAAGATCGACTTTTCCCTCCATCAATTGTTCCTTCGCATCTTTATTGGAATGTGCTGGTTTAAATATAAGCTTTATTTGAGGAAATTGCGCTTTAAACCTCTTTAATATAGATGGCAGCCTATATGTACATTGACTCTCTTGCGCACCGATTATTAACGTACCTGCTATTTCCTCATCATCTTTCACAGCCATTTTCGCTTCGTTACTGAGTGCAATCATCTTGTCGGCATATAGTTGAAACTTTTTGCCTGCTTCAGTTAAAAAAAGACGTTTTCCTAATCTTTCAAATAACGGCGTACCTAACTCAGCTTCTAACGTTTTAATTTGCGCCGTTACGCTTGATTGAGCAAAGTTTAATTTCTTCGCAGTTTGCGTAAAATTTAAAGTATCTGCCGCTACTTTAAATGTAATTAATTGTTTTATCTCCATTTATCATCCCTCTTTTCAATCGATATTTCCGATTGATTTCATCGAAATAATCCTCTTTGTCTATTGATATTTGTATTGTATGATAAAGAGCATCGACAAACAATAAAAATGGAGGTATTCCATATGAAGGCACTTTGTTTCGAACAATTTGGAAGTCCAGATGTACTACAATATAAAGAAATACATGATCCAATCATAAATCCAAATGAAATTCTTATCCGTACGATAGCAATCGGTTTAAATTTCGCTGATATTTATAGACGCCGCGGTGATTACCATCTCGCTGGCAATCCGCCGTATGTATTAGGCTATGAAGGAGCTGGTATAGTTGAAAAAGTAGGAGCTGACGTTACTACGATCAGCCCCGGAGATCGCATTGCATTTGCTGACGTTCCATTTGCAAATGCAGAGCTAGTTGTTGTTCCATCTGAGAAGGCAATTAAACTTCCAGATGCTATCTCGTTTGAAACAGCCGCTTCTGTCTTATTGCAAGGTCTAACAGCACATTATTTAACGAACGATAGCTATCAAATAAAACAAGGTGATATAGCTTTAGTACATGCTGCCGCTGGTGGTGTTGGGCAACTTCTTATTCAAATAATTAAACTACTAGGCGGAAAAGTAATCGGCCTCACATCATCAAAAGAAAAAGCACAAATAGCTACATTAGCTGGTGCTGATCATGTATTTTTATATACGGAATCATGGCCTGCGAAAGTACTTGAAATAACAAACGGTGATGGAGTAAATGTTGTATATGAATCAGTAGGTTCTACATTAGAGGAAAGTTTTAGCACAACTAAAACTGGTGGTACTGTCGTATTTTACGGAATGGCCGGCGGTAATCCTGCGCCCGTTGATCCGCGTATGCTTATGGATACTTCGAAAACTTTAACTGGCGGAGACCTTTGGAACGTGCTTACATCTTATGAAGAGAGAAAAGAACGCTCCTCTCAATTATTCGAATGGATTATGGCCGAGAAAGTAAAAATTGCAAATCCTACTACATTCTCTTTAGAAGACGGTGCCCGTGCCCATGAATTATTAGAGAGCAGAAAAAGTACAGGGAAGATTTTATTAATCCCTTAATCGTTACCACTTAAAAAGGAAGTTAAATTCGATTTTATCAAGACCTGAATTGAAAACAGTTAATAAATGAAAGGACATAACATATGTTATGTCCTTTCTTCTTCAAATAACGGGTCCGTGTAAATTTGGAATAAATTTTGTGCTCATTTGTAAATAAAACTACGTACTAATTTATGCTAAAAACGAGAATTCACTCCTATAACGACAGTAGCGTCTAGTTCCTCATCTCTAACCAATTTCGGAGTAAGCCCAGCATCAGCAAAAATTGCAAAGGTCTGAGTTGCCTGCATTTCACTCGTCTCTATTAAAAGATGACCTCCCGGTGCTAGCCAGAGAAATGCTTCTTTTGCTACTCTTCGCTGAATGTGAAGTCCATCCTCTCCCCCATCAAGCGCTATCTTTGGTTCATGTAGGCGAGCTTCCTGTGGGAGCAGCTTTATTGCCTTGGTAGGAACATATGGTACGTTTGCAACTAAGGTATTCACACGACCTTTAAGTGAATGAGGCAAAGCATTATACAAGTCACCTTCAAAAACATGTCCACCGAAATTTGTTACGTTGCGGCTTGCACATCGTACTGCAATAGGGTCGATATCAACAGAATACAATTCCACTCGTCCTAAAGCTTTCACCAGAGCTACACCCACAGCCCCTGACCCGCAACATAGATCCACGACGATATCACCAAAACACGACAGAGCTTTTGCCTGGTGAACAAGAAACTCTGTACGTTGACGAGGTACGAAAACCCCTCGGTCCACTTCTATCCGCAACCCACAGAATTCTGCGTATCCAACAACATATTCAAGTGGTAAACCATGGGCCCGCATTTCCACTATTTTCTTTAGGTCCTCTGGTGTTTGTGCCTCTGACATAAGTAACCGGGTCTCATCTTCTGCGAAAACACACCCCGCGCTCTGAAGCCTGTTAATGATACATTTTTCCGTTTTATTTTCCAAAAAGAAATTAAATTCTCTTCCTATTTATCTCACCACTTTTTCTTATTTATAACCCTGTATTCGTTAAAAATTGGAGATATCCTTTTCAACAAAGCAACCCTATTCAAAAAGTTACACCCTTATTCAATTAAATGATCCAATTGTTGAACAAAGAAACACTCTACACAATGGATATTTTCACCAAAATATCCCAACCTAATTTTATAAATAGAAATAAGAAAAGGAAGCTAGATTTCTCTACCTTCCTTTTCTTATTTCTATATGATTTTTTTATATTTCCACACTTTCTTTTCCTTTTGCAACATAACTCATATCTCCAACAGACTCGACGATATATTCCCCGTCTTTATATAAAATTTTCGTTACACTTGCATTCTCTACTCCAAGTTTTGTTTTACTACTGTCTAGCATTTCAATTAATGCAGTAATCAAAAGCCCATGAACAACAACTAAAACGTTGCCGCCTCCATTTGCAGCAGCTTCTTCACTAATTTTATCAATCTCTGCTTTTATACGAGTAGAAAATAATTCCCAATCTTCCGCCTCTTTCGTTGGATCTGCTGCTCTAATCAGATTAATCACTTCTTGAATAGAAAACTTCATGAGTTCCTCTGGTGATGTAACACCCGCAGCTTTTCCAACCACATCCCACATATTTTCAAGCTTTTCACCTTCAAAAATACCAAAATTTAATTCTCGTAAATTTTTCTTTTGCTCTAGTTTCAATTTTGATTGCTCACTATATTTTAATACTAAATTAGCAGTTTCAATCGCTCGGCCACTATCACTACTATACGCATTCATAAAATGAACATCTTTTAATCCTGTTCCTAAATTAGTGGCAACTTCCACACCTTTTTCTACTAATGGAGAGTCTGCCCAACCTTGCGCGCGATGGTTCGTATTTAATATTGTTTTACCGTGTCTTGTAACATATAACGTAACTACATTCTCATTGCTATCTGTTTCTCGATTCTTCATTCTCTTCTCTCCCTTTACATTGCTATATCAATTTTACCACCTTAATTATTCATTGAGCAAAATATACGTAAGTGAATTTTCTTAATAAAAAAAGCTATCTTTCTGTATACCTCTACAAAAAGATAGCATCTTTTATGATTACATTCCTTAGCTGATATTCCTACTCAGCAAACGCACTCGAATACTGAACAATTCCTTCTACACCTTCAAGAGCATTCTCCCTTAATTCCACCACCATAAACACCTCTTCAGGCACTTCAAATGGTGCTTTTATATTCCACTCACTTGCTTTCTTAAAACCAAATTTCGGATAATACTCTGGATGTCCTAACACTACAACCGACCCATATCCAAGTTCTTTCGCTTTTTCTAACGCAGCTCCAATCAGTTTTCCGCCAATTCCTTTTTTCTGATGGCCCCTAGCAACTGAAACAGGTGCAAGTGCTAATGATTCTACAGAAATTCCATCCTGTTCTATCGTAATTTTGGATAACAGAATGTGACCAACGATTTCCTCTTCTACTGCAACGATTGATAATTCTGGAACAAATGCTTCACATTCTCTAATACGTTTTACAAGTTTATGTTCTGTTTTATCACTAAATTCTTCATGTAAAAATGCTTGTTGTACCACTTCTTCTGTTTTTCTATAATCGTTTTGTTGCTCTTGTCTAATCGTTACCATTCTAACTTATCCTCTATTCTTTCTTATTTCTTTTTGGATTTTACGAAGCGCTTTTTTCGATCCGCGCTCTATATCATGTTGCATTTTTCTTTCTTTATAATCGACAAATAGTGTATTTAAATCGTATCCCTCTGGGTATAATTCCTTCGCCGCTACCTCTAAAGTAATACGTTTTATGTTTACTTCAACGAATTCATTGTTATAATATACAACGACGTTATAGAAATTATCTATTTCCTTATAAATGATACCAAAATCATCATAATCTAATAAATTTACACGATCGCCAATTTTGTACTCGTAATGGTTTTCTCTTTTTTCCTGCACAAATTTTGGTTTTCTAATTTTACTTTCATTCACTTTTTCTAAAGCATATTCTTTATTTTCCATATACGCTTTCGCTCTTTGCAGTACACGCTCTCTTACGTTCATTTTATTCGCAATCCAAAGCGCATTACTTTCACCTGATTTACCGATTACTAATTTATAAAGTGGTTCTAGTGTCTCACTATTAAATTGCATTGCTGCGTTCATAAAATCATCATGCATTTCTGAAAATCGTTTAATTTCACCATAATGCGTACTTGCAACTGTAATACATCCTGCAAGATAAAACTCCTCCAAAATAGAAATTGCAAGTGCTGCTCCTTCATTCGGTTCAGTCCCGCTTCCTATTTCATCAAATAATAGCAGCGTATTATTATTTGACATCCTCATAATCTCAGATAAATTTTTCATATGAGATGAAAATGTACTTAGTGCGTTTTCGATACTTTGATTATCACCAATATCTACAAATACATTGTCGAAAATAGCAATTTCCGTTTCTTTATCTCCAGCAATATGCAAGCCTGACATTGTCGCTAATGTTAATAGCCCAATTGTCTTTAATACAATTGTCTTCCCGCCTGCATTAGGTCCGGTAATAATTAAACTACGGTAGTTTTGACCGATTTCAAAGTGTAACGGTACTACTTTTCCACTTAAAAGCGGATGCTTACAATTTACTAAATGAATGTAGCCATGGTCATTTAATTTCGGCTCTATTCCATCGATTGATTTACTAAACTTCGCTTTCGCAAATACCATATCATATTGACTAATCAATTCCATATTAATTTTTATATGATAAATATTTTCTACTACCATCCCTGATAAAGTCGCTAAAATTTGATACTCTTCCATCGCTTCTTCTGCTTTCAAACTTGCGAGTTCCGCATTTAACTTTGTCACCGTATGCGGTTCTATAAATACAGTAGAACCTTTAGCAGACGCTTCAACTATACTTCCCGCTACTTGGTTTTTATAAGAAGATTTAATTGGAATCGTATACCTATCATCCTTCTTACTAATAAAGAATTCTTGAATATACTTCTTATTTGCACTACTATTTAAAAACTTCGTTAAACGTTCTTTTATTTTTCCATCTACTGAATCAATGTTATTTCGAATTCGTTTTAACTCTTTACTAGCAGCTGCATCAATACTATTACCTTTAATGGAAAAGTTGATTTCCTCTTCAATACTTTTATATTCAGTCATTGAATTTGCATATGAAGCTAATACTGGCGCAAAAAACTCTTTATCTAACATAAACTTTTTAATCTTTCTACAGCCGCGTAAAAAGTCTGAAACACTTACTAACTCTTCAGGGTCTAAAATCATCCCTTTTTCTAATTTTTGAATTGTACTTGCGATATTTGAAATACCGAAGAAAGGAACATGCCCTTCTGCATCTACTATAGCTCGTGCTTCTGTCGTTTCATTCAAGCGATTCCTCACTACTTTTATACTCGTACTCGGCTCTAATTTATTTAATAATTCCTTACCTAATCCACTGACACAATATGATTTCACTATTTCCTTTAATTCGTTATATTGTAACTTTTCAAAAGTCATCGTATTCATTTTGTTTCTCCTCACTATGATTGATTTCTATCATCAATGAAGATACCTACTCATTAGATTCCAATGAGCCCTACATGATTCAATTACCATTTTTATACATTAAGAAAATATACAAAAAAGCTGCGGGGATACCGCAGCTTTTACATTTACAAGGCATGTGTAATAACATATGAGGAAATAAGCCATAAAAAACGGATGGCAATCCTCCTATTACACGCTTTATAAAGTATTGTAGGTATCTTCATAGGTATCGAAATAAATCCATGACAAAATTAGGGGTATGATATACATAAAAATCCCCTGGTCTTATCTGATTTATTTCATTAAATTTTTCCTATTTAGTACCTACCGCACTCACAAAAAAGCACCTCTCATTAATTTATATTATAGTCATTGAAATCTAATTTACTGAAATCATCATACTATATGTTTTGTGAGAAGTAAAGGTGTCATGCTTTAGTCGCACGCACATTTGCGGATGTTTTCCCTTTCAATATTAGATACAATATATACAAATCGTTTAACGGAGGGATTTCTATGACGGACTTTCAAAAACAATTTTTCGCGCGATTACATGTAGAAGAAGACACAGTGTCATTTGAAGATTTGTCTACCATTATGTACGCAATGGCACAAACTGTTCCTTTTGAAAACTTAAATATTATCGAAAACAACTTTACAGAAATATCAAAAGAAAATCTAAAAGAAAAAATTTTAGTAAACAACCGGGGAGGTCTTTGTTATGAACTCAATCCTACTATGTATTACTTCCTTAAAGACGCTGGATTTGATGTTCATCTCGTTTCAGGAACAGTGTACAATGCTGCAAATTCTATATGGGCTGTTGATTCTGGTCATATCGCAACTGTTTTAACACACCATAATGAACTTTATTTAATTGAAGTAGGATTCGGATCATACTTACCTCTTGCACCTGTCCCTTTCTCAGGTGAAGTCATTCACTCCGTCACAGGAGATTATCGTATTCGTAAAGAAATGACCGAAAAGGGAAACTATATTTTAGAGATGCGTAAAAACAATGAGTTTTTGGATCAATCTTCTGCTGATGATTGGACGTTAGGCTATGCATTTTATATAGAAGAAGTGAATGAAGAAAAAGCAAATGCAGCACAAAAAATTATCGTTGAACATGAGGGCTCACCATTTAACAAAGTACCTCTTATTGTAAAACTAACTGAAGACGGGCATGCATCTTTAACAAAGGATAGTCTGACAATAGCGAAAAACGGTAAAAAAACGAAAGAAAACGTTACAGATGTACAATATAAAAATCTTTTACATTCAAAATTCGGAATTACATTATAATTTTTTTAAGCCTTGCCATTTTAGCAAGGCTTTTCATTTTCCAGCAGGGATTTTTTGCAATTTGTTGTATTTCATAGTTATATAGGAATATAACTACATGTTTAGAAAGGAAATGATTATGACTGAACTTAAAGATCGACTACAAGTAGATGATAAAGAGAAATGGGATTTAACGGATATTTATCATACAATTGAAGATTGGGAAAGCGATTTTCATAAAATTGAAGTATTAACGAAAGAATTACACGAGTTTAATGGAAACATTCATGATGGCAATAGTTTATTAGCTTATTTAACAAAGAGTGAAGAAATTTCTAGCATAATATCTTTAATGTTCGCTTATGCACGATTACAATCTGACCTTGATACACGCGATACTGACGCTCAATCTCTTGTCGATAAAGTATCACAATTACATGTGAAAGTAAGTGCGGCTAAATCTTTCTTTTCCCCATTCTTACTTAGCGTAGATGAAAACACATTACATTCTTACATAGAAGAAGCAGAAGGTTTACAATATTATAAAGAAGACTTATTTGAATTGTACCGTTATAAAAAACACGTATTGAATAAGGACCAAGAAGAGATTTTATCACAAATGGGCGAAGCACTTTCCTCTCCTCAGCATACATACGGCATGTTAAATAATGCAGATATACTATTTGGTGAAGTGACTACTGATGAAGGAGAAAAAGTTACTCTAACACGCGGAATGTATGCAAAGTTAATAGAAGATGAAAATCGCGAGAAACGTAAAGAAGCCTATAAAGCTTATTACAAACCATACGTTCAATTAAAGAATTCTATCGCTTCTACTTTATCTGCTGCTATTAAAAATAATGTTACTGTTTCAAAGCTAAGAAAATATCCATCAGCTTTAGAAAAGTCATTATTTGGCGACATGGTTCCGAAAGAAGTTTATGAAAATTTAATTGAGACGACGAAAAAAAATATTCAATCACTACATACTTATAATGAACTTCGAAAAGAAAAATTAAATGTAGATGAACTACGTCAATACGACTTGGGCGTTGATTTAGTAGCTGGTGTAAAACAAGACATTCCATATCATAAAGCATTTGACATGATGATCGAATCACTAGCTCCATTAGGTGAAGAATATATTGAAACATTAAAAAGCTTTAAAGATAAACGCTATATCGACGTAAGAGAAACACCAGGAAAACGTTCTGGTGCTTATAACTTTGGTGTATACGGTGTTCATCCTTTCATTCTTTTAAATCATCACGATGATTTAAATAGCCTTTTCACTCTTACTCATGAATGTGGACACGGCATGCATACACATTACTCACACGGATACCAACCAAGAATTTCTGCACACTATACTATTTTTGTCGCAGAAGTCGCTTCTACAGTAAATGAAGTGCTATTAATTCATCATTTATTAAAAGAAGCAAAAGATGCTGCTGTACGTAATCATTTAGTAAACCATTTCATCGATAAATTTAAAGGTACTTTCTTTACACAAATCATGTTCGCTGAGTTTGAAAAAATCACACATACAATGGCTGAGCAAGGTAAACCATTAAATGCTCAAGTCTTTAGCGAAGTTTATGAAAACTTGTTTAGAGAGTATAATGGCGATTCTCTCGTATTTGACGAAGAAGTAAAATACGGATGGGCTAGAATACCGCATTTCTACCGTCCATTTTACGTATACAAATATGCAACTGGATTCGCTTCTGCAATCCAAATTGCAGATAAGTTATTGAGCGGCGATCAAAATGCTCAAAAACATTATATTGAATTCCTTAAAGGCGGAAGTTCTGACTATCCATTAAATCTACTGAAAAAAGCTGGTGTTGATTTAACTACGCCAGAACCGATTGAAAGCGCACTAAATCGTTTCAGCTCACTTGTTGAAGAGTTTTCAGCATTATAAAAAGCATGCAGAGTATATACTCTGCATGCTTTTTTCATTTCGGTTACTTTATGCCAAATGTTGCTGCGTCACACAGTGAATCATGCCACCATAGGCAAACAGTTCATTTACATAAATACCGACAATTCTTCTTCCTGGAAACTGTCCTTCAATGATTTGAAGCCCTAACTTGTCATGCTCATCTCCATATATAGGAACTAATACAACTTCATTTCCAATATAAAAGTTCAAATATGAGCCCTTACAGGCTGCTTCTTTTACCATTTTTCTTGTCACTGGTACTGGTATAAGTTGAAATGGTTTTCCATCTATATTTCTTGCTTGTCGCAATTCTTGATAATGCTTTTCGTACGCCTCCAAAAGGTAGGATTCACTTTCTCCGAAAGGATCATATTCATAAAGAATTGTATTTTCATTTACAAAACGTGCTGCCCCATCAATATGGTAATCTGTATCTTCATCATAATTATCCTCACCGCGAATGCCCGTTATCCATATAAAATTCGTTACCCCTAAATGCTTCGTTAACTCTATTTCAATCTCTTCCTGACTTAGTGTAGGATTTCGATTTTCATTTATAATAGAAGTTTTTGCCGCCATTAAGGTTCCATTTCCGTTTATCTCTATTCCCCCGCCCTCTAGACAGACACTAGCATTAACTTTTGGAATGCTATACGTTTCACTTATTTCCGCCGGAATAACAGCATCATTTTCATACGGATATTTCTCACCCCAGCCATTAAAAATCCAGTGTGTTAAGCAGAGATCGCCTTCCTTATCTTTTACAAAAATCGGTCCATTATCTCTTATCCAAATATCATCCGTTTCTTTAGTTAAAAAATCAATTTTATCCATATCCACTTTCGCTTCCATTAACTTCGTTTGGACATGTACTTTTTCTTCCTCATCATATACAACAATATGAACAGTTTCTCCGTAATGAAGCTCCTTTGCCATCGTTACCCAAATATCATCTAGCTTAGCCCTGTAACCTTCACCTCTATGAGCTTTATCATGAGGCCATTGGAGCCATGTCCCCTCATGCTTTTCCCACTCAGCTGGCATATAAAACAAACTATTTTCTATATTTCTCATACGTGTTCACCCCTTCTTCGAATGTAAGTTTAGTCTAAACTTTGACATCATGTTAAGGTCAACAGAAATATGTTCATATACTTGTAACTACTTTTAAGGTGTCTCTTTATTTCTCCTTGTGATACACTACTTCTCCTTGTAAAACCGTCACTAAAACTTTCGCATCTGGAATCTTATCGACACTCATTTTAGTAATATCTTCATTTAGTAATATCATATCGGCTGATTTACCTACTTCAATTGAACCAGTAATATTATCAAGGCCTAAAGCTTTGGCGGGCTTAATTGTATAAGCATCAATAGCTGCATATATATCAGATAAGCCTTTCTCTTCAATACTTAGCGCATTCGAAATTGTCACAAGTGGATTTAGTTCATTTACATCCCAATCACTACTAAGTGATACGTTTGCTCCTGTCTTCCAAATGCGTCCTAACGGCATAATTCGTTCCATCTGTTGATTTGAAAAATACGCACTTGCCCAGCTTTGTTTCGGATCTTCTGCAAAATCATGACCTACTTGGAAATCAGCGCTAATACCTAACTTAGCAAAACGATTTATATCACTATCTTCTACCATTTCCACATGCGTAAGCGTATAAGGTTGATTCGCCCCTTCTTTTTTCGCTGCCTCAATTGCATTTAAACTCTCTCTTACCCCGCCATCTCCAATCGTATGAATGAGTGCACCGTAGCCAAGTTTATTCAGTTCCGTCAACCACCATTTCATTTTTTCTTCTGGAATATAGTTCAAACCGTACGGCGTTCCTTTAAACCACTCAAATTTATATTTTTCTAGTATTTTAGCTGTACTGTTAATGCTAATTCCATCACTATACATCTTCACTTGATTAATAAGCATCCGAGATGATACATCATCACGCTTAATCTTTTTGAAATACTCAATTTGTTCTGCTTCATTTAAGTTCGGATATACCCACGGACGCAGTACTACTCGTGACGTTAACTTTTTCTCATCGTTAACTTTATTCCAAACATCTAACCAGCCTCGTTTCCAATAGAGACGCCCATCTCCGACTGTAGTAATACCATTCTTCGCTACTTCATCTAAACCGTCTAACAAACCTTCATAATTTTTTTCAAAGAGTTTAGGCTGAGAATTCCATGCTTTTTCCATCACGATATCTCCTGCTGTATCATACAGAAGCCCGAAAGGTTCTCCTGTTTCTGGATCCCGGATGATTCTTCCGCCTTGCGGATCTTTCGTATCTTTATTTATTCCCGCTACTTCCAATGCTTTTGAGTTAACCCATACAGAATGAGAAGTTCTTTCCATAATTAATACCGGGTTATTAGGAAATAACTCATCAAGAACTTGTAATGGCGTTTGCTGTTCTGATTTTTCGTCCATATCTTTTAACAACTCTTCCAGACTAAATCCTGTTCCACTTACCCATTCGCCATCTTTCACATCTTTTTTACAAGCCTTTAAATACGAGCGTTGTTCTTGCAGTGAAGCATCTGGTGAGACACTACAATTCCCTGCTGCTGGTGATCTCGCCTCAAATATATGATTATGATTGTCCACAAAACCAGGAAGAATAAATCGTCCTTGTAAATCCACCACTTTCGTATCTTCATTTATAAATTTTTCTACATCTTTGTTTGAACCAACAAATGTAATTTCCCCTTCTTTAACGGCTACAGCCTCTACAACATCTTGCTTGCCATTTGAAGTATAGATTGTACCATTTTTAAACACTACATTTTTGGGCAATTCCTTAGGTAGAACAAAGCTACCATTCTCACCTTCTCCTCCAGGAGTACACGCTGAAATCCATGTCATACTTAGAATTAGGCAAATAATCATGATTGTTTTTTTCATATTCTTTCTCTTTTTTATTATGATGAATTACTTACATAAATAGAATAAGGATTGACATAATGTTAATGTCAATCCTTATCTTCAGTCTATTTTCATAACTACAAAACAAATTTGTGTCACATACTCCTCTACTAAACAATCACATTCAGGTCCTTTTACGTAAACCTCATATGGTGAATCCTCTATTACATAACCATTTCTTTCAATCCATTTTTCTAACGCGATATAAGCGTAACCTATATAGTCATAACTTCCATAATGCATAGTAGTAACGATTTGATGCGGATTTAATTTTTTTATTTCATATTCTTGTACTACGTCTTTATCGTTCTCATGCATAACTGGAATTCTTAATTCAATATCGCTTTCATTTGGAATATACTCTTCATCATAAAAAACTGTAGAAGGCGAGCCGACTATTTGGAAGTTATTCTTGTGTACTATTTCATATAAGTCATAAAAATAATCATCCATATCATCTATATTTATTTGTAACCTTTGAGAAATTACTGTTATTTCATTTCTCATCCCAATTAATATATCGTAATTTCTATGGCAGGCAGTAGTTAAAGCATGATTCATATTTACCATTTCATTCATTTCTGAAATAACCTGTAAATTTTGTTTTACTTCATGAGATAGCTCTATAATTTGTGCTTGCATATGTTTAATAAATGAATCTTGATCTGACGACTGAAGAATGATTTTAATTTTCGGTAGAGGGAATTTATACTCCCTTAACTTTTTTATTTTCAATGCTATTTCTAACTGCCCTTGCTCATAATATCTATACCCATTTTCCGGGTTCACGTATGCTGGTTTTAATATATCCTCTTTGTCATAATGCCTTAGCATCCGTGTACTCATTTTACAAATCCGCGAAAACTCAGTAATTGTATACATATACTTACCCCTTGAATACATTTTCTTATACGCTTATTTTAAAGCCAATCAAAAATCTTCCTAACTAAAAATTCTTCATTCTGATTCTTCAATTTTTTCATTTTTGAAGGTAACAAATGCGAAGGACAATACCACGTTAAACAATTAATTGCGCCTCCCATTGTCGATAGTTCTCCTACATGAATTTGAATAGCTTGTTTCTCCGTATGCTGTTGAATATATCGTAACACTTCCCAATCTTTAGCTAATCCAAACTTCGGAACGTAAATCGTATCACATGTTTCTAACATATTTATATACAATCCTTTTGCCGACGCTATTTCTTGATCATATTGCCCTTTCTCTGTATATGACGATGGCACAACTATAAATTTAGCTTCTGGCATTTGCTCTTGAATAATCTCTTGAACATTATATCTAAATTCATGGTCCCCTAAAAAATCACTAATAAACATCGTATGTTCATCAATAAATTTAACCATTCCGTCTGCATGTGCAAGTACGTCCCCTTCTTCAGCAGGAATAATAATAACGCGGCTCACATCCAAATCCCATTCCAGTTGCTCTATAATTTCTTCTTCCGTCCAATCATAATTATCATCAAATATGCGTTCCGTTACTATAACAGTATCTTTTTTATTCCAAATAAGATTTCCACCGTCTAATATCAATGGAGATTTCACATATTCAAAGTCGTTCTTTTTCAACCATTTATTAAATTGTTGATCTAAATATCGCCATTGATCTTTCGGTAAGTAATTTGGTTGATATTTAAATTTGACTAAATGATTTGTGACGACTGGTGCAACATCTCTTAGCCAAATATCATCATACTCAAAAAAGCTTGTATGAAAATCTTGCTCTTCAACAGATAAAGAAACAAGTTGATCAGTAAATGATTTATTTTCATTTAAGTATTCATTAAAATAAATCAAATCCTCATAAAACGGACGATAATATTCATTTGATTTATCTGGAATTGCAGTGAAAATAATTCCATTTTGTTTTTGTTCCATATTATTTACCTCGCTTTTTAATAATGGTTGAATAACTAATTTCACTATGCCAACTACTTCTCTTTTCATAACAATTTTCGAAACGTGCACATTTCATGAATGGATTATAGCACGGAGAAATATTATATATTTATATAAAAAATATAAAGCTGTCATTAAGCCGTAAATTGACTCTTGACAGGGTTTTAAAATACAATAATAGAAATTTATATGAAAATATGAAATTGAATAATAGCATCATAAATCCTATCATTATGAAGCTAGTTAAGATTATTCCTTTCAATACCCTTACTCCCTTTTCACAAAAATAAAACATGACAAAATAGGTAAAAAGTAACAATTCACTTATTTTGTCCGTAGGTTGCTACATTTCAATTGATTACTTCAATTGAATTGGTTGTTGCTGTGTCACACAATGAATCATACCGCCATTTTTATAAAGCTCTCTCACATCAATACCAACTACTTTACGATCTGGGTATAACTTCTGAATCGTATCGTTTGCGATTTTATCATTCGGATCATTATAATTCGGTACCAATACCACTGAGTTCCCAATGTAATAATTAATATACGAACCTTTATAATCAAGAGCTTTTCCGTTTTCTAAAGTAACTTTATTTTTACTAAGAGGTAAGTATTCATACTTATATTTCTGTCCTGATGCATTTTTTGCATCTAACAATGTTTCCATATCTTTGTTTGATACCCCCCACTCGGCTAGGTCATCTTCTTTCATCGTTACAATGGTAGATTTACCATGAAATTTAGCAAATCCATCGATATGGAAATCAGTAATATCTAAATTAGGTACTCCGTCTAACCAAATAAAGTTTGTTACTCCAAGGTCACTTATATATTTTTCAATTTCCTTTTCTGATAAATCCGGATTTCTATTTTTATTTGTTACTGCACTTCGAGTTAATAAAGCAGTCCCATTACTGTCTAATTCAATTGCGCCGCCTTCCAGGACAAATTTCCCCCAATCAATCCTTTCAATCCCTAATTGTTTACTAACATTTTCACGTATACGAGCATCATTTTTATAAGGAGTTTTCTTTCCCCAACCATTAAATGCCGGATCTAATATTTTGAGATTTTTATTATTGTCATAAACAAAAATCGGCCCACTATCTCTTGCCCATACATCATCAGTAGGAGCGATAAAGAAATCAATTTTATCCATATTCAGTCCTTTATCTATTAAAAGATTATTGATGCGCTCTTTCTCTTCTTCATCGTATGCAACAATATGGACTTTTTCACCCTCGGTTAAAGCACTTGCCATCTTAACCCAAATCGGTTCAACTTCCTTCTTATACTCTTCACCATATGTGTATTCATGAGGCCATTGCAACCATGTACCTTCATGCTTATCTTTTTCATCTGGCATCGTATATTTCCCAACCTTTTTCTGTACCGCTATTTTTTCATTCTCTTTCCCTTTTGCATTTTCATTACCACCTTCAAAAGAACAACCACTAATAATCGCCGTGGATAATGTAGCTATTAAGCAAAACTTTACTATTTTCTTCATTTTTTCAACCTCCTGTTCTTATCTCCAATAATATAAAGCTTCACATAGTGTGAAGCTCAAGCTTTTTCTCCAATGTAAAAATTCCCAATCACTCTTTACATTCCTATCATTTAACTACCTATATGTATTTATTCAACTATCTTCCTTACCTATTTGTTTAGCACGCTGAACTTTACGAAATAAAAAAATCGGTATTGATAATTACATATCAATACCGATTTTAAAATTATTCTTTTCCTTCTATTAAATCATTCGCCATTTTCCTAAACTCTTGGTTAAATGCATCACTCATACCATTTTGAACGTTAGAGAATAATATGACAAACGTTCTTTTATCCCAGTTAAAATTATTAAAAGTATTCCATCCTGATAATACGCCGTGGTTATGATAATAATCTGGATACGTATAGAAACTAAATCCATATTTTCTTGCAGGTGATGCAGTAAACATATCTAATACACTTTGTTTAGATAGCAGTTTTCCATCCATAATAGCCTCATCTAATCTTTTCATATCTTCAACAGTCGTATACATTTCACCACACCCATACAACCAGCTCATTTTTAAGCGGGGTGCAGCTATTAACTCATTATCTTTTCTCGTATAACCTTCTGCTAAAAAAATATCTTCTGGGAGAGTTGCACCCATTCCAGATTCATGCATTTCAACAGGGGTAAAAATATTTTCTTTCACATATTCAGCAAGTGGTTTATTTGCTATTTTTTCTACAATATACGCAAGTACCATATAATTATAATCTGTATATCGCCATCCTGTCCCTGCAGGGAATTGTAATTTTTGCGCCCCAATCCACGTTACTAACTTTAGTCGTGACGCCGCATCAACCCTACCTTGTCCCTGATCTGGTAACCCAGATGTATGTGTTAACAAATTTCGCAACGTAATGTTTTTATCTGCCGGAAACGATGGAATATACTTATTTACATTGTCTTCAATATTTAACTTCCCTTTTTCTTTTAGCTGCATAATTGATATTGCAACGACTGTTTTCGTAATAGAACCAATGCGATATTTCGTTCTTGGCGTTGTTACTACTTTATCTTCCACATTCGCATACCCATAACCTTTTCGTAAAATCACATGATCTTTACTAGCTACAAGAACACTCCCATTAAATCCTTTATCTTTTAAATATTGATCTAGCTTTCCAGCTGCAACTTCATAACGCTTTTTCTCATTTGCATCAACTTCCTGCATATTGCCCTTTTGCTTACTATTTACATTAGAAAATGCTTTTATATCATATTTCTTACCTTTATTTGCATGTATTAGTGCAACAACACTCCCACAAAAAATAGCAAAAATAAAGAAAACAATTAACCATTTCTTTAACATAATAGGAACCCTCTTTTATCTAGTTTCACTTAACGCGCATCCATTCTATTCTATTCTATATCTATTAATTTTCAGATACTTTATATTATTATCTATCTATTATTCACCTTATTAAACTAGATTCCTTTTTCTCATATTCAGTTTTTGACTACTCTCTATTGTATTTCTTTCTTGCAAAATTTCCACCTTACAATCGGATACACCCTACTATAATTTCAATATCTTATGTAACATTTGTTACACATTATCAAAAAGGAGTTATAAACATGAAAAATACTGATAAACGCAATCGTTTAGATGATATGATGTTTCATTACAGGGTAACAAAAAACAACATAGTTTTAATTGAATATTACAGGAAACAAATTATGATATTAAAAGGAAATGCTGCTGAAAAATTTTTAAACAAAATAAATCTTGCACATAACGATACAGAAAGACAACTCATTATGGCTAAAGTAACAGGCAATTTCAAAAGGGGCAATGAACCTCATTGAAAACGAATCTCATTTATATTTTGATTATACAACATATAAAAAAAGAAATGTCGCTCATTCGGCATTTCTTTAGACTTTCTTCATAAAAAATTTACATTGCTAACTTTCTTTTATTTTTTTATTTTTACTATATAAACTCACTACCGAGATACTTAATAATATCACTATACACAACCAAGCATACGTATACCCTTTCTCATCGACAATATAACCAAATAAAGCAGGTGCAACAATAATCGCTATTTGATTGAATGTAAGTGCCAAACTAACTGTTATTCCAACAGATTCTTCACTTGCCAATTCAGCAACTTCGACGATAAAAAGACTAAACCAACCAATTGAAAAGAAGCCTAACAATGCGCTTACACCATACAATACTCCACTCGTTACTGTATGTATGCTCATTACTAACAATAGAATCAAACCGATAGAAGCACAGACAGCTATAAATAAAGGCATATGCCGATTCCCCTTATAAAACAAATCACTACTAGCTGCTAATACAACACGGCCAATCATTCCAGAAAAGAACATCACTGAAAATACTGTTCCAGCTACAATAGATGTAATGGATTCTTCCCTTACTATAAATTTCATGAAGTGTCCAACTAACACCATTTGCAATGAAATCATGCAAATACCCGTTATATATATTGGATACAATTCTTTTTTACATATCACTACTTTTAGCTCCGTCCAAAAAGAAATTTTAATATGTTCTTTCCTTGCATCTTCTTGAACATATGGCTCTTTATAAAACATAAAAAATAATATTCCTCCAATCATACAAATGCATGCCATACTATTTATCGCGTAAGTCACATTATATTGCATTAAAAGAAACGGGATTAGCACTCCGGCTAATGCGCCACCAATCGGGATACCAGCTTGCCTTATTCCCATTGCTAATCCTCGATTTTCTTTTGGGAACCATTTTAAAATTACTTTACTTCCTCCTGGCTGAGAAACACTATAAAACATTCCTACTAATAAAAGTACAAATAACAGACCATTAAATCCACTTACTATATTAGTTAGTAAAAACGAACCTCCTAGCAAAAATGAACTGATAGAAATTAATAATTTTTCATTATATTGATCCAGTAACCGCCCAACAAAAAGCATACAAAATAACGGTCCAATATTTACAACACTTACTAACAATCCACTCTCCATATTCGTAAGCCCATATTCTCCTTTCCAAAATAAAGCGAAAACTCCAACACCATAAGTTATAAGCGTCGCGGTTGTTTGAGCAATCGTCGCAACAATTAACATAACCCACTTATAAGCACTATTCATCCTTTCTTCGATTAACAAAATAATCCCTCCCCTCTTCCATTGTATGAAAGTTCTGATATCATATAAAATAAAGATATATCATATAATCCATCAAAAAAATTGATACCTTTTCGGAGGGAAGATACATGGACATAAAAGATTTAACTGTATTTTACGAAGTTGCAAAGGAAAGTAATATTTCTCACGCAGCGAAAAATTTGAACTACGTACAATCAGGCGTAACAATGCGTATGAAACAACTAGAAAATGAATTAGGTGTGCCTTTATTTTATCGTAATGGAAAAGGGGTAACTTTAACTTCTAACGGTGAAATTTTATTAACATACGCCAAACAAATTATCCACTTAATGGATCAATCTATAAAAGCGGTTCAAAGTAATGGAACTGATCCTAAAGGCACTTTGAAAATCGGGTGTACAGAATCTACAACAGCGGTAAGGCTTCCATCTATATTAACGGCCTATTATGAGAAATACCCCGAAGTCGAATTGATTTTAGAAACAAATACGACCGAACAATTAATTAGGCTAGTGCTAGAACGAAAACTAGACGGAGCATTTATAGCAGGAGCTACTCAGCATACTGAACTTCATACAAATGTATTTCATGAAGAAGAATTAGTTCTCATTAGTAAAAAACCTTTATCCTCTATTAAAGACATAGGAAATATGAATTTACTCGCTTTTAGTCACGGTTGCTATTATAGAAGTTTATTAGAAGACTGGCTTCAAGAAGAAGACATCTCGCCTAAACGAGTTTTAGAATTCGGAACAATCGAAGCAATACTCGCCTGTGTAAAATCAAATATGGGCGTAGCGATTATGATGAAATCAATTTTAAAGGGGCATGAACATAACTTATCATTCAATCCTTTACCAAATAAATTCAAAAAAGTTCCTACTACTTTTATTACTAGGAAAGATATATATCACTCAGCTGCATTACAAAAATTTATGGAGATGGTTTAACAATGCGTGAAAAGAAAATACGTGGGATGAATCGTAAAACAAACACGATGATACAGCGAATTGAAGAACATACAAAAACGTTCCCTTCTGCTTTCTATAACGATGAATATTGGTATATGCCTTTACCAGTTTCCCAAGCTTTTATCGATTCGTGTAAAACACCTAGAAAAGTAAAACGATTGTGTATACAAACCTTATTAAATCAAGCACAGCATTTAATAAAAATAAAACCGAGCGATACACATACATATCGAGTTGTTGTTTTAATTTCTATAGAAAGTTTGTGGGATTCGCAGATTATTATATTTAAAAATGAGGGGTACTTTCATAATTTCTTTAATAGAAATAGTGAATTTCAAAAATGGATCCCACTTTCAAATGAGTCTGATTTTTGGAAGACATGGGGAATGTCAATTTGCCCCCCCTTCCAAACCTTGCACTTCCAAGAGATCATTTATGATGAGGATACAATCGATGAAAAAGAAATTTGGTTTATTGGAGAGTTATCTTAAAAGGGGAACTTTCTAATTAGAAGCTTCCCTTTTTTCACTTAACAAAATCGCTATATAATGAATTTGTCATTTTACTATATAGGAGGTTTTCAAATGGTAATCCCTAAATATCCCGATGTCCCTACTCTTACGAAAAAACAAATCGATCAAATTACAGAAATCACTTTTCTAAAAGAAATTACACCACAAAAATGTGATGCCATTTTCGTTTTCGGCGGTTCTCATCCTGGTAATTGGCAAGCTCCTCTAAAAGCTTATCAACAAGGTTTAGGAAACCAAATTATCGTTACAGGTGGTACTAGTTTGCATGGCATGAAACATCCAAGCTGGAATTACGGGGATTTATCAGAAGCAGAAGTAATTGTAAATAAATTAATTGAACATGGCGTACCAAAAGACGCTATCCTATTCGAGACAAGCTCCCTCCATTCTATTGCTAATGTAATTGAAGCGAAAAAGATTTTTGATTTCACAAAAATTAATCGGTTACTCTTTGTATGTAAAAGCTTAGGAGCTGGTCGACAATATAGAGTATTAAAAAAACATCTACCTAATACTGTTACTTGTATTCCATTTACATTTGATACAAGTTTCGATGGTGAGTTTATAATGAATAGATATAACTGGATGGAAAATGAAAAGAGTCGCTCCATGATTTTTGGAGAATACTTGAGAAATGTTTGCTACGGTAAAAAAGGCGGTATTGAACCACCTGAAAAAGAAGTTCAAGGTTTAGAGGAATATGTATCCTACTACTATAATCTAGCATAATAGAAAAGGTATACCTAAAACAACGGTATACCTTTTCTCCTATTTATCCCGCTTTAATGGGCAGTAAGACCCCCCACTGATTAAAGTTTCACTTTATTTTTCCTTTAACACACTATGTAATCGATCAGGATAATTTGTAAACATTCCTGTAGCACCCCATTTAATTAACAATCTCATATCTGGTTTCTCATTAATTGTATACGGGTGAATTAACAGTCCATTTTTCCTAGCCATTTTCATATATGACTCATCAATAATTAGTTCTCCGTTATCATTACGTAAGTTTGGCCCAATACCAACTGCATACTTTTTAATTTCTTGAAAATCATCATTCGTTACACTTTTCGGTTCATGTGTAATGCCAGACCATTCAACAATCTCATTGTTTTCATTTGGATAATACCAAAGCAGTTGAACTAGCGGAATATTTTTATTCATACTATGAATCTTTGTTAAACTATCTTTACTAAATGATTGAATCATAACACGGCTAGAAGACATGTTTTGACCTACTAAATTATATTTATTTAATAAAGCTAATAATTTCTCTTCCATTCCTGGATACACATCTGGTGATTTTGTTTCAATGTAATACTTCATGCTTCTTCCGTACTTTTGGAAAATTTCTTCAAGAGTCGGAACTTTTTGACCAACATACTCTTGCTTAGCCTTTTCTGGATACGCTTTATTGAACCACGATCCTGCATCTAAACTCTTTATTTCGCTTAACGTTTTATCTCGTACTTCGCCTGTTCCATTTGTCGTGCGATCAACTGCTGTATCATGCATTGCAATTAATTGGCCATCCTTAGTTAATTGAATATCTAACTCCAAATAATCCGCTTTCATTTTTTTCACTAAATCATAAGAAGCAAAAGTATGCTCAGGTGCATGTCCACTTGCTCCGCGATGTGCAATATTTAAAAACTTATTCTTATTCCACTCATGCTTCCCTTCTGCTTTCGCATGAACAGCTCCCCCAGCAAAAATACTTCCCGTCATAAAGAATATAACTAATACGCTAATAATTTTTCTCATCCTTTTAACCCTTCCTACGTTGTAAATTTCAACAAGTTAATGAGATTTACACGAAATAGAAGATATACTTTCATTATTTTTATAAGCTTATATGAAAATTCCAATCTTACAAATACAATTCCCCTGTGTTATTACTATACTATTTATTTTCTATATCCCTCCTATTCACATGTAACTCCTTATTGATTACAGTTCATCAATAAAAAAAGCCATAAATTATTTAGAGGACACTATTGCATCCCTAAATAAATTTATGGCTTATCTCAAATATCTCCGGCCTCGATTAACTTGTCGAAATTAATCATACCAAACCTATTAATATTTGTGAATATTATTTTTTCAGTACGGTAAAGCTTTAATCAGTATAAGTTATATATCTATCTTATACTGATTAGTATTTGAACACATCGAATTTTTCCGAACAGCCCGATTCCTATCTAACTTCTTTAATTTCCATTCATACAAGATAAAATTCTATTGTCATTTGACATGATATTTACGTAAATCTAGGCTTTACTTAATTACAAATTCTTAATTTTGTATATCCTTTCTTGCAAGTTTAGGTTTCTTTTGAGAATGTGGTATATTTACATGTCCCGAAGCAGCCACGGATTGTCTCCTTTCCTTCCTTGACAGTTTAGGCTTCTTTTGAAAATATAATTCTTTTAAATGTCGCGAAGTAATACCTTGTTTTTTGAAATCAAAGTAAAAATACAAATGTGTACTTAGCGCTAAGAACACAACGGAAAAAAATGAGGCGAGAATGATTAATAAAATAGCCAAAGCCTTTTGGCTCAAAATTCCAATACTAATTTGACCAATTATATAACCTAAGCTTGAAAAAAATAAAATTTTAGGGATTTTCACATTTTGATCGGTTATCCCTCTTAAGCGAGCTGTAAAATATTTAATCCAGAATAATTCAGATTTATAAACAATTAAACTATATGCAATAAGCGATAGAATAAAAAATAAAGGTGAATCTATTTTTAAGAATTCATAAGCTAACTTTTGCACAGCTATAAAACTACAAAATGAAATACTTAACGAAACAAATCCAGAATATAGTAAATGTTGCAATTGAGGCTGCCGAGGCTTATGAATAGAAACCCAAATTCCCCATAGATTACATATCACATAAAATGGAAAAGCTGCGTAAGAGTATATATTGTACGGTGGAAATATGAATAAAATGATGAGTAGCATAAAATTCATGATAACCCACACAAAGGCCCCTACAATATTTCTTATATCAAATGGTATTAATATTCGCATACAATCAACTATGTTTTTGCCATTATATTTGTCCATTATGCATCCCATCCATTTCCTTCCTCTTCAAATCAACATATACCCATATATATACTCCAGATATACTAAGCACAATAGCAAATAAAGAAAAGACTAAAATTAAGACCGTCGCTAAACCGTTTTGTGATAATGTACCTATACATATTTGTCCAATAACATATCCCAATCCTGATAAATAAACAATTGGAGAAATTTTTATATTGTCATTTTCTTCATTGTTTAATCGCCTTAAAAAACTTTTCATTCCAATAGAAATTAATTTATAGATTGTAAGAATGTAAAGCAGAAAAGTAACAATAAAAAACAGAGGTGTTTCAATTTTAATAAAAGTATATGCAAGCTTTTGAATCACTATAAAGCTTCCAAAAGAAAAAGTTATTCCCATAAATCCATTATATAAAATGTGTACCAACCTTGGCTCATTTGGTTTATAAAAAAATACCCATACTCCCCATATATTAGCAATCAAAAGAAAAGGTAAAATTATATATAAGTATATGGTAAAGGTTGGAGGAAATAAAAATGGGGTCAAAATCATAAAATTAATAACTACCCACACCATAACGACACTCGATCTTACACTGCCAGGCATCAATTTCTGAATAATTTGTTCTGTGCTTTTCCCGTGATATTTTTCCATATTACTCTCCTAAAAACTAAAAAATTTTATCTAAAGTTGCTCCGATTACAATCGTAACCTCATTATCAAATATGCTAATTCATACATATATTTATTTGACAAAAATAAATTCAACATTCAAACAATTCAACTCTCTAGCGTAATATATAATCTCTAGGAAAAATAATACAATAAAAAGATAATCTAATCTAGCGATAGATATAATTTAAAACTAAAAACTTAAAAAATTCTAATAAAAAAAGGGGGGGTAATTTAAAATAATGCCTCTACACTACATAATTTTTATTAGCTAAAAAATAGAAGCACCGTCCTATATAAGACAATACTTCCATAGCTACTTAAAAACTACATAATAAATTACTCATTACCTTCTCCAGTATTACATCTGGATTTACCACTGCTTTTTCCGAACGCCATCCAATAAAGCCGTCTGGTCTAATTAATACAATTCCTTCATTTTCTATCCCATATAATTCACGAAAAACATTTTCTTGAGCAATAAAATCTCCGCTTAACCCTACTCGATACACATTAATATTTATCCCTAATTTAGATGAAACATCATATACGGCTTCAGCCCAAGAACTATTGTCTACTCCAGTAAGTAATACAAAATTGTTACCAAATAAGTCTAATATAGAAACTTCTTTCCCTTTATACATCCCCCAAAAGTGCGGTGCTCGTGTTCCAGGTCTTCCATTCAAATCTACGATATCCATTCTATGTGGAGTGGCTGATTCATCTAGTATTGCTTCTGAACAATAGTGATACCCAACAGTTACAGCTAAACCATCCATATTATTCAAACTGCCTTCCTCCCTATTTGCAGCACGGAACAATAAACTACTCGCATACTCCGTCGTTAATTTTGCAACAGGATATCTCTCTTTATGATATGTTTCTAACAATTTTGGATTTGCTTTCCCTTTTATAACAGCCGCTAATTTCCAAGCTAAGTTATGTGCATCTTGTATGCCTGTATTTGAACCAAATCCTCCTGTTGGCGGCATAATATGTGCTGAATCACCAACTAAAAAGATTCGATTATCTTGAAATTTCACGGCTGTACTTTCGGTTGCTTCCCACGGTAAAACACTTACTATTTCTGACTCGATTTTTGTACTTCCAATTGCTGTTTGAATGATTTGTTTACAACGTTCTATAGTGAAATCCTCTGGTCGCTCTCCTTTTAACGGATCGTAGGATACATGGTAAATCCATCTTCTTTCGTTATCAACTGGAATAAGTGCACCAAGAACTTCCGAATGAAGTACCATAGTAAAACCAAATGCATCTCCTTGTATAAACTCACTTAAATCCGCTTCAAAATAAACATTCATATAATAACCACCGATTGTACCTCGTCCCTCAGTACTTATCCCTAGCTGCTCACGTATTTTACTTTTTGCCCCGTCCGCTGCAATTACATAGTCACAATGAATAATACTTTCTTCTTCCGTTTCACGATTCCGAATCGTTGCTATTACTCCGTGCTCATTTTGTTCATAAGAAACTAATTCATGATAAAAAGATAATTCTCCGCCTAATGTTCTCGCTTTTTGTAACATCATCTCTTCTAAAATAATTTGATAACAAGCCGTTTGTTTTGATGGACTAATCTCTTCTATTTTTTGAAGTAACTTTTCATCGTTTCCATACTGAGTGGCCCTCATTTTTTCCAATTCTTCCTTATTCGCCTCAGCTATTGTATGAACTGCTATTCTTCCTCGACAATTTTCTAACGCTTTCCCCGCCGATCTAATTCTTTGTGCTAAACCTAATTCTCGAAATAACTCCATCGTACGAAAAGTGATTCCACCTGCCTTTGGATGAATTGCAGTAGACTGATGCCTTTCAATCAGTAAAAAATTTACGTTATGTTTTGCAAGGAATAGCGCAGATGCTAATCCTGATAATCCTCCTCCAACAATTAAAACTGGTACATCATTCGATTTCATATATTTACCCTCCACATCATTGTTCTGAGCTCAGTGACATAAATATAATCAAAAAAACAACAAAGATATAGACTTATATTTCATTTTAAATTATCATATAGATAGATTACGCCCCAAATTACTTTTACTTTTTCATACATCTATAATCTGTTTGAATTATGCGTGTATGAAAGAGTAAAACGAAACAACTCACTTTAGTAGATACCAAAATAATAAAAACATGATAAGCGGTCGTAACCCTATAAGTTATACAGGGTGAGACCGCTTATTTTGTTAAAACTCTTATCCTCTGTAAAAAACATATTATGAAATCATTTTCTATTTTTGAAACTTCAACCATTCTAGTATGTAACCCTTTTCTACCCCCTACCATTTTCAACACAAAAATTTCATTCGTCTCGATTTTCTTTCCCAATATTGCAGCTCATTCAACAATCATGTAGCATTACCCTATCGATGTAATGGTTCATCATCTTAAGCCTTTCGACTAATTTTTTGGAGGTAAAGTGATTGAAATGAATAAACAAGAACAATTAAATGTTATAAAAAAAGATTTTATTGATTCTCAAAAAGTATTATTGGCAATTGGCGATGAAACACGTCAAGCTATTTTGTTCGTTCTCATGGAAACGGAATGTCAAACCGGATTACGTGTAGGCGAAATTACGAAACAAACACACCTTTCTCGACCAGCGGTATCACATCATCTTAGAATTTTACGAGAAGCCGGTATTATTTTAATGCGAAAAGAAGGTACAAAAAACTTTTATTATATTGATATACGTACAAAATTAGGTTTATTAAAAAATCTTGTATTAGATATAGAAAAGCTATTGCACAACTTTTATTGAGATTTGGAGGTATAAGAAATGAAAGCAATGATAATTGATAAATACGGGAAAGTTCCAATGCGTATGGCAGAGGTACCTACTCCTGAAATAAATGAATATGAAGTGCTCGCAGAAATTCATGCAGCTAGTATTAACCCGATTGATTTTAAAATACGCGATGGAAAAGTGAAGATGTTACTTAAATATGAAATGCCCCTAATCCTTGGGAATGACTTTTCCGGTGTCATCGTAAAGGTTGGATCAAAAGTAACTCACTTTAAAGTCGGTGATGAAATATACGCACGCCCAAGAAAAAATAAGATTGGCACTTTCGCAGAATATATAGCCATTCACGAGGATGATGTAGCCTTAAAACCTAAAAATTTAAGTTTTGAGGAAGCTGCTTCGATTCCACTCGTTGGCTTAACATCATATCAAGCATTACATGACATCATGCACTTACAAAAAGGACAAAAGATTTTAATTCACGCTGGTTCTGGTGGTGTTGGTACTTTCGCAATTCAGTTAGCAAAAATAATGGGAGCTACCGTTACAACGACTGCTAGTGAAGCTGGTTCCGATTTAGTAAAGTCTCTTGGTGCAGATGAAATTATTAATTACAAAACAGAAAAATTTGAAGAAATGCTAAAAGATTATGATGCAGTATTTGATACAATCGGCGGTACAACACTTGAAAAATCATTCGATATTATAAAAGACGGCGGCAACATTGTTTCCGTTTCAGGAATGCCAAATGCTCGTTTCGGTAAAGAATTTGGTTCTGGATTTTTTAAAACACTCTTATTTTTATTAGCAAGTAAAAAACTTACTGCACTTGAAAAAAAGCATAATGCGCAATATTCATTTTTATTTATGAAACCAAGCGGAGATCAATTACGTACTATCGCAAACTATATTGAAGCTGGTGAAATCAAACCAATAATCGATCGAGTTTTCCTTTTTGAAGATGCTCAAAAAGCAATGGAATATTCAGAGGCTGGAAGAGCAAAAGGAAAAATAATCGTAAAAATAAAATAAATATAAAAACTCCATTTTTTTAAAATGGAGTTTTTATATTTGCTGTTAAATAGACATAGTGCAATGAAGTCCTTACAATAGATTGCAAGGGGAAATATCATATTATACTTTTAGCTAATTTTACAAAGAATACATACGTACAAATACATAATAAAAAAATAAACAAGGAGGAGATAAAATGACTAAAAATAATGAAGCTGGTTGGAATTTAGATAATAGTTATACGACTCTGCCGCAATCATTTTATACAGAAATCCCCCCTACTCCCGTAAGTTCACCGGAGCTAGTTAAACTAAACCATTCACTAGCAATATCTCTTGGCTTTAATCCTGAAGAATTGAAAAAAGAAGTTGAGATTGCAGTTTTCGCTGGTAATGCACTCCCAGAAGGAGCTCACCCATTAGCACAAGCGTATGCCGGTCATCAATTCGGACATTTTAATATGTTAGGCGACGGTCGTGCTCTTTTAATTGGCGAACAAATTACTCCTTCAGGTAAACGTTTTGATATTCAGCTAAAAGGTTCTGGTCCTACTCCGTATTCACGCCGCGGTGATGGTCGCGCTGCACTCGGTCCGATGCTACGTGAGTATATTATTAGTGAAGCAATGTATGCACTCGATATTCCGACTACTCGCAGTTTAGCAGTTGTCACAACTGGCGAACCAACATATCGTGAAACAAAGTTACCTGGAGCAATTTTAACTAGAGTCGCTAGCAGTCATATACGTGTCGGCACATTTCAATATGCTGCAGCTCGTGGTTCTATCGAGGATCTTCAATCACTAGCTGACTATACAATAAACAGGCATTATCCAGAAATTGAGGCTCATGAAAACCGATATACTGCATTACTACAAGAAGTTATAAAGAAACAAGCAAGTCTCATCGCTAAATGGCAACTTGTTGGATTTATTCACGGCGTCATGAACACTGACAATATAACAATCAGTGGGGAAACGATTGATTACGGGCCTTGTGCTTTTATGGACAATTACGACCAAGGAACTGTATTTAGCTCTATCGATACACAAGGTCGCTACGCATATGGAAATCAGCCATATATGGCCGCATGGGATCTGGCACGATTAGCAGAATCTTTAATACCGATTCTGCACGAAGATGAAGAAGAAGCATTAAAAATTGCTCAAGACGAAATTTCTAAATTTAGCGTACAGTATGAAAACCAGTGGTTCCTTGGAATGAAAAAGAAATTAGGACTATTTAGCAACGAGGAACACGATCACTCCCTTATTGAGCAACTTTTAAAAATGATGGAGAAATTTAAAGCAGATTACACAAATACATTCCGTTCATTAACTCTTGATACGATCTCAAATACAGCTCTATTTGAGAGTCCTGAATTTAAAGAATGGTACACACTGTGGCAATCTCGATTAGAAAGACAAGAAGAATCGAGAGAAAACGCCTACGAAATGATGAAAAATAATAACCCATCCATCATCCCAAGGAACCACCGTGTAGAAGAAGCACTAGAAGCAGCTGTCACAAATGGCGATTATAGCGTAATGGAGAAACTTCTTGAAGCGCTATCCAATCCTTATGCTTATACTACAGATCATGAAGAATACTGCGTTCCACCTGTACCGACGAATCGTCCTTATCGTACTTTTTGTGGGACTTGATTATTTAATATCTTTTAATGTGCTTTCAATTTTTGAAGGCACATTTTTTAACATAAGCATAAATCGTACATATATCACTATTCCAATCCTATTAATTGATTATCTTCGTGAAAAATGTTGAGAAATATAAGTTTTTCTTTTTAGTATTATTATTTTTGTTATTATTATTTATAAGAATATTCTAAAAAGGAGGAATCTTCATGTTTACACCCACTAAAAGTGAACAAATCACACAACTATTAAACGAATGGTACATAGAAATCCGTTTAAGACGCATTGATAGCGCAAACCGTTTTAAAGAACAAATAGATAATAAAATCAACATTTTAAAAAAAGAATATCCAAAAGGTATACCTGATCAAAACTTATTACTCTATTATTCTCTACTAAATTTCCGATACAATTATTTAATTGATAACTTAGGCGTCTCTAAAGACAGCTTTAATAAAATTGAGTCGTTTGAAATTCCAACAAATAATTTCTTATCATATTACTATCATTTCTTTAAAGCTATTCACTCAGATGCAATTGGAAACTATATACTTGCGAGAGAACATTATGATACAGCTGAAGCTTTGCTTCAATACATTCCAGATGAAATTGAGAAAGCAGAATTCTACTATAAACTAGGATATTCCTACTATGATAATCAACAAGCACTTCAAGCCATCAAAGAAGTAACAAAAGCTAAAGATATGTTTTCTAATCATCTAGGATATGAAGTGAATGTAGCTTTTTGTGATAATATTTTAGGTTTAGCATGTATAAATTTAAAAGAATGGGAACTTGCTGAAGAACACTTTACAGCAGCAATGAATAAATTCCAAAAAACAGGAGTAGAAAAATTCATTTTAATGGTTCGACATAACTTAGGATGGATGTATTCAAATCAAAACCTTAATGCATTAGCTATTCGTTATCTCTCCGAAGTTGTCGAGAAATCCCCAAATCATTATAAAGCTATCTTTGCTAGCGCTTTAGAATACTATAAATTAAAGGAAATTAGCGTTGCAGACGAGCTAATAAAAAGGGGATTAAATATTAGTAACGAACTAAAACAAGAGGAGTTTCAGCATCGCTTTATGATTTTACAAGAATTAAATAACAGTTCATCTGCTAAAACATTTGAAAAAATAGCATTAGCAGGAATTAAATATTTCGAGCGAGAAGAATTATATGAAGATGTTCAGGAACAATACGAAACATTGGCAATTAAATTCTATGATGAAAACGAACATTCTGAAGCAAGTAAATATTTTTATATGGCATTACAAGCAAAAAAACAAGCAAATGCTAAAGGAGGATTAAAATGAAAAAGTTACTCTTAAGTTTTATGGGAATCGTTACAATTCTAGCATTTAGTACTGGTATAACAAGTCCAACAAAGTTAGATCATTCTAATACTAAGATACAAAGCCTTTCTGTAGGTGATGGAGGCGGTTGATCTATACATTTTTTCACACAAAAAATGAAGTCATGCATTATTGTATGACTTCATTTTTATTCGTTGAAACTTTCGCTTCTTTTTCTTAGCTCTCTTATTTCATTTCCATTACCAAAATCAATAATATATAACTTATCTTTTCTATTACAACGAATTCCACATCATCATTCTAGCAATCCCCCTACTCCCCGCACTATCAACTTTCTCAAGTTCCTCCACAACTAAATTCCGTCTCTCCACAGAATGATTTTGGCTTAACTTCGCTTTTCCTTCTATTTTATTTATCTTTATTTTGAATCCAACTATTCCCCTACTTAGGCCTGCCATATAATTCGAATCTACCTCATTTAGCGAGTATGTACTCTGTGGCTCTTCATATTTATGTACTAACTCTTGAAGTGAATTTAATAATTCCTGTTCATCCTCAACAATTTCTAATTCACCGTATACATGCACTGCAACGTAATTCCATGTTGGTACTGCATTGTTTGTTTCATACCACGATGGCGATATGTAACTGTGGGGTCCTTGGAATATAGCAAGCACGTGTTGATTCCCACTATCTTTCCACTGTTCATTCGGACGTGCGAAATGGCCATGTAAAGTTAGAGTTTCCCTATTTAATAACAAAGGCAAATGCGTTGCATATGGTTCCCCGTTATGTTGAGAAAATAATGTCGCAAAGCTATTTTGTTCCATTATTTCGTACTTCATTTCTTCATCTTGTATTGCGAAATATTTTGGTATATACATAAGTTCCCTCTTTTCCGATCTTTTATTTCTAATTATATTTAAGTCTCGTAGCATTCAACAGGGCCAGTTTATATTTGTTTTATAATGGCAGCTTTCTAAAAAGAATAGGCATCATGTATTCCATGCCGCCTTAGTTAATTTTTTCTAATATATTTGTAATAAATGCCGTCTTACCTTTACTATAGCTCGCTCTATTTTTCGACTCTCTTGCTAACTCTTTCTTTAAACTCCCATATTCAACAGCAACGTCTTCATGTTCACGAAGGTAATCCCGAAACGCTATATGTTTTCTTAACTCTTCACTATTTTTGTCACAAACATATAAATGATGTTCCATCCAAAGTGTATTTTCTTCACTCCACGGAACGAAAGCATCCTTTCTACCAAACGCCTCTCTTCCTTTGAAGCTCCAGTCTGCTTGATGGTAATACCCTATCGTTTCAAGTCTTTTTACTACTTCAGGAAAAATTTCATAATCTTCTATTACTATATCAATATCTAATATTGGTTTTGATACAAGTCCTTTAACAGCTGTACTACCCACATGTTCAACGGACAAAACAAGTTCTTCCATTGCATTGTAAATAATAATTTGTAATTTATTAAATTCATTTTCCCATTTGATGTTATATTCTTCGATAGTAATTCTCTGTTTCAATGTATCCCTCTCCTCAAAAACCATTATAACCTTTGAATATGAGTATCCTTAAAATCAGTCTCATATTTCAATCCATATCCACACATTCGATCCATTCCAATATGCGCTGTCCATATTAAGCCAATCATTATAACGGTATCTATCTTAAAATATACACCTATGATAGCTATTACTATCGATATATTATATGTGTGAAAAATATTATAAATTTTAGCACCTACATGATTATTTATCCCATACGCCAACATTGATAAATCCGGAGCTAAAAGGAATACCCAAAATATAATCCAACTAAATTCATATATCGAATACACATAAATCGTGGCTAGGAAAACAACTAGCCCTTCAATATGTACAATACGCTTTTGCATTATTCATCATTCCTATTTTTCTATATTTACCGATACATTTTCATCACTGAAAGTATTCTTTGCATTTTTTGACCAGATGGTTGCTAAAATCGGCCCTGCAATGTTATGCCATACTGCCGCTAATACACTTGGAAGTGCAGCCGCTGGTCCAAAATGTGCTGTTGCCAGCGCAACACCTAATCCTGAATTTTGCATTCCTACTTCTATTGAAATAGCTCTTCTTGTCCCTTCGTCTAGTCTCAGTACGAACGCTGTTATATATCCGAGTAAAAAGCCAAATGCATTATGGAGCATAACTGCAATAAAGATAAGAAGACCTGAAGAAGTAATGCTACTTACATTCGCTGAAACCACCGCTGAAACTATAATGATAATTGCTACAACTGATATTAAAGGAATAACAGTCATTCCTTTCGTAACAGTTGTAGGGAAAAACTTCTTCACTACTAACCCTAAAATAATAGGTAGGATAATGACTTGTACGATAGAAAGAAACATAGACATAGCATTCACTGGCATCCATTGGCCTGCAAGTAATAATAAAATAAGAGGTGTAGCAATTGGTGCTAGTAACGTTGATAACGACGTCATTGCAATAGACAACGCTAAGTTCCCTTTTGCTAAATAAACCATAACATTTGATGCAGTGCCACCCGGTACCGAACCGAGTAACACTAATCCAGCTGCTAATTCAGCTGGCAGATTCATAACGTAGGCTAGTACGTATGCGACAAGTGGCATAATAATAAACTGAGCACATACACCGATAATAACTGGCAATGGTTTTGTAGCAATGATTTTAAAATCAACAGCCTTTAATGTTAACCCCATCCCAAACATAACAACTCCAAGTAAAATCGTTATGTAACTAGTTAACCCTAGAAATGGTCCAGGAATGAAATATGCAATAGCTGCAATACAAATAACCCAAAATGCAAAATACTTTCCAGCTATATTACTTATCGCTTCTAGTACTTTCACCCCATCATCCCCTATCCTTCAATTGAAAAACTTTATTCGGATTCAAAATATTTTGCGGATCAAGAGCTTTCTTTATTTTTTCCATTACGAGTAATGCCGCCCCATGTTCTTCTTCTTGATACTTCCGTTTCCCGATTCCAACGCCATGTTCTCCCGTACACGTTCCCCCTCGTTTAAGCGCATATAAAACGATACTTTCATTTATTTCGTCACCCTTTTCCACTTCTTCTTTATCGTTCGGATCAATCATTAAGAGTACGTGGAAATTACCGTCCCCTACATGACCAAGAATACCACCAACAAGACCTACTTTATCCAACGTCTCTTTCGCATGTTGGATTGCACCAGCTAATTCTGAAATTGGTACACATACGTCTGTACTCATAAGCTTTTTACCAGGATAGCTATGAACGTAAGAATATGCTAGATTATGCCGTGCATCCCATAATTTATTTCTCGCCGCAGTTTCTGTTTCAAAAGCAACTTCTTTACATTTATGATCAAAAACAATTTCCTTCGTGAATTCAATATCTTGCTTTAGACCTGCTTCATTACCGTGAAACTCTAAAAATAGCGTAGGTTCTTCCCTGTAACTTGTTTCATTATAATGATTTACTTGTTTCATAGATAATTCATCTACAAGTTCAATTCTCGCAATTGGAATACCCGCTTGTAGTATATTAATCACAGCTTCTACTGCATCATTTATAGTTGGAAACGATGCTCTCGCAGCCATAACATGTTCTGGTATGCCGTATACTTTTAAAGTTAGCTCTGTAAAGCATCCGAGCGTCCCTTCTGATCCTACGAAAACACCATTTAAATGGTAACCTGATGATGACTTCGCTGCTAAATTTCCAGTATGTATTACTTCCCCATCAGCAAGAACGACTTCTAAATCACGAACTTGATCACGCATTACCCCGTATTTAACTGCTGTCGTTCCGCTCGCATTTGTAGCAGCCATTCCACCTAACGTTGCATCTGCTCCTGGGTCTACACTAAAAAACAATCCATACTTTTTCAATTCTTTATTAAGCTGAGAGCGAGTCACTCCCGGTTGTACTCTTACAAGAAAATCTTTCTCTCTTATTTCGAGTATTTTATTCATGAGCGAAAAGTCCATTGTAATTCCTTTTTCATATGGAATAACATGCCCTTCTAAACTAGAACCTACCCCGAAAGGAACGACAGGTTTTTTATGTTCACTCGCTACTTTCATTAATCTACTAACCTCTTCAGTCGTTTTCGGAAAAACTACTACATCAGGTAAACTACTAGCATGATAAGATTCATCTTTACTATGTAACTCTCTTACTGTCGTATTTACAACTACTCGATCTTCGGGAAGTACACCCTTTAATTCATTTACTAAACGCTCTACCGTTATTTCCATCGTATACTCGCCTACTTCCTATAAATTTGAATTACAAAATATGTTAACTTATTTCATACATAATAATCGGAAAAATTAAATAATTCAAGTTTTATACATATAAAATTCGATTCCCACTGTCGAATAAACAAAAAGAACTTGCAACAATTGCTGCAAGTTCTTTTCTATAAAGTGAAACTTTAATCAGTGGGGGGATTCATCCCCCCACTGATTATCAGCCCTCACCAATCGGGCTTTTACGGGCAGTTGATCCTCTACCTAACTTCTTTGCTTTCGTTCAATTTTGAGGTGAGGGTCTTACTGCCCGTTAATGCGGGATAAAACTACATTTTAAATGACTTCTTTATTAGCAACATAAACCAAACTAAAGTAACTGCCATTAACGAATGGGAAAACCCAACAATGTAAGTTAACCCTTTAAAGTCCGCTCCATTTAGCTGAAGAAGCCCTCTTGCTGCCAATGAGCCTAACATTAAAGTTAATGCAATGTTATGTAAAACAAACCACTTATTAAAACTTTTCGCTTCATGAAACGCGAATACTTTTGCTAATCCTAAAGCAATTAAAAAGAAGAAAAAGCCGAGTACAAGTGTATGTGTATGCAAAAGATTTAACAAAGTAGATCCTACAATTCCCTTATACTTTCCATACTCCCTAGCGAAAATCCCCGATAATAAACCGATAATCAAATACGTAAACGATGCATTATATAATTTTTTCATTATGTACCTCCTTGAGTAGAATGTGTAGTGTGTCATATTTAGTAATAATGATAGTTATATAGTAATGACTCCTAGTTACCTAGGAGTCATTGTATAAGTATCTCACTCTTTACAATCAATCCTAATTATAAAATATCCCTTTATACAAAACAAACGAACTTTATGTGAACAAGTAGAGCATAATGAAAATATGTTGCACTTTTGTATTTCGCAACCCATACTAATTGTTATAACTATTAAAGGTGGTGCAATGGATTGATAGTTCTTGAAACTGAACGACTCGTTCTTCGCTGGTTTGATATAAAAGACGCTCCATTTATTCTTGAATTAGTAAACGATCCTGCATGGATTCAGTTTATTGGTGATAAAAGGATTAAAAACTTAGACGATGCAAAAAAATACATCTTAAACGGACCAGTTGATATGTATAATAAAATGGGCTTTGGTCTTTACTTAGTAGAGCGAAAAGAAGATCTCACTCCACTTGGTATGTGCGGTCTTATTAAAAGAGATTCATTAGAAGATGTCGATATCGGCTTCGCCTTTTTAGAGAAATTCCGTTCAAAGGGGTATGGCTTTGAATCCGCTTCTGCTGTAATAGACTACGGTGTACAGAACCTAGGTATGAAACGAATTTTAGCAATTACTACTATTGATAACATCAATTCAGGAAAGCTTTTAGAAAAAGTAGGATTGCAGTTCGAAAAGATAATTTCAGACTCAGGTGAAGATTTAAAATTATTCGGGTATAACGCGTAGAAAAAGGTCGCCATTCATGGCGACCTTTTTTACTGATTTCGGAATAATATCTTGAGTTACATTATAGTTTGCATCAATTATTACAATTACTAATGTACCTTTTAGTTTCACGATTTGGAACTTTATAGAAATAAACCCTTTACTTTCGAACTAATTATATTAATATATTAAATAAAGGAAGTGAGAATAAATGGAACAACATGATATTAATTCTTTAGAACAACCACTATTTTTTCTAGTTCTTCAATTCATTGCATTTATATTAATCATTTGTATCGTATATGGAATCTTGTATAATGTCGTATTGAATTTAAATCTGCCTAAATGGACTGCACACATGGTAGCTACCGCATTTTCCCTTGGTATCGCCTATCAGACTTTTATAAATTTCATTTAATTTTTCTATAATGCGTAACAAAAAGGTCGCCAATCACGGCGACCTTTTTTCTATTTCACTTCTACCGTATAATTCCCTGTTCCCCCACCATACTGATACACATGTAAATAATATTTCCCTGGATACGTGTAGTAACTTCCTACTAACTTATTTCCTTCTTGCTGAGCATACGTAACATAATTATTTAAATCTGCTTCTGAATAAAGAACCCAGTTTACTCCTATATTATTTTCCTTCGTTACATTAATTTGTAGGTTTTTCGCCGTTTCTATATTAATTTCAAAGTAATCACTCGTGTCACCATTTCCTAAACTAGCACGTAAAACTTGATTTAATTGCAGTTTATTCGCTGTCTGGAATGAGTTATTTGGCTCTTTTTCTACACTGTTATCTTCTTTCTTTTGAACAGTTACATTCGTTGTAACCGTATTCGTTAATCCTTTGTCATCTGTTACTGTTAATTTTGCCGTATATGTTCCTTCTTTTGTATACACGTGAATCGGATTTTGTTCATTACTTACAGTACCATCACCAAACTCCCATTTATAAGCAACAATTTTTCCATCTTCATCTTTTGATCCATCGCTTTTAAACGAAATTGCTTCATTTATATTTCCGCTATATGGACCATTTATAACCGCAACTGGTGCCTTATTCACAGTACCTTCTTCTGTATTAATACCGTGGAATACAACATCATATTCAAATTGTCCTGATGCATTTACACGATAATTTACAAAATACGCTGTTACTGTTTTATAGCCTGTCCATTCTTTTGCACTTAAACGTTTTAACGTATCATTCACGTTTTGTGTAATTGTTTTCCAGTCTTCATATTCCCCTTTTGCAGTAGTACCTGTATACGTTCCTTGTAGTGTAAATGTATTAAAGAACTGTGATTTATTTTTCTTAACTGATACATTACTTAATTTTGCTTCTGCTGTAATTTCTGCCGCAATATCTGAAACTGGTTTTGGTGCATGTGTTGCTAAATAATCATTTGATACTAATGGAACATTATATTTCTCACGGTTATCGACTAACATTTGCATATAATCTTGATACTCTTTATTTAAATTCGCATCTTTACTTAATGCAGAACGGTATGCATCATATGCTGTTACATCATTTTTTCTAATAAGATCATGAATTTTGTCAAACATATCATATCTCTTATTGTACATGTACGATTGTAAAGCGAAGGAATAATTATAGAAATCCCACGTTCCATACTTTGCATTTAACGTTCGCTCTGCCGTATAACGTTCTGCTGGATTTGAAGATATCCCTCCTATAATACTCTTTCTCGGTACAACATTATCTGTTCTCGTTGCCCCTGCAAAAAACTCCGCATTCCCTTCTTCAAACCAAGATAATCTCTCATTCTCATACATCTTACCTTGTCCCCAAAGTCCTGGTACTTCATATCTACCTTGCAAGTAATGCGTGAACTCGTGTCGGAACAATTCTTCTAAACTATAAATACTTTCTTCTGGCGTACGCTCATAAGTAAAGAACGTACCTGTTCCTTCTATATAAAGGCCACCGTTATTCGTTTCATATCCGTATAATTGACGATTAAATTGATACTCAGCTGGACTATTATAAATAACCATCGTTAATACATCATCAGGATTTCCTTTTTCTAAAGGTTGATCACTTTCAACCGTACGATGGAATTGTGCCTTCACTTCTTTTGCCGCCCAATATAGACGTTTTACTTTTTCTTCTGTCACTTTATCTCCAGCTTTTAAAACAATTGCACCATCATCAAACGTATACGTTTTCGGCAAATATTTTTTCTTCCCATCTTCTCGTATTTGATCTAAATTAACAACATTTCCATTTGCATCTTTCCCGCCATAATTCGTCGCGATTTGCTCAGCCGCTACGAAATATTGCTCTCCTAAATACGGATACATTTTCATCGCGTCTGTTACAACTTGCAATCCTTTCGTTCCTGTACTATGGAACGTACCAAGTCTACCTGTATAATAAATACCATTATTAATTAACCAACCATTCTTCGCCGTCACCGTTCCAATTAAGGCAAAACGACTTAATTCATTAATATAGCTATCAATTTTTTGGTACCATACTGTATCTTTCGGTTCCTTTCTCGTATCGTACAAATACGATTGAATGTCGTAATCCACACCTTGCATAATATCGTAAATCGCATTTCCAGCTGATAGATTGTCTACCAATGTAGAAAAATTATCATTATATTGTTTAAAAATCTTTGCAGCTGATGTTATCGTTTCCATATCACTCGAAGCATTTCCTATTAATTTTCCGTATGATGATACAACTCTATTTTGTTCTAACGTACCGAGTTTGAAATTCGAGTTATTCGCAATCGTTTTTAATGCAGGTAAGCATTTATCATGATAGCTCCGCTCATTTAGTTTACTTAATTCTGTATGATAAAATCCTAAATAAAATCCTGATCGTAATACCTCTACTAAAGTTTCAATCCCTTTTGAATCATCCTTCGTATAAGCTTGTCCTTGCTGCTTCAATTTATCAATAATTGCCTGCATCCTACTATCATTTTGATAGAATGCAAGGCTATCCTTATTAAATTGAAATAGACCCGTAATTTGCTCCCAATCAATTGTTACAAGTAAATCTACTAACTGCTGATTACTTAATTGATTTAATTCAGCAATTGTATAAGTTTTCGCTGCAGCTAATTGCTTACTTTCTTTTTTCACTTCAGGTGGTCTTTGCGACAAATCAGCAAGTTGTAGCCTTTTCTCAAAAGACTTATTTTCAAGCACTTTTGATGAATGAGCTAATTCTTGCACTGGTAATTGTACACCAACCGGCTCCATTTTGAGCACATTCCGATAAGAAACTTGCTCTCCCTTTGTACTTTCTGCCAATGTGCTCCCTTGGAAACTCCCTAACATTAAACTAGCAAAACTTACCCCTACTAACACTTTTTTTGAATAGCCTTTCATGCTCTCCCCTACCTTACATTTTTTAGTGTCCCGCACCATTATTTTACTATTCTTACTTTTTATTCTGTATTGAGAAAAAATAAGGGAACGTTCACACATGTATCCATGCCTAGCAAAATTAACACTTGACTTTATGTGAATTTTATATCAAAAAAGATAGATAATAGCGAAATTCCTGCTACATCTATCCTCGTTTTCAACGCTATGATTTTAACTTTATAAACGTAACTTCCGGTAATGTTTGCATATGCTGAATAAATTCATTCTTTTCTTCTGACGATATATTTTTCAGCTGCATCCCTACCTTATAAACTATTTCTGTACCTTGCTGTAAAGCTTCTACTTCATATGAAAGTATTGGAATACCTTTCACTTGTAGCATTTCTACTATTTGTTGTACCACTTCATGTTTATTTATACACATTTGCACTGTTATATTTTGCGGAAATAAAAATTGCACCTTAAAAATACGACTCACAATCTCTAAACCAATTAAAACGAGAATCGTCGCTCCAATCCCTACTACATACATGCCAGCACCAATTGCTAATCCAATTCCGGCTGTAGCCCATAAACCAGCTGCTGTCGTTAATCCTTTCACCGCCTGCTTTTGTATAATAATTGTACCTGCACCTAAAAACCCTACACCACTAACAACTTGCGCTGCAATACGGCTCGGATCAAGAGCCATATGTTCCTCATTCATAATATCTGAAAAGGCATATTTTGAAACGACCATTATTAAAGCACTTCCTACCGCTACTAGGAAATGTGTTTTTAATCCCGCCTCTTTTGATCGAATTTCCCTTTCAATACCAATTATTGCTCCTAACAAACCCGCAACACCGATTCGTATAATTAGATCAACATCTACACTCACGAGTCCTTCCCCCTTTCGTTCATTATAGATAGATAAAACAAAAATTATCACACACATCTATTTATCGATATAAAAGCATTTCATTAAAATATACTTAATATCCCAGGTGATTTATGTTAATATTTTTAATATTAACATAAAATGAATTCAATCTACTTTTTATACGAAAAACCATAAACTGTACTTTCCATTTAAAAACGAGATATGGATTGCATAAAATGAGGTTGAGAAAATTAAGAAAACGTTTTCATTTTGTGTCGTAATTTTTTAAAAATACTACATAAATAAAGGGGATTACCAACAATGAACGTCTCTTTACTAACACCTACTACTGATTTACAAGAAGAATACTTAGATTTTTATAAAGAATGGAAAGATAGCGGTGAAACGATGATTCCATGGGTTATCTCAAAAGATCCATCTAATTTCACGGCAATGATTCAAGAACTTCACGATGCGCATAACGGCATAAATCTTCCTGAATCTTGGGTACCAGACTCTACATATTGGCTCGTCACAGATGAAAATAAAATTGTAGGGGCTGTTAATATACGTCATAGTTTAACCGAACATTTATTTAACGCTGGAGGTCATATTGGTTATGGCATTCGCCCTTCTGAAAGAAGAAAAGGTTTTGCTACGAAATTATTAGAATTATCTCTAGAAAAAACGAAGGAATTAAACATCGAGAAAGTACTTGTCGTTTGCGACGAAGTGAATACTGCTTCTGAAAAAACAATTTTACATAACGGTGGGCTTCGTGATGATGATTTCACTGAAGAAGATGGAAATGTAGTAAGAAGGTTTTGGATTAATCTATGAAAAAGTCATCCAATGAAAATAATCTTATTATAGAGAAATATAGTAGAAGTAACGAGCTAAAAGGAAAACAACTTATTGATTTATATAGTGAAGACTCTTATCTATTTAACTTATTACGAGATAGTAAAACAAAATGTGCGTATGTTGCCTGCTATAGAAAAGATGTAGTAGGCATCTTTTTCACTTGGAACAGTAGCTTCCATCCATACTGCACATACTTTCGAATATATACGAACCCTCTCTATTCAGAGCTACACATAGAACAATTTTTATTAAACGAGATTCTAAAACGAGAAAACTTCAAATTACCATTACAAACCTCTATATGGGAAACATCGGCTCATTTACAAGCCTATTATGAAGAACATAATTTTACGGAAATCCGAAGAACTTATATGCCAATGTTAGACGTACGAAAAATCATCCCTATCGATACAATGCTTCATTCGGATTATGATGTACAAAGCTTATCAAATATCTTGTCCAATAATAGCTTCTTTGAAAAGCTAGCTCACTTAGTAAAAACGAATTATGAGGATACTCACCTAGCAAATCCGGTTGCCTCATTCTCGCTCGAAGCTTGGAAAGAACAGATCTTAGCTGATGACGCATTACTAGATGGGAGCTTTGTAATGGTAGATGAAGAGAATGAAATTATTGGGTACTCTTTCCTCCATACATCAGAAAAGGCTAATACAGTAGAACTAGGATGGGGCGGGACCCACACTAAAGAAAACTTACCTTTACTGAAACTTCTCGTTTTCAAACAAGCTATGTATGCAAGTAAACACGGTTATTCTTTCATTCAAGGTGAATTCGATTCAACGAGTATATATGCAATGGAAATATTAAAATCCTTTCCTTTCAATCCTTGTGCTACTTGGATTACGTATCAAAAAGAAGCCGGAAAGTGATTATACACCTTCCGACTTCTTTTATACTGTTTCTATTTCAAACTGCACTGTAATACCACTAGGATCTACTACTGTAAATCCGTTTGTACTTTCGTTTACTTTATGTTGTTTTTCTATTAATCTTTCTTTCACTTCATCTAACGCTTCTTTATGCGGTAATACAATTGTATACACTTTAAGTCCAGTTGCATGTGCGGGTGGGTGTGGATTATTTACGCCGTTCCACGTATTTGCACCTATATGGTGATGATATCCTCCTGCTGAAATGAATAAGCAGTCATCTTCGCGTTGTTGCACTTCAAACCCTACTGTCTCTACATAAAACTCATGTGACTTCTCTACATCAGCTATTCGTAAATGTACGTGCCCAACGACAGTATTAGCAGGTAATCCATCAGCCTCATAATCAACGAGTGTTGCCAGTTCTTTTAAATCTAGCGGCGTACTTCCTCCTGGTCCTTCTCCCCATTGATCACGCGGACGGTCTGCGTAAATTTCAATACCATTTCCCTCTAAATCTTGTAAATAAAACGCTTCGCTATACGTATGATCACTTGCACTATTAAACCTTGAAATTGGTAAAATTTCATTAGAATATGTATAACGCCCTTCTTGTTCAGCTGGGCTATCAATTACATTCTTGTTACGAATCACCCCAAATAAAGCCGAAGCAAAGGCTTCACGAGTCGGAACTAAAAAGGCTACATGATATATACCAGTCGTACGCGGCTCTTGCAGCCTCCCATCCTCTAACTTTTCAAGAACAAGTAACGTGCTCTCTCCACCTTTTCCTGATAAATACGCTTTATTCGCCTCTTGCTTAATTACTTCTAAGCCTACTACATTCTCATAAAAAGCAATTTGGCGCTCTAAATCTTGCACTTTAAATTCAACATGACCAATACGTGTTTGCGGATGAATTTGTATCATGAATAACTCCATCTCCTTATCTCAATATTTTTCCATTACATATTGCCGTTACTTTGAAGGATACAACTAAAATCATCCTATGTAAATAAGAAAAGTCAGAATTTATACACATTTTTATTTTCATAATAAAAAAGTCACCTCTTCTAACTTTCAGAAAAGGTGACTTTTTAGCTCTTATTTCATTTTATGTACTTCAGCAACTAACTTTCCACCTTGAATGCCCATATAAAGTTTCACAGGTGCATCATTCGTGTTTTCAAATACTAAGTCTAAGTATGGATATGCAATTGTAGCATCTCTTCCTTGTGGAACATAACCTACCGTTTTAGAATGTGTTGTTCTCTCTACCATTTTCAAACCAGCTTGATCTGCTGCATTGTATAATGTTGATGATGTTTGACAAACACCGCCGCCATATCCATCTACTAATTTACCATCTACAATTTCTTTTCCTAATTGATATCCTTTATCCGGCGTTGTATCACCAATTAATGCATTGAAAGAGAAACTGTCTCCTTTTGCTAATACAACTCCATTTATGCTCGCTGCTGACAAACGGATATTCTCAATACGGCCACCTGCTGAGCCACCTAAATTCGTTTCATATCTACCAATTACCGTACCACTTCCTTGCGCATCACTTAGTGTTGCAGTAGGCTTTTTCTCAACAATAGGTAATTGATATGAAGAATCCCACATACCAACATTTAATAATTTATCTACTAATTCTTTTTCCATTAATTCATAAGAAGGTTTTCCTTCCTGCCAACTTCCATCAGATGCTAAACGTGAAGGAACCATCTTTTTGTCAACGTTTTTACCAACTTCCTTAGCAACCTTCGTTACCGATTTTTTAAATTTTGCTTCGTCTTCAAAATAACCTAGACTCGATAAATCTAGCTTTTTCACTTCCGCACCAGTTCGACCATCCACTAAACTAATAGAATCCTGAACCTCTGCTTTAGCCTCTACCGTGTGTCCACCAATATCACTTACTAATGCAACATCACTTACTTTTGCACCACAACCACTCACTATAGCTACACATAACACCCCAACTAATATACCCTTTACTTTACGGAACAATATACTCTCCCCTTTTTCCCAATATTACTTTTATGTATTATTTCATTTTTATGTATGTTTTGTTACAATCATTTTACAATATATTTATAAATTGTTACAAGTTATTTTTTACTCTATATAAATTACCCTTTTCTTTTCCAAATGTCTATACATATTTACATAAAAGTTTGAGTTTGATTGAATTGTAACCTTTATGTAACCTCATTATATTATCCAGTATATACCATAAAACGAACGAAATACAAATGTAAAAACTCCATATTCTTATTTATAAAGGAACATCCTGTGAACATAAAGTGAAACTTTAATCAGTGGGGGTTTTCTTCATCCCTCACTGATTATTAGTTGAACCAATCGGACTTTTAGAGGCAGTTGATCCCCCACCTAACTTCTTTGCTTTCGCTGCATTTTGAGGTGGGGATCTTACTGCCCATTAAAGCGGGATAAATAGGTATTTGCCGTGCCACCGCTCCGCTTTTGCACATACATTATGGTGAAATTAACCTATTTTAAAGAAATGGAGGATGTTTTATGTACCCCTACAATCCATACGATCCATATAACCAAAATGGTTATCAGCCTCAATATGATTTACAAGCACAATACCAACAATATATAGATCCGGTAGAACAAGTTAATCCATATGATCAAAATCGACAATTCCAACTTCCAATCTCTTTTCCTGGTACTGGAAACCGTCAACTAGAAAGACGAGTAAATGAGCTTGAACAAAGAGTACGTCAATTAGAAAACACGGTTGAGCGTCATACACGTAGATTAAACCGCTTAAACCAACGTTTACGTACAATAGAAAATAGACTAAACATTCCATTTTCAGCATTAGAAGACGGATTTTAATTTCGAAAGTAAAAAATATATGAAGGAAGGGGCTCCCCCTTCCTTATATAAATTGACGAAAGTTTTTTCCATCTCTATACTGATAAGAGTTAATGAAATGAAACAAGGTGATAAATATGGATTTTGAAATAAATTATCTTTCCTTTTATGTTGTACAAGTAGAAGGAAAAGGTGAAGCTGTTGATAAACGCTACAAACATTTTCAAACATTAGACGCTGAAGAATATGAAGATAGCTCCTTAAAAGAATTTTTGAATGGTGAATTATTAAAAATTTCAAAGCGAAAAGTAGAACGTCATGCGAAAACAGAACAAGCTCCGACAAAGATCGGTCGCTTCATTGTAGAAGAAGGACACGAACTTGATTCAAACCCTCATTACAACCTATTTAATCGCATTCGCTTTGCAGAAACTAAAGAAAACTTTAAAGATATGAGCGAACCTCTCGTTTATACATATCTTGACACAAGTGCTGTACGCGGTGGTGTATTTTTAATTGCGCAAGCAAAACTACGCAAATACTTTGATGATCCATTCGTTTTCGTTATGAAATGTGACTTTGAACCGAAAGTTGCTTCAATTTCAGATGAATCTACACTGATTCGTAACGTTGAAATGGCCATCACAACAAAAAACATGAAATCTATCCAATATCCGTACATGCCTGAAGAAGGTATGGTCGAAGTGGGCGAATTAAAAATTCACCAAGCATCACACGCCCGCTACTTTGAAGACTTCTTAAAATTCGTCGAATACGAACGCTCTATGCCTGAAATTATGAAAACACAAGTAATGGACATGGTATACGACCAAATTGAAGATGTATTTGAAGAAGGTACGGAAGAACGCGAACAATTCGACCAAGCGATGGAAGTATGGGCTGCCAGTCCGAAACGTGAAATTATGGAACAATTTTCAACCGAAGAAGTAATGGAAGCTACCGCTCAAATCGTCGAGCATGCTCCTGAAGTGGAATTAAAGCTAAAAGCAGACCATATCTCTGTAAAGGCTCTACTGGCTGATTTCGGGGATCAAATACATATCGCAAAGGTAAATGACCGATACGTATTAATGATTGAGGCTGATACACTTACGTTTGAGAAAGGCTTCTCTCCAATTGAGTTTCTGAAGCCGGATGAGTTGCAAGATGTGATTGAACGGATTGAGAATAAGCAGCAGTATTCTTATGACCCGAACGGGATTGAATAAAGTGAAACTTGAATCAGTAGGAGTTTTGTTTATCCCCACTGATTATTAGTTGAACCAATCGGGCTTTTACGGGCAGTTGATCCCCCACCTAACTTCGTTGCTTCAGCTGAATTCTAAGATGGGGGGTCTTACTGCCCGTTAATGCGGGATAAATGCTTCCATATAACTATTTTTCCTGAGCGCTGTTAACAAGCGCTCTTTTATTTGGGGCATAGTTGATATTTATAAAAAAACCGATTCTACTAAGAATCGGTTGCTCTGTTTTATAACAATATATGCTTATTTTTTAACTCAAGATGACATTTGTTGCGGAATCTAGTAGATTCCTTCCTTTGTTGTACAAGCGTATTTCCATTAGAGTAGTCACTATGTATGTGATTAAAATGAAAATTTCACTTTACTACCTCAAATTTATTGTACTCGTAAAAAGATAATTGAAAACGATATTCTGGATGCTCTCTCACCCAATCGTAAGCTTCTTCTAAAATATCCATTTTGTTTTGTAAGTCATTCAGTTCACTACATTCGTCCCTTTTCTGTTTGCACAGAGGGCAGAATCCATTCACTATTTCGGCACTCGTTGCCCTAATAGTTTTACTTTCTAAGTCAACTACTAGACGAAGAAGAAGAGAATGCTCTTCTTTTGTAGTCACGGTCATTTCAGCAATCCCATCCTCATTCCAAAAGACTCCATTTAAGTCCATCTGTACCGTGACGTCTTTAATATCCATATCTATCACTATCGCACCTCCCTTATATAAAACTCTTACCTTACTCTTCGATTTTAATCTTTATTACACCATGATTTAAAGATATATTAAGCGTTTTCCAATTCTTTTTTTTGCTATAAAAGGAAGTGTAATTAGTGCTAATAGTGTAGTAAATATTATCCCAAAAACTAAGACGGTTAAAATGTTAAAGATTGCTTCCATTTAACCCTACCCTCTTTCATTACTATGAGTTCTTATCAATATATTTCGAATTTATTACCATACCTTAATTTTCAAAGCAATTATAACGGCCCAATTCCAACAAATCCATTCCTACTTAATATGAATACTTTATTCATCCATCAATACAATGACGTTAAATTTATATAACTAGAAATAGAGGAGAATGTCATTTAACCTCTACATTCTCCTCCATCTCAGCCAAATGCCTAATCTGCCTTTCCGCCTTTCTAACCGCCGTAGGAAAATGCTTTTTCAATCGTTCTATTGTAGATTCGCTTATATAGTATCTTTCCGTTATATTTTCCCACGTGTCACTATTTTCAAATGTACTCCAAATGAAAGGACGCTCTGTATTTTTTCTCATTTCTTTAAATACCCATTTGCGCATCTTTTTTTTCGCTTTTTCTGTTAGTTTTCCGTTCTCTACAAGTTCAAGTTCACCATGTCTTTTGTACCGTTTATGAATATCTCTCTCGCTATATACTTTAAGAAGTATCTTGGCTGTATTTTCAGCATCTGCTAATGCTCGATGTTGCTTCCCTTCCCATGTTAAGCCGAGCTGTTCTACTGCAAATTGTAAACTTGGTGTATGCTCAAATAGTTCTTCATACGCTTGGAAAACAAATTTCTGTAAATCAAATTTTCTCTCTTTTTCCATACATGGGCATTCTACACCGTGTAACGTACAATCATGAGATAGAAAACGATAATCTTCTCTTCCCCACGAAACAAATAGAGAGTCTTCTCCGATAAACTGAATAAATTTCTCTATAATTTGCGGAAATTTCTCCACACCAATTAAATCTTCCTTTGTAATTCCCGTTAATTTTGTCGTATGACGAGTAAGACGTGCACTCGGTTTTACTAACTCTGAAAATTCTCCAATTACCTTCATTGTACTTACTTCTATTTTTACAGCCCCGATATCAACTATCTCTGACGGATCTTCTGATTTATACGGCCTAAAATTTCTCTCTATATCAAACACAATAAAATGTGTAGCGTTTTCCAATTTATTTACCTCTTTCTACATTCCTTTTCACACACATACTCTATTTTCAGTATTTATTTATTCATTCATGCACTTTATGCATGAAATACTTCGTCTAAAAAACGAAAATTCAATCTCATTATGCTATGTACATGGGAGGCTATTCAATAAAAAATGCAAAAAAAAAGAAGGGCAAGCCCTTCTTTTTTCCATAATTACTTCTTGTTAACGTTTGTAGCTTGAGGTCCACGGTTACCTTGTTCTACTTCGAAAGTAACTTCTTGGCCTTCTTCTAAAGTTTTGAAGCCGTCGCCTTGGATAGCTGAGAAATGAACGAATACGTCTTCTCCGCCTTCAACTTCGATGAAACCGAAACCTTTTTCTGAGTTAAACCATTTTACTTTACCGTTTTGCATTTAAAAAATCCTCCTACAATGTACCTATATGTACATATTCATTTTCAACCACTTTACAATAATACTTCAGACATTAAAAAACTGCAACCCCAGAGGAGATTTAACATTGCTATCCTCCTCGGAAGTTACAGCTCATTTAAATCTCTATATTATTAAAAGTAAAATGGTTTAGATATAATATATCATATCACTATAATAAAAGCAAAGTTTTTTTTGCTATATAACTTTTTTCTTCCGCTGCATTGCTTTTGATTCACCTGATCCAGCTACAACATAGCCCTCTTTTTGGTTAACAATGCGCCAGCCATGCCCTTTAACTGAGTCACATACTGTAACAAGTCCTTCTTCTAGGAGTACACGACAAACCGTACTAATTCCCGCCTTATTTTGCGTTGACGTTGTATATAGCACATGTTGATCTACACTTAAGGCTAAATAGCTACTTGCTTTCTGCTCACTTTGACATGTGTGCCAATATATTTTTTCACTATCAATACTTTCATCTATTTTACAAAAAGAAATATTCCCGCTACTCCCCTTGCACGACCCACTGGCTGCTACTATATAAGAATTGTGTAAAGTCAACGCTGAGATCATCTGATTTATCACGATCTTAATCCTCTTTAATTTACGTGTCTCCAAATTAAAGAGCCAAACACCACCATATTTAGCATGTATTTTCGTACCGATAAATAAGTAATGTTTATATAAAAATAACGATCGAATAGATGGTGCCTCGCCACCATACTCAAGAAATGGATGAATGGTTTCCCATGTCGAACCAAAATCATTCGAATGATACAACGTTTTATCTCCATGAGCAATGACAGTTCCTTTTACATTACTACACACATTCCAACTCGTTGCTTTTGTTGGAAAACGCTGCACCGTCCAGTTCTCTCCACCATTCATACTACGAATAAAAATCCCTTCGTCCCCTACACCATACACTACATTATCCTCGCTATGTAAATCCCTAATTCGTTTTTGAAAACCATTTAAAATTTGTTTCCATTCTCCGTCTTGTTCAATAAATAAGCCATTATATGTAGTAGCTAACATAAGTTTTCCATCTCTTAACTTTGTGATAGCGGTCGCACTTAGCATTGTCTCCACGTTGACACTCCCATTCTTAGAACTTCTCAGCAAATGCAATTGCAAAATTACTGCATTTTTCAACATCCTCTTCATCTTCTGGAGCTAGTTCAATTTTCAACCCTTCTTGTACAAGCTCTGCACCGCGTTCTACAAGTTTCTCTTCAAATATCGTTACCGCTTCACAAAACAGTTCATACGCCGTATCCCCTGATCCGAATACCGCTACTTTTTTCCCTGATAAATCTATATTATCCAAGTCATCATGGAAATCTTCCGCTTCAAATGGTAGTTCACCATCGCCCCACGTATAAGATCCTAAAATAATTCCATCATAGACTAACAATTCTTCTGCATCCATGCCTTCCATTTCTTGTAATACTACTTCATGATCAAAAGCATCTAAACTAACTTTAATTAAATCAGCAATACTCTCTGTATTTCCTGACATACTTGCATAAGCTATTAAAATTTTCGCCACTTCGGCATCCCCCTCTTACAATAAATGATTCTCATTCTCATTATATTAATAATGAGAATCAATTTCAATTATATTTTTATTATTTCCGTTTACTTCATACAAAAAAGCACAGATGACTATACAATCATCTGTGCTTTTTTATTACTTTTTAAAAATACCAAACGGCTTTCCAACTGGTAAAACAACTTTTCCGAAGTGTGTATTTAACACTGCTGCTGCTGAACCATAGAAAGATAATAATGAAATAAGAAGTTCAGAATATGCTGCTAAATTATGCATTGCATGCGGCATAACACCTAAAGTACTTAATGAAAGACCGATAAATAAGAAATCAATAAGGACGAAAATCATAAATAATACTTTATGTGTTTCCATTGCACCAATTGTCATAAAGATTGTGAAAATCAAATATCCGATAAAGGCTACCCCAAGCTGTTTTGAATCTGCAGCTTGTGCTAATTTTTCGCCAAATACTCCAAGTTGAATTAACCAAGTCATTCCAACACCTAACCAAAATAGGCCGTATGCACCGAATGCTGTTGTACCGAACGTATTGTTATGCTTTGCATCGTGAATGCACGCAAAGATTTGTGCGAATCCTCCTAAAAAGATTGCCCATGGTAATACAAGTGAAACGCCATCTGTTAAGCCTAACTTTTGAGATGATGCTACAAGTGTTACCATCGCTAATCCAAATAGACCAATTCCAGATGGATCTGCTGTTGTCATTTTCACATGATGTGTAGTAGTTTGATTGCTCATATAAACCTCCTGATTATAAACATACTCGAATACAATACTTAAATCAGAAGACTATGTCAATGGTTTTTTTTGTATGTTGTCAGACCTTACATTTTGTAATGATTGAAAATACTTCCGACCACTTCATACGGTTTTATATTCACTTTTTTCAACTCATGTATCGGCAACCACAATGGAATATAAATCCCTCTATCTTTCAGCTCGAATTCCTCAGCTTCACCACTTCCGAAAACTCCATCTGTAATATAGGCATTATAATAATACTCCGTACCCTTATACTCCACCGTTGCAATTAGATGCTCCACTTCTATATGTACCCCTAACTCTTCATATACCTCTCGCTTCGTTGCTTCTTCAGGTGTTTCTCCTTTTTCAATTCCTCCGCCTGGAAAAACATAATATGTTTCCCCTTCTCGAATACGTTTTATAAGAGCAATTTTACCTTCCTGCACAATGATAGCCGCGCCGCGATTTCTTATCATTTTATTCCCTCAATACCAATTGCAACTGTTCCCCACTTTTGTTCTTGTTCTTTCGTATATATTTTGTATGTATTTTCTAGCATCTCCTCCAAACTATCATTTTCACAATCCAATAATTTTTTATCAATTTGTTCGTACATTGCTTTAAAACTTTCGTATCGTTTTATTTCCGTTACTTTTACAGTCATCGTTGCTGACGTCGTAAGGTTCGTAAATACAATATGATCTCCTTGTTTTATAAGCTGACGTTTTGTATCGTATAAACGTACTTCATATACTTTTTGTCCTGATTGAATTGATTGAAAAGGTTTATTATATAACCCCATTTCGTATATCATTCATTCCACTCCTTTTTTATTCGTTGCATCTACTACTATATTTGTGCATTACCAATTTATACAACACAGTTCGACTTATTCTAAGTTGCATATAATGTTCTATATCCATTACTTGCTTTAGAGAGGATGCTAAAATTGGTATGTTATATTTAAATCAAAATCCTGAATATAATAAATATGATATCGGTGATTATACTTACAGTAAAGTAGGTCCAACTATTTTTTCTTGGAATGATGAAACAAAATTAAAAATAGGTAAGTTTTGTTCATTAGGGGAAGAAGTCGTGTTCATACTTGGTGGTGAACATCGCGCAGACTGGATAACGACTTACCCATTTAATGCACTTTTTGATGAAGGAGCACATATTACTGGTCACCCTTCTTCAAAAGGTGATATCGTAGTCGGCAATGATGTATGGATTGGTTATCAATCCTGCATTTTATCTGGTGTTACGATTGGTAACGGTGCCATTATTGGTGCAAAGAGTGTCGTTACAAAAGATGTCCCACCATATGCAATTGTAGCTGGTAATCCTGCAAAATTTGTTCGATATCGTTTCCCGCAGGAAATCATTGAAAAACTAGAAAATCTCGCATGGTGGGACTGGGATATTTCTGTTATAAAAGGAGCCATTCCATTTCTACTTTCCAACAAAATTAACGAGTTTTTTACCTCGCCCGAAAATGAATCTATATGATCAATACACATAAAAAGAGCACCCTATTCTTTTAGGATGCTCTTTTTTGTTTTATTTTTTATGCCTGTGCAACTGATTACACGGAGAACATTGAAATGGAATTATATCTAAGCAATTAAAGTTTGTTTCACAAATTTGTTCGATTGTTGGGAAAAACGGTATGACAACAATATTACTTTCTATTATTTGTGTAACAGGTGGTAACACTGTACCTACTTGATGTTCAAAGCGAATACTCGCTTGATTTATATAATTCCCTGAACCGCTTGGTGCACTCTCCACTGCTACTTGGAACGAAACTGTCCGTGCTTCACCTGGATTTAAACTTCCTATAAGAAATCCTGATACTGGGTTTACATTTGGCACTGGCGTATTATCAACTGTTACACTTCCAATGACAAATCGAACACTACTATCTAACATATCTTGAAAACGAATATTTTGTATGACAGTATCCCCCGTATTCGTAATAACTGTCGTAAACGTAATAACATCGCCTATCGTTGCTGTTTGATGATCTGCCGTTTTTACGACTGTCGTTGAAACATTTTGAGGAATAAACGGGATAACAACTGTATTACTATCGCCCTCAACTACTACAGGCGGTTCATTTGGATTCACAGTTGCAAATCCATTCGCTGTAGCAGTATTTGTAACTAGATTATTTATTTGTCCTCCTGTTATTACAACTTGGAAATTAATAATTGCTGCATCATTTGGCTGAAAATCACCTAACGGAATACCAGTATTCGGATTAGCAAATGGAAGAGGTACATCATTTACTGTTACTGTGCCATTTATAAATAACGTATTCGGATCAATGATATCTGTTAAAACAATATTCGTCACAGGAACTGTACTATCATTAATAACAGCAATTCCGTAAGTGACAACATCTCCTACCATTGCTACTTCAAAATCCGCTCCTTTTGCAACAAATAAAATTGCAGTATTTACCGTTACAATAACTGTATTACTCGTGTCCATTACTGTAACTGGCGGCTCTCCTGGTACTAAAATATACTCTGCTAACGCTCCAGCAACGTTTACTACTGTACCACCATCTGGAAAACTTGTAATCGTAGCTTCATACGTTACAAGTACAGTCTCACCAACCGGAATATCTGGTATCGTAAATCCAACCTGCGGATTTAACCCCGGCTGCGGAACTCCATTTATCGTTACACTATTTGCGACGAAATCAGCTTCTTGAGATAACACATCTATAAATTGAACATTCATCGCATCAGCAGTACCGGTATTTAATATACGAACAGTATACGTTACTGTTTCTCCTACTCCAACAATTGGATGATCTACTTCTTTCAGCATATCTAAACTACCTCTATTTACTGGCGTGACTGTCGTATTACTTAAATTCGTAATTGTAAACGAGGGTTCTCCTGGAATCAATACGAAATCACCCGTTACACTCGCCGAATTCATAATACTATTAGAAGGTGGTATTGCGATTACAGTTACTTCGAACTTTATTAATACGCCATTTCCAACTGCGAGATCAGGTAATGAAAAGCCTACAAAAGGATCTAAACCTACTTGCGGAATCCCATTTATCTGTACACTTCCAGGAATGAATTCTAAACCAGGCGATGGAACGTCAATAAATTGAACATTGGTCGCTGTTACCGTTCCCGTATTTGTAACTTGCACACTATACGTTAACGTATCTCCTAATCGTGTTGCTTGCTTATTCACGGTTTTTATAACATTAAATCGTCCTCTATTTACCCTTGTTATTGTCGTATTACTCGGTTCAGTTACTACAACTGGTGGCTCTCCTGGCACTAAAGTAAAACTTCCTGTTATATTTGCAACGTTCGTGATTGTTCCTGATGACGGGATGTTTATAACTGTCGCTTGAAACGTCACTATAACCGTTTCACCAACTAGTATATCTCCAACTTCAAAGCCAGTAATCGGATTTAAGTTTGGTTGCAGGGCTCCATTTACCGTTACACTATTTGGGACAAATGACGCTCCTGCTGAAATCGTATCAATAAATTGAACATTATTTGCTGTTACTGTTCCTGTATTCGTTATTTGCACTGTATAGGTTAATACATCCCCTATTAGAGTAGCTGCTCTATTTACTTGTTTAATAATAGTAAAGCTTCCTCTATTTACAGTTGTTAGCGTTGTGTTACTTGGCTGATTCACTACAACTGGTGGTTCTCCTGGTACTAATATAAAACTTCCCGTAACATTCGCCGTATTGGCAATTGTTCCGTTTGATGGAACACTGACAACGGTTACTTGGAATGTGACTTCTACACTTCCTCCCGGGTTAATATCTGGAAGCGGGAATCCATTATTAGGATCTAATCCAGGTTGTAGCACACCATCTATCGTTACACTATCCGGTACCAATGTTATTGAGGACGGTAATACATCACTATATTGAACATTCGTCGCTATCACTGTTCCCGTATTTTGAACTACTGTTGTATATGTGATTGTATCGCCTACTGCAACAATTGGCTGACTTACTGATTTTAAAACGTTGAATCCAGGTTCATTGATTTCTGTTAATGTCGTATTACTTGTTGTCGTTTCAGTAATAGGCGGCTCTGTTTCACTTACAGCAAATGTAGCCGTAACATCTACAAAGTTTACAACTGTTCCCCCTTGAGGAATACTCGTTACCATCTCTTGATATGTGACAAGCACAAAATCATCTACAGGTATATCGGGAACTGTAAAGCCTATAAACGGATCTAATCCAGGTTCCGGGACGCCGTTTATACTCACACTTCCTGGTACAAATGCTACACCACTCGTACTTGAATCAAGAAATTGAACATTCGTTGCCGGCACTGTTCCAAAGTTAAAAATTAGGACATCATAAGTTAATATTTCCCCAACCGTCGCCGCCTCTTTATCTACTATTTTTACTGGGAAAATTGAAGCTATATTAATTGTCGTAACGACTAAATTCGTTAATATCGTTTGCGTAATCGGTGGCTCCTGCGGATTCGGTTGTGAAGTAAATGTAACGTCAGCATCATTTAATATGACTTCATTATCTGGAATTTCCGTAATGGTCACTTGGAACGTTACAGAAATACTCGCTCCAGCATTTAATAATGGACTAACTGTAAAGCCTATTTCTGGATTTAATCCAAGTTGCTGTATTCCACCTATCGTTACACTATTGTCAACAAACGTTGTCCCTTCCGGAATGACATCTTGAAAAAGTACATCTGTAACAGGAATAATTCCTACATTCGTTATTAGCACTGTATACGTTAATACATCTCCAACAGCTCCAGCGGCAACATTTACTGTTTTTATTGCTGTTACTTCACCAGGAGGAGGTAATGGTATTGTAACTACTGTCGTATTACTTGTATTCGTCGTTGTTACAGGGGGCTGTAAAGGATTTAATAAAAAAGTAGCTGTAGCAGATGCCGTGTTTAGTACAGCTCCTCGTGTGGATGGCGCAACTACTGTTACTTGGAACGTTACAGTCAATGCTGTTCCAGCAGCGATATTAGGAAGCGTAAAACCTATATTTGGATCAAATCCAGGTTGAGGCGTTCCATTTATCGTTACACTATTTGCTACAAAAGTGGTTTCTAGAGCAATTGGATCAAGGAATGACACATTCGTCGCTGTTACCGTTCCATTATTTCTAATGACTATAGAATACGTGTAAGTTTCTCCAAGTGCAGCTTGTTGTACAGATGAAGATTTTTGTATATTTAATCGAGCTGTATTTACTTGCGTCACTACAAAGTTACTATTCGTAACAGTCGTTATTGGAGGGTTTGCAGGATTTATAAGAAAACTTGCAGTAACGTTCGATTGGTTTCTTATATTTCCACCGCTCGGAACACTCGTCACTGTAACTTGAAACGTAATCGTAGCCGTTTGTCCGACCGGAATATTCGGTACTGGGAATCCTGCCATAGGATTCGCACCTTGTTGAACAACTCCATTTATCGTCACACTATTTGCTACAAACGCAGTACCCGACGGAATTGGATCTTGAAAAATAATATTCGTTGCAGGAACAGTTCCTGTATTTTGAATAAGAATCGTATACGTTAACGTATCTCCTACTCCTGCTTGTGGTGTATTTACACTCTTCATTACATTTAGTGATCCCACATTTACTCGCGTCACAACAATATTACTAATCGTCACGATTGTAATTGGTGGCTGGAGAGGACTTACTTGGAAATCCGCAGTTACATTCGCATTATTCGGAAGAACTCTATTTGGTGGTACACTCGTGATCGTCACTTGAAAAGTAACTGTTACCATCCCTCCTACTGGAATATTAGCAAGTGGAAATCCAGTTGTTGGGTTTAAACCGGGTTGAGATATCCCGTTTATTGTTACACTATTCGCTACAAAAGTGGTTCCAGATGGAATTGGATCAAGGAATGACACATTTGTCGCTGCTACCGTTCCACTATTTTGTATACGAACCGTATACGTTAACGTATCTCCTACTCCTGCTTCAGTAGCGCTTACACTCTTCATTACATTTAACCCTGAAGAATTCACCACTGTCATAACAGTATTACTTGGTACTGTTACAGTAATTGGTGGCTCTGTTGGATTTACAAGGAAATCTCCAGTTACATTCGCATTATTTACGACATTATTTCCTTGGGGAATTTCATCAATTAATACTTCAAACGTAACAATTGCACTCGCGCCAGTAGGCAAATTATTTAATGGGAATCCAAGTTCTGGATCTGCCCCTTCTTGTAAAACACCATTAACAACTACACTATTTTCAATAAATAATGTCCCTTGTGGAATTGAATCTTGGAAAAATACATTTGTAGCTGGTACACTACCTGCATTTATAATTTCGATTGTATATACTAAAACATCCCCTACTGTTGCAACATCCGTGTTCACTGATTTCACAACTTCAAAGTTCCCTGATTGTACTGTTGTATTCACAACATTACTCGGAACATTGATTGTTACTGGTGGTTCACTCGGATTCACCTGAAAACTCGCTGTTACATTTGCTTGATTTAAAATAGCTTCATTTTCTGGATCCTGTACAATTAATACGTCAAATGTGACTACAACGGTTTGAGCCGCAGAAATATTCGGAAGAGAAAATCCTGTATTTGGACTCAATCCACTTTGCGGTACTCCATTAATTGTTACAGAATTTGCAACAAATGAAACAGCAGAAGGAATAGGGTCTTGGAAAAATACATTTGTTAACGGAACGTTGCCTGTATTTTGAACGGCAATCGTGTACGTTAAAGTGTCACCGACTGCTGCTTGCGTTGTATTCACTTCTTTTATTACATTTAAACCACCTGTATTCACTTGTGTCACAACTGTATTCGTTTGTCTATTAATCGTTACTGGTGGTTGATTCGGTTTAACGATGAAATTAGCAGATACATTTCCGCGATTCGCAATCGTACCTCCTGATGGCGTGGAAGTTACTCGTACTTGAAATGTAACTGTCCTACTTCCACCTGGAGATATGTTAGCAACTGTAAACCCAGTTCCCGGATTTGCTCCAGGTTGCGAAATTCCATCTACAGTTACACTATTTGCGATAAAAGTCGTTCCAGTTGGGATTGGATCTTGAAAAATAACATTCGTCGCAAGTACATTTCCTGTATTTTGAATTGTTACCGTGTACGTAAGAACATCGTTAACCGTTGCAAAAGCTTTATCCACTGTTTTTCTCGTTGTTATTTCAGCTATATTAATTGTCGTAACTACAGTATTACTTGTCGCTTGCCCTGAAACTGGTTGTTGACCAGGCACTGGAATAAAGTTAAATGTTACACTCGCGCGGTTTGGAATTGGATTGACAAGAGGATTCGATGTTACTCGAACTTGAAAGCGCACTACAGTCGTTTGCGATGCATTAATACTTCCTATATTAATACTGCTTGCTGGATTCGCTCCTGGACGTGCTACTCCATTCACTGTAACACTATTTGGAACAAATGTTGTTCCACCAGGGATACTATCAACAAAAACAACATTATTTGCAGTGACATTTCCATTATTCGTCACATTAATCGTGTATGTTAATACATCATTAAGTGTTGCAGTCTGTAAATCTACAGTTTTTTGCATACTTATAGTTGCTTGATTCACTGTCGTTTGTACTGTATTTGAAGAAGACATACTAGTAATAGGTGGACTACCGACAAAAGGACGGAATTGATATGAGACCATTGCACGATTTGAAATAGGATTTGGGTTTGGGAACGATGTTATTCGCACTTGAAATGTAACAACTCTTTGCGTGTTATTTGGGATTGTGCCTAAATTAATTCCATTAGCAGGGTTCGCATTCGGCTGTGTTACTCCCCCTACTGTTACACTACCTGTAACAAACGTCGTTCCGTTCGGAATACTGTCTTGTAATATAACATTTTCTGCACTTCCCGTACCTGTATTAGGAACTGTAATTGTGTAGGTAAGAATATCTCCAACTCCTGCAACTGTTCTATTGACCGATTTAACAGGATTAATAATTGGCCCCGTTGCATCAATTTGAACCCCAAAACCAGCTGCAGCGTATCCATCTCCATTTGTAACGAATCGAACCGTTGCTGACGTTTGATTGTTTACTAATGATGCAGAGGCATTTACATTTGTAATATCCCACCCTTGCCTTCGGACCGCTAAAGCTATCCCTAATGGCTGATTCAAATCTCCAAACGTTCCAGTTGTATCTAACTCTCCAATGTCGTTACAAATTTGTGACTGAAAGAAATTATTAGCAGGGTTTCTCGGGCCGGATAATGCAACTGTAGCATTTGCATTCGGTCCAAAGCGAAGTTGATCTCCAACAATGTTAGAATCACCTTCTTGAGCAGTTACGAGCACTCGTCCTGTTACAACTCCTGTGGCTGGGGTAGCAAATCCTGAAATAGTAGCATCAACCGGTGGTGATGAAGCATCGATAATTTCTTGACCTGCATAAACTGACAAATTCCGAAGTGGCAAACTTGCATTTTGATAAACAACCTCAAGTGTCCAACCAGCCGAACGACTGATAGTTGGATCAGATGAAGTTCTTGCGGCTGGCACTGCACCCGTTGTATAAGTTCCTGCCCCACCTGCACTAACAAGATTCGTTACATTAGCAGAGCGAGCGTAATAAAATTGGTTTCCTACTGAACCTTGTTGCGCGGTAGCAGGATCTGGCGTAACAGAAAACGTCCCTGCTGGCGTTGTAAATGTAATGTTATCATTTAAAAAAGGTAAAACATCTTCCGTATCAGTCCGGAAAGTACCGGCCCAAACTAATTCTGCATATAACACACTGCTTCCCGCTGGAAGATTTAAAATTGCACTTGAAGAATTCAATTGCCACTCATCTGTTGTCCCTGCTGGGAATCCTGGTACTTGCAACGCTGTATTTACTGTCGTAAACACAGCAAGTGTACCAAAAATATTACCTGGTGCAGGTGATGTAGGGCTAAGTCCCAGCGTATTTCCAGTGAACGTGACGGCACCAGGTACTGTCGTCGTAAAACGATTTATAAAAGGCACACAATCATCTCATTTCAATTATAGTATAAAGTGCTCTATACTATAAAATGTAGACAAACTATGCAATGTACTTTGTCCAACAAAATTCCGCACATACGAGAGGAGCTTACTACACTATGCGTTATGTTATCGTAACAGGAACCTCACAAGGTTTAGGTGAGGCAATCGCCGCACAATTGTTAGAAGAAAACACGAGTATCATTTCTATTTCTAGAAGAGAAAATAAAGAACTTACGAAACTCGCAGAGCAATATAACAGCAATTGTATTTTCCACTCCTTAGATCTTCAAGATGTACATAACTTAGAAACGAACTTTAACGAAATCATTTCATCTATTCAAGAAGACACTGTATCATCTATTCATTTAATTAATAACGCTGGTACACTCGCACCAATGAAACCAATTGAAAAAGCTGAAAGCGAACTGCTCATTACGAACGTTCAAATTAATTTACTTGCACCGATGATTCTTACCTCCACTTTCATGAAACATACGAAAGATTGGAAAGTAGATAAACGTGTTATAAACATTTCATCTGGTGCAGGGAAAAATCCTTATTTTGGATGGGGCGCTTATTGTACAACGAAAGCTGGTGTAAATATGTTTACACAGTGCGTAGCAACCGAAGAAGTGGAAAAAGAATATCCAGTAAAAATCGTCGCATTTGCACCTGGTGTTGTTGATACAAGTATGCAAGCACAAATTCGTGAAACAAATAAAGAAGACTTCATACATTTAGATCGCTTTATCGCACTAAAAGAAGAAGGAAAACTACTATCACCTGAATACGTTGCGAAAGCAATTCGTAGCTTACTAGAAACTGAGAATTTCCCGCAAGGTGAAGTAATTCGAATTGATGAATAACAAAAAGGCACGCTCTACTAGCGTGCCTTTTCATTCTATTTCTCTAAAAATATAAGTACAGACTCCGCAATTTGTTCATAACCAATCTCTTGGTAAATTTTATTTGATGTCGGATTTGCCAGATCCGTATATAAAGTCGTTGTTTTGTAACCTTCATCTAACATACGTTGACTAAGTGTGGCAACACAACTAGATGCGTACCCTTTTTTCCGTGCTTCTTTCGGTGTATATACGAAATTAACTGTTATATTGTTTGTAGTCGGTCTCGTTTTTGCAGCTACAGAAACAAGTTTCCCGTCTACTTCTAGACCAAAAAGACGACGATTAGTAATTAATGTATGGGCGGTTTGTTTCGCTTCTTCTTTTGTAGTAGGAAGCTTCACATCTTCGCAGAATTGATATATCCACTGTTCTATTAATGGTAGCTCCTCACTACTTACTTCTCGAAAGATTCCATCTCCGTTCCACTTTTTCTTTACTTGTTTTAATTCATATACACCTTGCTCCATTGCAACAATAGTTTTTTTCTGTTCTAACGTCGCAATCTTTTCCGCTAATTTCTGTACAATTTTCTTATTACCAATCAATCCTGGAACATTTGGGTATACTTCCGTTAATTTTTTTGCAAGTTCCACGATGTCCGCTTCCGCAATTTCAGACGTAGCAACAATGATTTGTTTCTTCTCTTCCGTTTGAAGAAATACAGCCGCTATCTCTTCCTCTTGTTTTGCTATCCCCATAAATATCGGTTGTTGGACCATTTGTAATACACCTAATATGAGATTATTTTCCTGCTCATTCTTTTCTAAAAATGGCGTAACCTCTTCTTTAAAAGCAAGAATCTTTTCATATACATGTAATTGAATCATCGACAATCTCTTCTCTCTATTTATAGTTTCATTAAGTATTGGCGATTAATTCACTAAATTCCTCTTTTACGATTCAATAATATTCAAAGCTAACGTATTCAAATCATTTTCAGCTTGTAAAATTCTTTGTTTTTCCCTTTCAAATACCTCTTCTTCTTTTTGAAATGACTCTTTTCGATTTTTAATCATGCGCTCCATTTCTTTTTTACTCGGTCCACCGTATACATTTCTTTTTTGAATAAAAGCTTCTGGCGATACAATCTCTTCCCACTCGTTTTCTAATAAATGTATTTTAAAATTTTCTTGTAAGTATATATTTACATCTTTTAAATGTAATTCATGTAGCTCCTTTTGTTGCTCCAATGACATTTTCGCAATAACACTTGCTGCATGATGCGCCTGCCGAAATGGAATGTCATAGTTCTTGGTCAAAACATCTGCGAAATCAGTTATCGTAATTGCATGTTTATAGGAACGACTTTTCAACGTTTCTTCTTCTACTTTCATCGTTCGAATCACTGCATTCATAATACAAAAAACACGAATAGTCTTTTCAATTCCTTTATATAAATACGGCTGCAAGTCATCTTCCGTATCGACAATATCACCAAATGGTGTATTATGAATCATTTGAAATACTGTAAATGCTTCTCCTAAAGCACTACTCGTAATCGCACGGGCGTGTTCAATGGAAACTGGATTTCGCTTTTGCGGCATAATACTACTAATTTGTACATATGGCTTCGCAACAGTAATACCATCATATTCTTTCGTCGCTAATAGTAAGAAGTCATGAATCCATCTGCTCGTATTCGTCATAATTACCATAAGTAACGAACTAACTTCTAATAAATAATCCGCTCCAGCAACAGCATCATATGAGTTTTCAATTACATTTGTAAACCCAAGTAAATTGGCAACTCGCTCTCGTTTAATCGGGAAACTTGTTGTAGAAAGAGCGGCGGCTCCCATTGGAGACTGATTTAACAGTTTGTACGTTTGTTTCATTCGTTCTAAATCTCTCTGCATCGTATCATAAATCGCTAACATATAATGACCAAATGTTGTTGGCTGCGCTGGTTGTGTATGTGTATAAGCTGGCATAATCGTTTCTTTATGATCAGCAGCAAGTTGTAGTATACTTTCTTGCAATAACAAATGATGCTCCATTAATCGTAGTACATATCGCCTTAAACTCATACGATACATCGTTACACCCATATCATTTCTACTTCTGCCAATATGCATATTACTTACAAAATCGCATTTCGCTTCTTGAAAAATTAAATGTTCGACTAAAAAAAAGAGATCTTCATGCTGTTCTGTATATAGCAATTGATCTTTTGGAATCCCCTCTATCTTTTTTAGTGCATGTAATATAACTTTAGCTTCTTCCTTTTTCATTAAATTCTCTTCCGTCAGCATCGCAATATGCGCTTTATGCACTTGAAACATATCTTTTAATAAGTAATCTCGCTGAAAATGAAATACATGTTGTAATACACAATCGACATATGTTTTCCCAGGGAAATCAGCGCCTTCACTCTTTATAAACTCTTCTTTACTTTGTTTCATCACCTTTTCCCCTCTCACCTAAGTATTACTACCCATCATACCCAGAGATAGAAAAAAAGTGCTTGTATATAAAAAACTCGGTGCTCTCTGCACCGAGTTTATTTAATAAAAGTCGCATCATACTTATCACTTTGCAACACTTGGAAATGTAAGTTCGCTAAATGTTTTCGTATTTCTGCACTGTCGTCTTCATTTAAATTATTTGCTAAAAACACAATTTCTGTACAGTTCCCGCGTTTATCCATCGCATAAACTGCTTTTGTAACTGTCCATGGCGTATAGCCATTTTTTTGCCCTGCATGTCTAAATGTTTTACGGTATTTCTTAGCACTCATATCTGTTTCAACGATATTCGCCCACACTTTTTCTTCGGCTTCTGTTAGGCCACCTTTATGATTCGCCTTTTGAAGCAATACCATATAATCATTTGCAGAAGCTGCTGGTAATCGATCTGACCAAATTTTATCGTAACGTTCCTCTAAGTAAAGAGGAATTTCCTTCTGTAATAATGGCCCCTTCTTTTTTAAGCGTTCATGAATAATCATCGCATATTCACGATATTGCTCTTGAGACATTTCTTTTAACTTTTTCTCTATTTTATATTTCGGAACATGTAGTTCTTTATGCAAATATCCAGGGATGTATAAAGATGAAACAATCGGAAATAGCGGCTGATGTGCTGGAAGTGATAAACTTTGTAAATTCCGATTAATATTATCTAATCCTAACACTTCCATTAAATATTCAGCATTCGCATTCGAACTAAATTTGACCATTCCTTTTGCCACTTCTTCTAAAGAAACTGCTCCTTCTGTTATCTTGTCTGTCTTTTGTAAATACTTTTGCCATCTATCTTGTGCACCGCCATCTGTATTCGGTACGTAATAACGATTCACATCATTAATGGAAACAAAACTAGACGGATCAATTTTCCCTTCTGTAACTTGTTTCGTATATTCAAGCGCCACGATTAATTTCATCGTACTAGCAACTGGCAATACAACATTGGGATTTACAGAATAAACAATTTTATCATTTCTCTTTACTAGAAGCGCACTATTTTTTTCATCTTTATGTTCTTCAATAAAGGATGCTATATACTGCGCATCATCATTATTTGAACTCCACACTTTTTTCACTAAAAAATTACCCGATATTAGCAAAACGAAAATACCCACAATTACTGCGCATACTATAGTTTTTTTCAAGTAAAATTCCTCTCCTATTGTGTAACTCTTCTCTATTTATCTAAAAAAACAAAATAATGGAGATGGTTATTTAAATAACCATCTCCATTATTTTAACTTGTATTCTCCTATTATGTCTACGTCATAATTTTCACGAAGTCTTCGAGAAATTTTTTATAATGTAATGACCAACCGATTCGCACCCAATTCTTTAAAGCTTTTGAGTCGGGTTGCGGACGGAAATCAGCAATACTTTCACCCTTTGCAATTCCAACTGTATCTATATCAACTCGGCGATATACATAATCTAAAAGAGACGGATTCGCCGCAACCATCATTGTAACGACATCATGTACTGGGCTCCCTGTTATTTTTGGGTTTAACTTTTTATACGCTTTATAATAATACGTAAATATTGGTTCAATTAATTTATTAAAATTCGTTTTAGAGTGTTTCGTAATATATTTCACCATTTCTGGCGTAATAATTGCTTCAGATGTAACGTTAAGTGGTACTAATGTCACATTCTTGGCATTTTGCATAACTAATTGTGACGCAATGGGATCACCATGAAAATTAGCCTCTGCTACTGGTGTCACATTGCCAGGCATTAAAAAAGCACCGCCCATTATATAATATTCTTTCACATACTTCATCATCGGCTTTTCTAAAATAAATGCTGTCGCTAGTGTCGTTGACCTACCAGCATCAACAATGATTAATTCTCCTTTATACTTTTCAAGAATATCAAAAAAAGAACAAAAAGGTTTTATATTTGGCGAAAAAGCCTTTGGAGGTTTAATTGGTCCTAATCCATCTGCCCCATGAATTTCTGGATAATACGTTGTAACATCCCCGGATAAAGGGATCTTTGCACCATTTATAACAGGTATATCTTCCCGCCCCGCCATTTGCAGCAAATATGCTGCATTACTCGTCGCCTTTTCTTGCGTGACATTTCCATATCCGGTTACAACACCAACAATATCAATATCAGGATGCATAATTCCGTACATGATGGCTAAAGAGTCATCAATTCCTGGGTCTCCCAAAAATAATACTTTTTTCATCGACCTCAACTCCATCCCCTCAATTGTTATTAATTTATGAATAACCTTACATATACAGAATAAAAAAGAATAAATTCACACAAAAAAACGCAGTCCTCTATAAGGACTACGTTCTTCCTCTAACCTATACTGTTTTTCTTCACAGCACTCATGCTTCCAATGATATAAGCGATAAACGCTAAACAAATCGGGAAGACAACTGTATGTATACCGAACGGATTTGGATAGAAAAGATGGATACACATATATGAACCGACCCCAACTAAAATAGAGGCAAGCGCTCCTGTTGCATTTCCTTTTCTCCAATATAACCCTAATACGATTGGCCAAATGAATGCTGCTTCTAATCCACCGAAAGAAAATAAATTTAACCATATTAAAAAATCTGGTGGTTTAATAGCTGCTGCATAAACGAGCAGCCCTACGATACCAGTAATCCACAAACTTCCTTTTCTGATCGTACTGTCTGCTGCATCTTTATTTATGTAATTTACGTATATGTCTTTAATAATTGATGAACTTACAAGTAACAATAACGAGTTTACTGTAGACATAATTGCTGCCATTGGCGCAGCTAAGAAAACACCGGCTAACCAAGGTGGCAACACTTCCATCGCGAGTAGCGGCATGACTTTATCCGGTACCGTTATACCTGGAAGTACGACTCGTGCAAATACACCTGTTAAATGCATACCAATCATAATTGTACCTACAACAACTGTTCCAATGATTAATGCTTGATGCATAGCTTTTGAATTTTTATAAGACATGGCACGCACGCTAATTTGCGGTAAACCAACAACGCCAATTCCAATTAAAATCCAAAATGATGTCACATATGATTTCGTTAAACTACCATCCGCTCCGAACGGTGTAATTAAATTCGGATTGATTTGAACAAGTTCCTGCATAATCTTTTCAATTCCACCACCAGCAATGACAGTAGCAATTAAAATGATTGTCGTTCCAACTAACATAATGATTCCTAATAGCGTATCTGATAAAGCAACTGCACGAAATCCACCAATTAATACGTACACAAGTACAGAAAAAGTAAATAGAAATAGTGCTGTTGTATAAGATAGACCCGTTAGCGACTCAATTAATCGGCCACCGCCGACCCATTGAGCTACTGTTGCTGAAAATAAAAAGATAATTATACATAACGCAGAAAGTATAACAACTGCTTTATTATTGTATCTTCCCTTTAAATAATCGATAAGAGTAATAGCTTCCATCTTCCGAGCGATAATCGCAAACTTTTTACCGATAACCGTTAATACTATATACCCTGTTACAACTTGAATCGCAGATAATAATACCCATCCGAGGCCCATATTGTACGCAATACCTGGACCACCAATAAAGCTACTAGCACTACCGTACGTAGCAATCATTGTCATCGCTAATAATAAACCGCCAAGCTCACGCCCACCAAGAAAATATTCTTGTAAAAATTTATTATTAGCAGTCGCTTGTACGCGTCTTGAAGCATATACACCAATTAAAAACACAACGATAAATGAAATTATCATTGGAATGATTACATACCAATTCATCTATTATTCCTCACTTTTTTCTTCCTCATCGAGTGAAATATCTTGAAATACAAAACGAACAACTAAACTAAGTAAAATAACCATAACGACAAACCCAACGATACAGCTATAAAAAAACCATGCTGGAAAACCGAATACATATGTATATTCACTTGGATTTTTACTACCAAGCCCATAAGCAAATCCGTACCATATTATAAAATTGATAATAGCAAGTCCAAGACCAATTAACGCTTCTCTATGGGCGATTCGAAAGCGTGGATCATCATGATAATCCTTCATTTTTCTCCCTCCTCTCACGATGTATTATTGTACCATTGTTCTTCTAGTTTTTCCTACTAGAAAGCAAAAACAAGCAGGATTTTTTAAATTCATATAGAAGATTCTCTTACATTACATATTTTTTACAATTGTAACACAAATGAAATTTGAATTTTCAGTATTTGTTAATTATGATTTAAATTAGAGGCTTTCCATCTAGTTCCCACATCCTTGATTTCGGAATAAACGCCGTCTCGTACTGCGTTTACATTATATTTTCAAGGGGGTACAATGAGTCAACTAGCTGTAAATCTTCATGAAAAGGTAGAAAAGTTTCTTCAAGGTACAAAAAAGTTATATGTGAATGGATCTTTCATTGAAAGCGCTTCCGGTAAAACGTTTAAAACACCTAACCCAGCAACCGGCGAAACACTTGCCGTCGTCTCTGAGGCTGGTCGCGAAGATATTCATAAAGCTGTTGTTGCAGCTCGCATGGCTTTTGACGAAGGTCCTTGGTCTCGCATGAGCACTGCTGAGCGTAGCCGTCTTATGTACAAGTTAGCTGATTTAATGGAAGAACATAAAGAAGAACTTGCACAACTCGAAACATTAGATAACGGGAAGCCAATCCGTGAAACAATGGCAGCAGACATACCACTTGCAATTGAACATATGCGCTATTATGCTGGTTGGGCTACGAAAATCGTTGGTCAAACAATTCCTGTTTCTGGTGATTACTTTAACTATACACGCCATGAGGCTGTTGGTGTCGTCGGTCAAATTATTCCTTGGAACTTCCCACTTCTTATGGCAATGTGGAAAATGGGAGCAGCGCTTGCTACAGGATGTACAATCGTTTTAAAACCTGCAGAACAAACTCCACTATCCGCTCTATACTTAGCTGAATTAATTGAAGAAGCTGGATTCCCGAAAGGCGTTATTAATATCGTTCCTGGATTCGGTGAATCAGCTGGACAAGCTCTTGTTAATCATCCACTCGTTGATAAAATTGCATTTACTGGCTCTACGCCAGTCGGTAAACAAATTATGCGACAAGCTTCTGAATCATTAAAACGTGTTACTTTAGAGCTTGGCGGTAAATCACCGAACATTATTTTACCAGACGCCGACTTATCTCGCGCGATTCCTGGTGCACTTTCTGGTGTTATGTTTAACCAAGGACAAGTATGCTCTGCTGGATCACGCTTATTTGTTCCAAAGAAAATGTATGATAATGTCATGGCTGATCTCGTCCTTTATTCTAAAAAATTAAATCAAGGCGCTGGTCTAAGTCCAGAAACTACAATCGGTCCTCTCGTTTCTGAAGAACAACAAAAACGTGTAATGGGCTTCATTGAAAAAGGGATTGAAGAAGGCGCTGAAGTACTTTGCGGAGGAAGTAATCCATTCGATCAAGGCTACTTCGTTTCTCCTACAGTATTCGCTGACGTAAATGACGAAATGACAATCGCAAAAGAAGAAATTTTCGGTCCAGTTATTTCTGCAATACCTTTTAACGATATTGATGAAGTAATTGAACGTGCAAATAAATCACAATTCGGCTTAGCGGCTGGTGTGTGGACAGAAAATGTTAAAACAGCACACTATGTTGCAAGTAAAGTGCGCGCTGGTACTGTATGGGTAAACTGTTATAACGTCTTTGATGCAGCATCTCCATTTGGAGGATTTAAACAATCCGGTCTTGGCCGTGAAATGGGATCTTACGCATTAAATAACTATACAGAAGTGAAGAGTGTTTGGCTCAACTTAAACTAACGAAAAAGAACCTGACCTATCCGGTCAGGTTCTTTTCAATATGTATTCCTTTAAACTTGCAGTCCACCGCTCACATTTAATACTTCTCCTGTAATATAGGATGCGTATTCTGATGCTAAAAAGGCCGCTGCGTTCGCAATATCTTCTGGCGTTCCAATTCTACCAACTGGAATCGCGCCAACCATCTTTTCTTTCACTTTATCTGGTATCGTTTTTGTCATATCTGTATCCATAAACCCTGGACAAATCGCATTACAAGTAATACCGAAACTTCCAACTTCTTTCGCTGCTGTTTTCGTTAAACCTACAACTCCTGCCTTTGTAGCCGCATAATTCGCTTGACCTATGTTTCCTTCTCTACTAATTGAAGATATATTAATAATGCGTCCATACTCTTGTTGTCTCATGTAAAGAAGCGCTGGCTGCATACAATAAAAAACACCAGTTAAGTTCACTTGTAATACTTGTTCCCAAGAAGACTTCTCCATTTTATGTAACATTGCATCTCTTGTTATTCCAGCATTATTCACCAAAATATGTAATGTACCGAATTTTTGAACCGCATATTCAATTAATGACTTCGCTTCATTTTGATTACTCACATCACATCGATATAAACTCACTTCATATCCTTCATCCGATAACTCACGTGTCGTTTTTTGTAGCTTCTCTTCATTTACATCGCTAATTAATACTTTCGCCCCTAGTTTTGCATAAACCCTTGCAATCTCTTTTCCAATTCCCTGTGCAGCTCCTGTTACAACAGCTGTTTTCCCATTTAAAAACTCCATCCCTATCCCCCATTTCTATTACTTATACTGTATATTTCGGCTTTTTGCCTTCCAATCCCTCTTTGTATAAAAAAGTCTATTTGTGTCAAACTAACTTTGCAACGTCGCATAAAACACAAGGAGATTGTGTCGAATGAACAAAAAAAATTTCAAGCAAAACAAAGCTGCTGATGGCATTGATGTTGAGTTCTCTCGTGAACTCGCTGACAACAATGACTTAGAAGCAAACGCACGTGCAAATGCCGCTGATGCACGTCAAAAACGCCAATCAACAGAAAAATAAGGAAAGCACAACCTTATTCTTTTCAACAGGGACCTACTACCCAACAAAATAAACCGAGAGATATCCTCTCGGTTTATTTTCGATATTTTTTTATATAATGTGCCAAAGTAAGTAGCGGATATATATGGGCATAGCTATGATAACGAATATAAAAACCACCTGGTAAACCTGTTCCAGTAGGATATTTTTCATTTACATAACGATTCGCAAGCAAATATGAGATACCTTTTCGAATTGCTGGTGTTTCCTTATCATAGTAAGAAATGAGAGCATCTAACGCCCATGCTGTTTGGGATGGTGTACTAAATGGTAAAGTAACGAACCTTTTTTCCACACTACTGTGGCATGATTCTCCCCAGCCACCATCTTCATGCTGTATATGTTCAAGCCATAAAGCAGCTCGTTTCAATGATGGGTTGCTAGATGGAATGCCGAGTGACCGTAAACCGGTCATCACCGCCCACGTACCATATATATAACAAATCCCCCATTTTCCATACCATGATCCATTTTTCTCTTGTACATTCATTAACCAATTTATTGCACTTTGTTTTTGTTTCTCTGGCAATTCATTTTGCGCATATGTCCCGAAAAGCTCTAACACTCTTCCTGTAATATCTGGTGTAGAAGGATCTGTAATCATGTCGCTTGCATTTTCGATTGGTAAATTTGCTAATAAATTGCTCGTCACACCTTTTTCAAATGCTCCCCACCCACCATCATTATTTTGTAATCCTTTAACCCAAGTGACCCCTTTCTTCCAAGCATAATCTACATTTTCGTTCCCTCTACTTTTTGCCAATACTCTTAGCACGGCTGTTGTATCATCAACATCAGGGATTGTCGTATTCACATCCGAAAAACCCCAACCGCCTGGCGCAAGCGCTGGTGCATGTACGCTCCAATCAGCTTTTTTTGTATGCTGTTTTTTTAATAAATATGTTACTGCATGTTGAATCATCTTAGTATCTTTCGGAACGTGGGCCTCTTGTAACGCATAGCTGAGTAACGCCGTATCCCATACAGTTGAAGGCGAGTTTTGCAAATGATTCCCGCTTTCCATCTTCCATATATAAGATGTTATCCCGGTTATAGCCTTTTGAATCATTGATGATTGAAGAGAATGTCCTAACGCGAGTAAAGCGTAAATCATATAAAACGAGGCAGTTGCGTAACTATATAACGTTCCATTTTCATCAATACGTTCTTTCATAAAACGTTCGACTTCCTCATTCCCTTTATGATGTAAAGATAGTGGATACGATATAATTTGTTTCACATCACTTACTAACGTTTGAAACAACGGAGACCGGTCCTCTCGAAACCATTCCCCGCCCCCTCCCGAAATATGATTTAAGTTTGGCAGTAACTTTTTCCCTACTCGAAATCTTTTATTTAAACAAACCATCATCGGAATTAAATGAATACGCGCTGAGCTACTTAACTCAAATATACTGAGAGGTGAATCACTTTGGAGAAACATAATTGGTGTTGGCAAATGAAAGAGCGAAGGATATTCATATTCTCCATGAACCGCTAATAAAAACTTCGTCATAAAATGAGCACGCGCTACCCCACCACGCTCATTTATAAACATTTCGGCTCGCTTCATATTCGCATCTTCTTTTGTATATTTTTTTGAAGCAAGTAAGGCAGCATAAGATTGGATTGTAGCAGATAAATTACCACCCACTTCATCTTCATACAATTTCCATGTTCCTTCATTTGTTTGTAGTGATGCTAATCTTTTTACAAATGGTTCTATCGCTTTATCTCTACCTAATAATTTTAATAAAAAGATCATATGGCAATCTGTTAATGGTGCTCCTTCAAAACAAAAGTGCCACGTTCCATCTCGCCGTTGCATCGTTTGAAGTGCAGTTGTTCTTCTTGCTATCTCTTCATGCACTTTTTCATATAATAACAAGTTACTCACCCACCCTTTCGAAATCCGTATAACGATATTCAAAAAGGTAGTTGAATATGTATGAAAACAAAGAAAAGCAGAACATATAAAATGTTCTGCTCATAAACAATATCCCACTCCGACAATTATCCCTACTAAAGCACCGACTACTACTTCATACGGTGTATGCCCGACAAGTTCATTTAACTTCTTATATTCTGTTTGTTTACCGTGAAAAAACTCATTCAAAATTTTCGCTTGTTTACTTACCGCGAGCCTTACTCCTGAAGCATCATACATAACAATAATGGCAAAAATAGCAGCGATCGCAAACATGGAACTTTCCACACCTTCCACAACACCAACACCTGTCGCAAGTGCTGTAACAGTTGAAGCATGAGAACTTGGCATCCCACCTGAAGCAAAAAACTTTGCAAAATCAAATTCACCCGTTTTGAATAATTTAAAGACTACTTTCGTTAATTGTGCTAAAAACCATGAAATTACAGCGGCCATAAGCGGATCATTATGTAAAATTGTTTCCACGTTCTCAGCTCCCTACTGACTATAATGGAAATTCTATATAGTATCAGTATAAAGAAAAATGCGTAGAAAATACTACGCATTATGATACTTTTGCTGATTTATTTTTTATAAATTTCGGTTGTTTCTGCACTAAAAACTTTGTTTTTGCTATTGAAAACACAAATAATGCAATCCATATACAGAAAAATGCCATCATATGAGTAGATGTGAAATGCTCACCAAATACGAATACACCTAAAATTAAACTAATTGTTGGTGCAATATATTGTAAAAAGCCTACCATATAAAGCGGAATAAGTTGTGCTCCTTTTGCAAAATAAAAAAGTGGTAAAGCTGTAACAATTCCTGCTCCTATTAATAGTAACGTCGATAGCATGGAAATAGATCCAAATGAACCGAAACCATGTACTCCTGTCATAACGAGATAAATGATCGCAAACGGCGTCACTAACATCGTTTCCATCGTAAGACCAATTGTCGCATCATAGTTTAACAATTTCTTCGTTAATCCATATAATCCAAATGAAAAGGCAAGTGATAAAGAAACCCACGGAATAGATCCAAAACGTACTGTTAAAATGATAACCCCTACTCCAGCTAAACCAACTGCAACATATTGCCAAAAGTTTAACTTTTCCTTTAATACAACGGTACCAAGTAAAATGCTAATAAGTGGATTAATATAATATCCGAGACTGGCTTCAATGACATGATTATGATTAACGGCCCATATGTAGACAAACCAGTTTCCGCTAATCAAGACCGAAGCTATTGTTAATGACATTAATAATTTAGGTCGTTTAAAAAGATTCACGAACTCCCCAATAAACTGACGAAATCTCTTCGTAACACCTAATACAAGTAACATAAAAACGAATGCCCAAACGATGCGGTGTGCTAATATTTCATCTGCTGGAACTTCCTCAACCCATTTCCAATAGATTGGTAGGATTCCCCACATCGTATAAGCACCAGCCGCATATATAATCCCCTTTTTTTGCTGTGCTGATTGACTCCCCATCTTCCTTTTTCTCCTCTTCTCATTTTTCTCCATTATACGGTCCCACATGCTCACTTTACCAATAATCAATCTGCAATTCTTTCGACATTTCTCATACAGCAAAAAGTAAACATACTGTTATAACGACAAGTAACGGTATACCGAAAACAAATTTCTTTTTATGTGTTTTATGGTGAAACATATACATACCAATCCACGCACCAACTGCGCCTCCAGCTGCCGCTGATAAAAACAACGTACTTTCTGGTGTTCTCCACTGTTTCTTCTTCGCTTTTCGTTTATCAAGCCCCATAAGGCTAAAAGCTATAACGTTAATAATAATAAAATAAATCCATTTCATCGCTTTCTCTCCCTATGAAAAATTCGCTTAATGGTAACATGAAAAAACGACGGAAACAACTGAAGAACGCTTTTTATTAACTAGTCACCTTCATATTTACATAACCCACAAAAATCGCAGTTAAAGCAATAAAATAGAAAGAAGTTATGAGCAGAACTTTATATTTCATTCCCTTCACCCACTACCATTTCATCGAAAAAACTTCTCTCAATCTCTTTTTCATCAAAATGAAGAACTACAATTAGTCCTATATATAAAGAAACGAAATTTAGAAACCATTCGCCATTTTCATCTTTGTTAGCTAAACATTTAAATATCTCTTGAAATTGCATACGCTCATCTGCAGCAGCAACCGGACGCACACCAAAGTATTTCAATACGAGATTCAGCTTCAGATGCACGGATAATGATAAAATATATTTTAATAACTCCGTATACTCTGCACTATCTTTTTGACTATACAGCTTCACAAGCTTTTGATGTAAAGTAGAAATCGATAATTCTTCGTCGGTCACTTTAGTTACTTCTACCATTTCAATCATCTTTTTCATATTCATTACATTCACCCCTTCTGCAAAAAAACAAAAGCCAAAGCGTATTTATTTTATAATCAGCAATAATTGAGTATTTCTCATCTCTCGTTCTTCTTCACTAACTAAGTCATACTTCTTTAGAAGATGAAAGACATCATTTAATATTTCCTGTGAATGATTCCCTTGCAAAAATCCCTTTACCTCTTTAAAAATCACTTCCGGTAAAAATTTTTTTTGACTTTCAAGCTTATTCATTACATCTTCCATAGAATGATCAATATTACAAGCCATACTAAACTTCCCCCTCTATCCTTTATAAATAATATCCTCCGCTAACGATGTAAACACTTCTCCTACAAAAGAGTCTTCATCATATACAGATGAACCGTTATTTTCTTCTCGTTTTGCAAAAGGTATTTGCGCGATCACTTCTGTTTGCAATTGTTCTGCAAGCATTTCGCCCCCACCTTTTCCGAAGAGATAGTTTTTTGATCCATCTTGTTCTTCATAATAAGCCATATTTTCTACAATCCCTAAAATCTCGTGTTTCGTATGTTTTGCCATAACACCTACTCTAGATGCTACGAACGAAGCTACATTGTGTGGTGTTGTAACGATAATCTCTTGCGCCTGTGGGATCATCGCTGCAACATCAATAGCAACATCTCCTGTACCAGGTGGTAAATCAAGAAGTAAATAATCTAATTCTCCCCAGTGCGTATTCGCAAGGAAATTTTGAATCCATTTATTTAACATCGGTCCGCGCCACATAACCGGGTTATTTCCTTCCGTAAAAAATCCCATCGACATAATTTTAACACCGTGACTAACGACTGGAATTGCTGTTTGATCAATCATCGTCGGTTTTTGATTCGTTTCCATCATAGCCGGAATGCTAAAGCCATATATATCTGCATCTAATATCCCTACCTTTTTGCCCATACGAGCTAAAGCAGTTGCAAGATTTATTGTCACTGTTGATTTTCCAACTCCACCTTTACCGCTCGTTACAGTAATAAATCTTACCCCTGAATCAAGGCGAAGCATGCTCGGCATACCAGTTTCTGTTCTCGTAGTTTTCTTTAACTTCTCTGTTAGCGCAGCTCGTTCGTCTTGTGTCATAGAACCAAATGTCAAATCTACCTTAGATGCACCAATTGCATGAAGAGACTCTTCCACATCTTGTTGAATTTTTGCCTTTAATGGACAACCTTGAATCGTTAGCACTACTTCAAGTTTAACCTCTGTTCCATTCATTTGTATATTTCTAACCATATTTAATTCTACAATACTTTTGTGTAACTCCGGATCCTCTACATGTTTTAATGCGTTCATTATTTGTTCTTGCGTAATCATAGCACTCATCCCTTCTCGTATTCGAATTTATATACAACATTTTCTTGGCGAAAAAGCTTTTTATCCCCCGCTAACAGGCGGGATTAATGCGACTATATCTCCAGCTTTTATCATCTCTTCATTCGTTACAAACTCTTCATTCACAGCCACCATCACTTTATCAAGCGATTGTAAACAATAACTTGCTTTCAGCCATTCTTTTAATTGCTGAACTGTCATTTCTTGTTTTTCTAAAATTACGAATCGGTCCGATCCGACTTCCTCACGCAAATTTGCGAACAATAAAATTGTAATCATCTTCTCATTCTTCCTTCTTCGGTTTTCCTTCTGGATATGCCGTATTTTCAAGTTGATCTCCAATCCACATCGTTCCATCTTCCCAAAATTCTTTTTTCCAAATTGGGACGATTCGTTTTATACGTTCAATCGCGTATTCATTCGCTTCATACGCTACTTTACGATGCGGTGATGAAACTGCAATGACTACCGCAATATCCATGATTTCTAGCCGCCCTACACGGTGCGTAATTGCTACTTTTGCATCCGGCCACTTTTCATTTATTTCTTCACCAATTCTTGTAAGTTGTTTTACCGCCATCGGTTTATATGCTTCGTACTCTAAATGTAGCGTTCGTTTTCCTTTTGTAAGTTCTCTCACCGTACCAATAAATGTTGTAATTGCACCTGCTTCTCTTCTTGCGACTTTATTCGTTACTTCTTCAACTAAAATCGGTATATCTACAATTTCAAATAGTGCTTGTCCCATTAGAAACACCTCTCACTTTATCCCGCTTTAATGGGCAGTAAGACCCCCACCTCAAAATGCAGCGAAAGCAAAGAAGTTAGGCGGGGGTCGGGCTGCCCATTAAAGTCCGATTGGTTCAACTAATAATCAGTGGGGGATGAAGAAAACCCCCACTGATTAAAGTTTCACTTTATAAAATGTCCCAGGCCATTCACTACCTTCATTATCTTCTAGCAAGAGAATATCTACGAACATATCTTTTTTATACCCTCTCGTACCACCTGGAAGTACAATAAATATATTTGTCTCTGCTAGGGAAGAAACCGAGCTAGATTTATCAAACCCTGACGGATAAGCAATTAATTGCCCTTCTTTATATGTCAGTTTTGCTCGCACAAATCTTGTAAATGGATTTGGTTTTAGAAAATCTTCTCCTAATAACGCTTTTTCTCTTTTCATATGTGCTTTTTCAATAAACATATACGTCCGAATACAAGGTCTTACAAACAATTCAAATCCTACGTAACAAGCAGATGGATTTCCTGATAAACCAAATAATAACTTGCCATTTAATTGCGCTACAGTCGTAACACTCCCTGGCCGCATTGCAACTTTATTGAAAAGAACAGAGGCACCTAACTTTTCGTAAATAGCTGGTAAATAATCGTAATCCCCTACTGATACACCGCCTGTTGTAATGAGCATATCCACTTGACTTAACGCTTCTTTTACAGCTGTGAAACATGTATGAAAATCATCGCTAAACTTCCCGAAATATTTTACTCTGCCGCCCGCTCTTCGAATTTGAGACAATATCATATACGTATTACTATTTCGGATTTTCCCTGGCTGTAGTGAATCATTTACATCCAGTAATTCACTACCAGTCGCTAACAATCCAATTACAGGCTTTCTCGCCACTGGCACCTCACTATACCCGAACGTAGCAAGAAGAGCTGAAATACCTGGATGAATGTATGATCCTTTTTTTGCAAGAACCGTTCCTTTACGAGCATCTTCACCTTGAAAAGAAATATTGTCGCCCGTTTTGAATGATCGCTTCACTTCCATATAATTGTTGCCAGCTTTCTCATATTGACGAGTCAACTCTAACATAACCACCGCATCACACCCATTCGGAATTTGCGCTCCCGTCATAATTCGAACTGCTTGAAACGGACCTACTTTCTCGTGGAATATTGATCCCGCACCAATTTCACCAATTACTTCAAACACAATTGGCGTTTCATAACTTGCTACATTCGTATCTTCTGCTCTAATAGCAAATCCGTCATACGGTGAACGATTGAATGAAGGAACATCATGGTCAGCTACTAAATCCTCCGCTAATATACGCCCGTAAGCTAATTCAATAGGTAGCAGCTCCCTTAATCCCTCATTAGCAAATCCCATTACTTTACGAACAGCTTCTTCAACCGTAATTGGCACTCTTCTTTCCATTATTGACAACCCTTTCTATTAACCGAATACGCGATAATATAATTGTTTCGCTTTCGAAATATCATTTGTACCATGAATGAAAACACGACCATCCCGAAAAATAACGACGCGGTAATCATCTAGTTGGCAAGATAGTAAATACGGATTCCGATCTACTTTCCCCAGTTTGTTTAATACTTTTTCTATATCGTCAAAATCGTACTTTCTATTTTCTACCGGCCTAATTTGTACTGTATTTCTTCCGCATAAAGCAGCTACCTTCGTTTGGTTTTCATATGATAAATAAGGATAAGTTCGATTTAAGCCGCACGAAGGGCAATCGTCTGTTTTGATTTTCCCTAGTTTTATAAAATGGTTCTGATTGCTCCATATATCAAACATGAAAAATGTTTTTCTAATTGCCACGAAATCTCCTACTAAAATTTTGAATGCTTCCGCCACTTGATATGCTGCGACGATTTGCACAGTCGGGCTAATAATTCCAGCGGTATCACATGTCACACCTGTAACAGGAACGCTCTTCAGCACACAATGTAAACATGGTGTCTCTTGCGGCATAACCGTATAACTCATACCGTACGATCCAACGCAAGAACCGTATACCCACGGAATCTTATGTTTTTGTGATAAATCATTTATTACAAATCGAATATCAAAATTATCTGTTGCATCAATTATTACATCTACATTTTTTAATAGGTCTTCCATGTTTTCTGCACTTGCATCCATTACGAAAGCATCTATGTGTACTTCCGAATTAATTCGCTCTAACCGATTTTTAGCAGCAATTGCTTTCGGTATTTTCTCTCTTGCATCTTCTTCAGAGTACAATTGTTGCCTTTGTAAATTACTCCATTCAACGTAGTCACGATCAATAAGCGTCAACTTGCCAATACCTGCACGTACGAAACTTTCAGCACTCGCACTTCCTAATGCGCCTGCTCCTACAATTAACACATGTTTATTTTGAATTTTTTCTTGTCCTTTACTCCCAATCGGTTTGAACAACTGTTGTCGTGAATACCGCTCAGCCATTACATACCCTTCCTCTCACGAACTCTATTTCATATTAGAATGTTGTTTTTGATAACAAGCAAAGTAAGCGAATCCAACAAATCCAGCTCCTCCAATTACATTTCCGATAAAAACAGGAACAAAATTTCTAGCAAGATCCATCCACGTCAGATGACCTGCAAAAATAACTGCTGAAATAACAAACATATTTGCTACCACCTGCTGAAATCCAATCACTACAAATGCCATAATCGGAATCCAAATTCCGATTATTTTTCCGACAAAATCACTCGTCCCATAAGCGAGCCATAGCGCAAGACAAACGAGCCAATTACATCCAATCGCTAAAATTAAAGTTCTCCCAAACGTTTCATGTAACTTTCCTTCTGCTATCGCTACCGTTTTATTTAAATAATCTCCCTCTGTTAATCCGCCAAGATGACCGAAACAATACGCAACAAAAATAGCTCCAACGAAATTCATGAAAGTAATCCAAACCCAATTATTTAGTACACTTACCAATGTAATTTTCTTTGCATAAAGTGCCATAGAAAGTGACATCATATTTCCGGTAATTAACTCTCCTCCTGCTAATACGACGAGCATTAATCCAACAGGAAAAACCGCTCCTCCTACAATATTGACTAAACTACCCCAGCGCTCTGGTAAATTACCTAAAACGCGAATATTAAGCAAAAAACCTAACGAAATAAACGCTCCTCCTAAAAAACCGAGAATAAGCATTGCTGGCAACGTCTGACTTACTTTTTGGACACCGGCCTCAATTACAAGCTCAGCAATTTGTTCCGGTTTATGAAATGCCATTACCAATTCCTCCATTTTCTCCAAATAAAAAAGCAGCTTCAAAAAACCTCCTCAAAATACAGGTTTTTGAATGCTGCTTAATTTCTCTGCACATCTTTTACAGAGATATCAATCATCACTTTTACTATAAAATAGAAAATCTACAACCGTTGCACATTTCCCATTTTGTATATACTTCATCAAAGCGTCACTCTTATATATCAACCACCAATATGTGACATTTCAATTTTAGGCGCTCTTTTTTTACTAGTATGACTTAAGCGTTCATCTGAATAACGATCTTCTCGGTTGTTCCATATATCACGTACGATATATGTTATTTCATCGTCAGTATATCCAGATCGAAGTAGTTCTCTCAAGTCATTTCCTTTAGAAGCGAACAAACAAGTATATAATTTTCCTTCTGCAGAAATACGGGCTCTCGTACATGAGGAACAGAAAGAATCTGTTACGGATGAAATAATACCTATCTCTTCACTACTTCCAATATAACGATAGCGAGTCGCAACTTCACCTGCATAATTCGCTTCTATCCGTTCTAATGGCATAACTTGATGAATCGCATCTACTATTTCTTGTTTCGAGACGACCTCTTTTAATTCCCAACCGTTATAATTCCCAACGTCCATATACTCAATAAAACGAAGAATATGCTTATTTTCCTTAAAATATTGTGCCATCTGCAAGATGTCCTGTTCGTTTTTTCCCTTTTGAACGACCATGTTTATTTTAATTTTCATACCAACTTCAGCTGCAGCCTGTATTCCTTCTAGAACTCTTTGCACTTTGCTTCTATTACCATTCAAATAGAAAAAACGATCTTCTTCTAAGGAATCTAAACTAACTGTCACACGTGATAAACCTGCCTTATATAAATCAGGAGCAAACTTTTTAAGTAACGATCCATTGGTTGTTAAACCGATATCCTCCACACCATCTATTTTATTAAGGCGCTCAATAAGCTGCGGAAGACCTCTTCGAAGTAACGGTTCTCCGCCCGTAATTCGTAACTTTCTTACACCTAAAGAAACAAAAATACGTGTTATCCTTTCAATCTCATCAAAAGATAAAATTTTATCATTAGACAAAAACGAATAATCAGGACCAAATATTTCTTCTGGCATACAATAACGACAGCGAAAATTACAGCGATCAGTAACAGAAATACGTAAATCCTTTAAAGGACGTTGTAGTTTGTCTAATGTGACAGATTTCATATTTATTGCCTCGCTTTTACTTATTTTATATTTAAAACACGCTCTGGATGTGTATATACGTTTAAGGATTGATTCCGAATAAATCCTATCGTAGTAATACCTAATTCTTCTGCTAGCTGCAAAGCCAACTCAGTTGGAGCTGATTTTGAGAGTATAATTTCACAACCAATTTTTGCAACTTTCAATAATATTTCCGAAGAAATACGACCACTAAAAACAATGATTTTATCACTTATAGAAATATTATTTTTTAAGCAATAACCGTAAATTTTATCTAATGCATTATGTCTACCGATATCCATTCGGCTTAAAATAATAGCATTCACATCACACAAAGATGCATTATGAACGCCACCTGTATGACGAAATGTCTCTGCAGATTGCTGCATTTCTTTCATTAATCGAAAACAGTCTTCTGCAGCAACCTGTACATGGACGCCATTCATTTTTTTTGCGCTTAGTGCATCATTCGCAAAAACAAACCCTTGTCTACTCATACCACAGCATGAAGTAATATAACGTTTATTTTGCATTTGTTCGTAATACAGGTTCACTTTTTTCGTTGTGACATGTACAAATCCTTCTTTCTCTTGTACCCATATGTCATCAATATCTTCATACTTCCGAATGATTCCTTCAGATGCTAAGAAGCCTATTACCATGTCTTCTATATATTCTGGAGTACTAACCATTGTAACAAACTCCTGTCCGTTCATTTTAATCGTGACTGGAAACTCTGTTACAATGCTGTCCTCTATATGTTTAAACGCCCCTTGTTCATAACGAAAGATTTCTCTTTCTACCTGTATCGGTTTCACGATCAGTATCCTTCTCTCACGTTATATTTTTATCAAAAACGAATACCGAAACTGCAATATCTTCTTCTACTTTCATATCTGAAAATAAATTCACTAATTTCGCTCCAACAAGTTCCTCCAAATGTTCACGGGAATTCGCAGCATACACTTCTTGAATCATTTTCGTTCTAGCCAAATGAACCATTTCCGCACCGTCCATCGTACTTGAAATGAATTTTTCAGTAGGTGTTAAGTTTCCGTAAAGGGTCGCAATCGCCATATTTTCAGCAAAAACAGTATGAATTCGTTCCGGTCCTTTTCCGAAAAGTTCCTTTCGAAGTTTTCGTATCATATCATTAAATTCATGTACTTTTTTTGACATACAATTATACCTCCAAAAAATCCTCATTTTACTTTATTATATATTTTACCAAAATGAGTCTTCCGCCCAAAATATTTCGTACAAACATTTGGGCGAAAAGATTCACTTCATGAAGATTATTCGTCTTTTAACCCTTTACCCATACCTTTTAAGAAATGAAGCCCAAACCCGATAGCACGGTTAATGTCTGGGTCTTTCAATACTTTCATAAGATCGAATACCCCTACTTTTTTATTACTCTCTAGATGTTCATTACCTTCTTCTAGTCCTACTAATAAACTACCTATAAGCTTTTTCGTAAGTTCCGGATCAAGTTCTGTTAAAGCACCTGCAGCACCCATCATATTATTAATTAAATTTGTAACAGGCTCACGAGTCACTTGGCCAAGAACGATTTTTGCGATTGGTTCTTTCGCTTTTAGCATAGAATTTGCGGCTTCTAGCATTCCGATGTCATTTAATTCACCGACAATATTAAACATTTGATTTAAAGCTTCTTCATTATTAGCTAGAAGTTCTTTTAAATCATCTAATTTTTGCTGTTTTATTTCTTCCTCAGTTAATTCTTGTTTTTGAATCATTTTTATAGGTGCAGCCATATTTTTCTCCTCCTACTTATCCGTTAAATGCACATACCCTGGACGTGCCCACTTACGATCTACCTCAATACCAGCTTGAGGGTGACGTTTTTTATTGCGTGGGTTCGCTTTTGGCATCGGATTTTCGCCATCAACTTCTAGCAATTCCATACGCACTTTCGTCTGTTTATAAGCAGGTGTGTTCGTACGCGTATCAACTGCAGGACCTGTTAAGAAATTAATTGCTGTTTCATTATCTGTAGAGTTCATCGGTAAATATAACTCATTCGCTTTTACACGGTCTGTTACAAGCGCACGTAATTTTAATGCTCCAAAAGGAGAGACAAGACGAACTAATGAACCTGTTTTCACTCCACGTTCTTTTGCAAGCGCCGGAGAAATTTCAACGAAAACGCCCGGTACTTTCGTTTGAATACCTGTTGATTTATTTGTCATATTCCCTTCATGGAAATGCTCAAGCATACGACCGTTATTAATGTGAAGATCGAACTCCGCTGGGAATTCAGCTGGACGTACCCAATCAGCAATCGCAAAACGAGCTCTTTTATCTGGGAAGTTAAATCCATCTTGGAACAGAAGTGGTGTATTTGTTCCATCAAAACTTCCCCAATGGAAACTATTCCACCCTTCAAGTACTTCATAATTTGCTTGTGAGAATAGTGGTGATAAACTTGCCATTTCAGCAAAAATTTCACTTGGATGACTATAATTCCAGTTTGCACCTAATTTATTCGCAATCTCCTGCACAATCCACCAGTCTGGCTTCGCATCTCCAAGCGTAGGAAGAACTTGATACAATCTTTGTACACGGCGCTCTGTATTTGTGAAAGTACCTTCTTTCTCAAGAGACGGTGCTGCCGGTAATACAACATCTGCATATTGAGCAGTTTTAGATAAGAAAACATCTTGCACAACGAAGAAATCAAGGCTTGATAACACTTCATGTACATGGTTCGCATTAGAGTCTACAAGAGCCATATCCTCTCCAACAAGATACATAGCTTTCATTTTCCCTTCATCAATTGCATGAAGCATTTCAATATTATTAAGACCTGGTTCACTATTAATTTTCACTCCGTAAGCCATTTCAAATTTCGCACGCTCCATATCGTTAGTAACGTGCTGATATCCTGGAAGCCATCCTGGTAAAGTACCCATATCACAAGCACCTTGTACGTTATTATGACCTCGAAGTGGATATGCACCAGCACCTGGACGACGATAATTACCTGTTGCAAGAAGTAAGTTTGAAATCGCAGCAGAAGTATCAGAACCACCCGTATTTTGCGTTACGCCCATACCCCAAAGGATACATGTACCATCTGCATCACGAATCATTTCAGCCATTTGAATAAGTGTTTTTTTTGAAATACCAGTCATTTCTTCTGCATATTCAAGTGTATATTCTGTCAGACTCTCTTTGAAATCTTCAAAGAAGTTTACATTCTCATCAATAAATCGTTGATCGTGCCAGCCTTGATCAATCATATATTTCGTAACAGCCATTAACCATACTTGATCTGTTCCTTGTTTTGGACTAATAAAGACGTCTGAGCGCTCTGCCATTTCTGTTTTACGCAGATCAGCGACAATTAATTTTTGTCCGTGTAATTTATGCGCACGTTTAATACGTGTAGCTAAAACAGGATGACCTTCTGTCGGATTACAACCTACAATAATAACAAGACCGGATTTTGCGATATCTTTAATCGTTCCTGCATCTCCGCCCATACCAATTGTACGGAATAATCCGTCTGTCGCTGGTGATTGACAATAACGTGAGCAGTTATCAATATTATTCGTTTCAAATACTTGTCGAGCTAATTTTTGAATAACATAATTGTCTTCATTCGTAATTTTTGATGAAGAAATAAAACCGATAGCATCTTTACCGTATTCTTCTTTAATAGATCCTAATTTACTTGCAACTACATTTAGTGCCTCTTCCCATGTAGATTCAACAAATGTTCCATTTTTACGAATTAAAGGTTTTGTAATTCTTTCTTTAGAATTTACGAAATCCCAACCGAATTTCCCTTTTACACAAGTAGAAATTGCGTTAACTGGCGCATCAGAAGAAGGCTGTACTTTAAGGATTTTACGCCCTTTCGTCCACACTTCAAATGAACAACCTACACCACAAAATGTACAAACTGTTTTCGTTTTCTTCGTACGAGTATCACGCATGGCCGCTTCCACTTCTGATACCGCAAAAATGCCGCTATATCCAGGCTCAACTTCTTTAATTAAATCTACCATTGGTTCAAGAATATCTGGTTTTAATCCCGTCATAAATCCAGCTTCACCGAGCATCGTTTTCTCCATTAAAGCATTACAAGGACAAATGGTTACACATTGACCACAGCTCACGCATGAAGAATCATTAATATCGACTCCTTCATCCCAAATAACTCGTGGGCGTTCCGCTTCCCAGTCTATTGATAACGTTTCATTTACTTGTAAGTTTTGACATACCTCAACACATTGACCGCATGCAATACATTGATTAGGATCGTAGCGATAAAACGGATGCGTCATATCAACTTCACTTACATCTACTTTCGGTTCATAAGGATATTTTTGATGTTCAATCTCCATTAGTTCTGCTGTATTATGCAGCTTACAGTTCCCATTGTTGTTATCACATACAGTACAGTATAATAAATGATTTTCTAGTAACCGATCCATCGCCTCTGTTTGTGCTTCTTTTGCACGAGTAGAATTACGTTCAATATTCATACCTTCCGTCGCCACTGTCGAACAAGAGCGCATTAACTTTCCGTCAACTTCTACAATACAAGTGTCACATGTTTGAATAGGATCTACTTCTGGCACGTAACAAATTTGCGGATGTTCAATCCCGTTCTCATTAATAACACCCAATATCGTTGAACCAGGCTCCGCTGTATACTTTTTTCCGTCAATTGTAATATGAACCATGTTGTTATTCATGGTCTTTCCCCCTTTTTGAGAATAAAAAAACTCCACCACGAAAATATACGCACCACATTTCGGCACGTTATTATCATGGTGGAGTAGTTTATTAGCACATCTTGCTAAAATACCAATCCATTTATTCATAAATAAAACGATAGATTCATAACAGGTCATATCACGATTCCATCTTTAACACTATAATTATAGCGTTAAAACTAAAAATATACAATATAAAATTTAAACTACGCATATGTCCGCATAGAACTATCCATAATAACCCATATAAAGTGAAACTTTAATCAGTGGGGGTTTTCTTCATCCCCCACTGATTATTAGTTGAACCAATCGGACTTTTATGGGCAGTTGATCCCCCATCTAAATTCTTTGCTTTCGCTGTATTTTGAGATGGGGGTCTTACTGCCCATTAAAGTGGGATAATACATGACAAGGAGTAAGCGAACAAATGGGGTCTTTTAATAAATGGATACGTGGTGAAAAATCTTTTTCTGCACAAGAGCAAGCTGATCACCAATTAAAAAAATCTATTTCTTCTTCTCTTTCCCTTAATCTAAAGCACTTGTCCAAACTGTTTAGCGGTATTCCAGAATTAATTACACGCACTTTTCCGTTAAAAAACGGAAAAGAAGCTGCACTTATATATATGGAAGGACTTGTCGATAAAACTGTTATTAACATTGATATTCTCCGCCCCCTCCTATTTAAAGAGTGGAATGAGGACGATTTTTGGGAATCCTCCGTTACAATCGGGAATATACAGAAAGTTCAGCAGTGGGCAGACATCGAGCAGTCCCTTTTACATGGAAAAAGCATTTTATTCATAAATGGACAACTTACAGCTTTAGAACTAGATACGCAATCCGCACCAAAAAGAAGTATTGAAGAACCGACTACAGAAACTTCCATAAAAAGCTCGCACGAAGGATTTAATGAGGTAGCGAGCGACAGTCTTGCACTTATTCGTCGATATATTCCAAATCGCGAATTGAAAGTGAAGGAATTCACTGTTGGTGAACGAGCTACTTCAAAGGTTTTTTTGCTATACCTAGCAGACATTACAAACGAAGATGTCGTACAAGAAATGGCATGCCGTATCGAATCCATTAAAGTGGATGCCATTCTTACTACCGGAGAATTAGAAGGATTTGTTGAAGATAATTCCTATACTCTCTTTCCTCAATTATCTATCACTGAACGCCCTGACACAACGGCCCATCACATTCTGGATGGACGAATTGCTGTTGTTGTAGATCGCTCACCAGGCGTATTAATTGGACCTATGACTTTTTCAGCTTTTTTTCAGACGATAGATGATTACAGCTTTAGGCCAATGATTCCATCTTTCATTCGATTACTTCGTTTCACCGGATTATTTATTGCAATATTTGCACCAGCTCTTTATATTGCTATGATTTCCTTTCATTATGAAGTGATTCCCCTTAAATTATTGTTAACAATTGGAGAATCTCGAGCTAAAATTCCTTTTCCTCCTATATTAGAAGCACTTTTGATGGAATTAGTACTTGAAATGCTCCGCGAAGCTGCGGTTCGGCTTCCTGGTCCCGTTGGACAAACAATCGGCGTCGTAGGGGGGATTGTCATTGGACAAGCCGCGGTTCAAGCTGGAATCGTAAGTAACGTTATGGTTATCGTCGTATCTATTACTGCAGTCGCTTCTTTCATCATTCCTAACATGGAAATGTCGGCAGGAATTCGGCTTCTTCGATTCCCAATGATGGTAATCGCTTCTTTATTTGGTGTCATTGGCATTATGGTCGGGATGGCAGTTATCATCATCCATATTCTTTCTATGGAATCACTTGGTGTACCATATGGTAGTCCTTTCTCTCCGTCATTTGCTTCGGATTTAAAAGACATTCTCATACGTTCCCCATGGAAAATAATGAGAAAACGACCACTCTCTCTTAACTTGAAACAAGAAAACCGACAACGAGATATGAAGGAAAGGAAGGAAAAGAAGTGACAAATCGCGCAAAGAGGGAGATTACTTTATTTCAATACATTCTAACAATTAGTGGTGTTCAAGTTGGATTTGGTGTACTCACACTTCCACGTGAAGTTGCACAAGGAGCGAATACCGATGGCTGGATGTCAATTATTATTGGATGGGCTATAACTACTTGTGTAAGTCTTTGTATTATACAAATTATGGCGAATCATCCTGGTTATTCTTTACTTGATGTGTTAACACGTTATTTTGGGAAATGGCTAGGAAAAATCGCGATGCTGCTTTGGATTTTATATGCTGTACTTGCAGCTGTTTCTTTAATATTCTCCCTCTTATACGTTATTCACATTTGGATTTTACCTAGATCTCCAATGTTTTTAATTATGATGTTACTATCTATTCCAATGCTTATGCTCGCATGTAAAGGTGTTCTTATTATTAGCCGCTATGCTGTTTTTACTGTCTTCTTTACACTCTGGATGCCATTATTATTATTTATCCCACTTAAAGACGGGCATTGGGTTTATCTTCTTCCTCTCCTGAAAGAGGGATGGATACCCGTTTTCAACACAGTAAAATCAACTATTATTGCGTTTCTCGGATTTGAATTTGCATTTGTCCTTTATCCTTATCTCAGTAATAAGTCATCTGCCAAAAAAGGGATCGTTCTTGCGAATTTGATTACGCTATTTGTTTATCTTCAAGTCACGTTCGTCTCTTTTGTTTATTTTAGCCCGGATGGTATAACAAAGTTTTTATGGCCCACTCTTTCTCTTGTTACACCCTTTCACTTTTCATTTCTGGAACGGTTTGAAATTATCTTTTTGTCATTTTATCTCTTCATTATTTTTGATTCTTGCATTCCCTATATTTTCACTGCTTCAGATGGAATCAATCAATTACTTAACAAAAAAGAGAGTTCATTACCTGTTTGGTTTTTACTATTTGGGTGTGTTTTCGTTTTATTCTTTTACATCCCATCCTCGTATCAAATAAGTGCATTGCGAGAATTTTGGGGAACTGCAAGTTATTTTATCGTTTTTCTATTCCCAGTCGTATTTCTCTTATACATGACACTTTATCAGCATTGGAAAAGGAGAAGAATTTAAATGAGGCGCTTTATTTTCACTATATTTTTCTTTCTCATAACCTTTTTAACAGGATGTGGAGGAGATCGGCTCGACTTAGAAAAACAATCCATTTCATTAATTTATGGGTTTGATGCAAAAGCAAAAGGAAAATTAATTGTGTACCACGTAAACCCTATTTTTAATGAAGATGTGGAGAAAAAATACGAAACTCATGAAGCGACAGTACATACCCCTCGAGAAGCAAAAGCAACATTTAATAGTTCAAGTAGCGGTTTAGTATCTACAGAAAAGTTACAGCTCATTTTATTTAGCACGAAGTTTTTAAAACAAGAAGGCGCTATGCCTTACCTTGATGTTTGGTATCGCGACCCTAAAAATACTGGAAATATGCGCATGGTTGCAGTTGACGGTCCAATTTCTTCTGTTATATATAATAATTTCAAGGATAAGCCTGCACTTCCTGAATATTTAACAGATTTAATTAATACGAACAAACTATACAATCGAACCGCGTTTACGACATTCCATGAATTTCATAGGCAAACTTTTAATAAAGGTATAACACCTGCTATCTCAGAAATAAAAAAAGGAAAAAAAGATATTATCGTTACCGGTTCCGCACTATTAACTTCTCGCGGAATCTATAAGATGTCTTTAAATCGATATGAAAGTGCCCTCCTTCTTCTATTACAAAAGAAGGCCAATACACCAGTTTCTCTTACAATGAAGATCCCTTCTACTCAAGTTGAAAGTAATAGTGATTTAAAAGATACAGAAGGCAAAGATTTCGTAACAATAAATGTTCTTAGCATGAATCGTGACATTCACACAAATTATAACGATAACCACTTCAAATTTAATATTGCAATGGATTTTAAAGTTTCCGTATCTGAACTTACATTCAACATGGATATAGACAAAGATAGAAAGAAATTAACCTCTCTTATTACAAAACAGCTAAACAAAGATTTAAACGATTTAATCTACAACATTCAAAAGCAGCAACTTGATCCGTTTGGATTTGGTGATTATGCGAGAGCGTTTCAATATAAAGAATGGAAAACTGTCGAAGATGATTGGCCAAGTGCCTTTTCAAAAGCTAATGTGAAAGTAACTCCTACTATTAAAATTTTAGAAAACGGGATCATTAAATAGTAAAAACACGCTACTTACTCTTATACGTGTAAAGAGTAAGCAGCGTGTTATCATTTTTATTTTGAAACTTCTTATACAGTTACGCTTCTGTTTCTGGTTCTTCGTTTTCCGCTTGTTCCAATCTTTGCTGCTCCGCAAGTTCAGCTGAAATCATTCCATAATAAATTTCTGGATACAATCCAAATATTTGATATACACTTCCTAAAAACGGCATCGGAATCCCTCTTTTCTAAAGTTGTATTGCCACTTTTAAGGATTCCCTTTTCATTCATTAAACATTCGTTTTTGGTGTTTCCTCTTCATCATAAACGCTTAATAAATTTTGCCACTTTTTATAAGGAGCACTATTTGGGTCTACATAACCTTTCGCATACGAACGATCCCACAATTGTTTAATAAACATTTCTTTCTCTTTCTTTGCAACCATATCGGCACCTGTACCGTAATAGTTTTGGAAATACAACTCAATTTCATCAAGAAATAGCCTTAATAATTCATCAGAAGTTTCTTCTAGCGTTGGGTCATATTTTGCTTCACGGTCATACATTAAAATCATATCTAAAATATTATGGACATGCTCTTTACGAAGCCATCTAATATCTTGAGCACCTAATACGAACGGATGTGTATATAAATGTCCGCCCTGTATCATCGCTTTTTCTTGTTCTTCTTCAAATCTGGACAAGATGTTTTCATAAATAAACGGATTATGAAGCAATGCCCTGTGTAATTTGTAACTTTCACTTGAAATATTTTTTCCCATCGACTGAATTAAGAAGCTACGCCCAACACCGTTATATTGATACACGAACTGACCATCAACAGCAACTAAACTAATCCAGCGATACATATACGCGTATAGAAGAGCTCGATTACATTTATCGTAATCTAACTTCGTTTGTGTTGCATTTAAGTCTGGCATGAATGCTGGTAAGTGCCAATACTTATCTAAATGCGGCGTTAAACTAGATTTTTTACTATTCAACTTGTTTACACGGCGATAGTATGACTGAAAATAATCACCTTTATCATTCATAAATCCATTTGCAATGTGTCCAGACGAAAGCTTAGGAAAGTCTTGCAACGATAAACCGTAATGCGCACGATAACAAATGACTTCAAATGGAGAAAAAGCTTCATGTACTGTATCTTTTTCTTTAAACATTTCTTGAATTAATTCCTCTTGTAGTTCTTTCTTTAAAGATGGATGTATACCCCAATATTGTAATTCCCTATGATGTGAAACTTTCGGCACAAATGGACTAGCTAAATGGAACAAGTCTTCAATTTTTTCACGGACGTATTCATCACGATCACGCTTCTTATAATCCGCTTCTTTTCGTAACGCCTCAACGATATTCAGTTCTAACTTATCGCGATAGCGTATTTGTAATTCATCGTAGCAATAACTTAGTATGTGCTCACGATAAAAGTCTTCTACCTTTTTCGATTGAATCTCTTCTGTTTTCGCATCCCGGCAATATTCCCCGTATAAACTCATATAAATTTCCGCAGATATATCTTTCGGTAATACTCCTAAATTTAAATGTTGCTGCATATCTTGCCATATTTTTTCTTGTAACTTCTCTTCCGCTAATACGTATACATTCGTTGGGTTTGTTTTCCCTTCAAATTCCTTGCTTCGTTTTTGAATTTCGAACAATAAATTTTCACGTGTTTCGTGTAAATTATCAAAAAACCTTTCCCAATATTGAATCATTTTATTAACTGCTTGATATAGTGATTGATACACGAGTTCTAATAGCATTTCTTTACGATACTCGTTTAACTTGTGTACGTACTGCGTTACAATATCTTCAAATTCCTTTTTAAATAAACGCTGCTGATTATTTATCATTTTTCCAAACCAGCCTTGTTGCTGCGCGATTTCTACTCGGCGAACAGCAGTTACCGTTCCATCAATATTACTTACATTAAATTTCTTATCGTAGTTTTGAATTAAATTACGCTTTTGTTCATTATTTTCATGTAAACGATTCATTTTCTCTACTAACTGCTTTCGAATTTCATACAACATAAAACGAGCTGATACTGGATGAACAGGATCTGTTTTCTTTAAAAACCATGTATTTAGTTGATATGACTGGCCTTCAGAACCACTTGGTGAAAAACGGTCTGATTCAATCATGTCATATAAAAGTGTCGTTACATGTTCATGTACGCGGCTCGGAATCGCATACGCATATAAACGAACCGCATGATCCACTCTTGCTACTTCACCTTTCATTTGCTCCATCATTTTCAGCTTCGCAGCCGAAATTTTACACTCATGCTGCAGACGGTTTAATTCCTCATCTTTTTGCACCGTACGCTGTACATAACTTTCTACAGCTTCTAAAAATAATTTAGATTTCGCTACACCAACCTTACCACCTTCTGCTCCTTCACGCGTTTCATTGTACATTTGTCTATAGAAAATATGAGCCTGCTCCGGACGAGTAGCAAGATGTTCTAAGTCTTCTAAATAACTTTTCCCACGCTCTGGCTTTTCACGTTGCATCCCTCGTTTTACATCTTGATCATATCTTTGTTTCTTCTCTTGAAACAGTTGATCTAAATGAAGCCACGATTCATCTAAACCTTGCACTGCCCATTTTAAAGCACAATATTTTAACACGTGCTCATACGGATAAATAATCTTTGCCGTTCCTGCCCCGCAATATCGTCCTTTCCCGCTCGATTCTGCTAATTGCTGAATTTGATTATCTTCCTGCGCAAAATGGTTTGCAGACATCGGACTAAATAACTGTAAATAAATCGTATTTGCCATTTGCTCCATATAATCTGATAAATTGTGTAGATGGTGCCCATGTAAGTTTTCATAATCGTATAAGAAACAATAATTGTACGGTAAATGATGCTGTTTAATCGTATGATTCGTTCTCCCATCCTCATCTACTTGATCAGGACGATACTCTAATTCAATCGTGACGCCACCGCGTTTTGATAATTCCCCCGTAGAACCGAGTGTAATGGCATGTAATTCTTTTAACGAGGCATAGCCGTTTGCTTGCACTGTTTCAAACTCTTTCGCACTAACCGTTCTCGTCTTAACTAAAACGTCAGGCATTAGAAACGCACCACGTATTAAAATGTTGTGATGCTGCAGTTTTTTCCGAAGCATTTCACGTAAATATAATGCAATTTGTAGAAACATCCCTGAACCTGTTCCGCCCGCTAGTGACGTTACTATAATGACACGTACTCCATATTCCGTTTGATCGCTTGTAACCGGAAAAATCTTCTCGATTTCTTGCCAAAAGGATGTCAATTTATCTTCTTTCATCGCAGCACGTAACGCTAAACGGGAAATGACGCGTAACTGTCCTGCCCCTTCCGTCAGTGGTTTATCAAGTATAGTCGGGTCCATTGGAAACCATTCTGGAATCGTTGGATCTCCCGCAATATACTCTCTTGGCGTTTTACTTGAACTCGTTTGTGTTTTAAACTTTCGAATATGATCAAATTTACTCAATGTATTCACATCTGTATCAAATACGTGCATTGCTACCTTTTTCCGGCGCTCCTCAGGTAGTCTTTCATATATTTGATGTGTTACAGTACTACCGATTCCACCTAAACCAATTAATATCGTTGGAACTTGTAACGTCATGTGAACCACCTTCCTATTCTTGCTTGTTTGAAAAGAGGAGGACAAGCTAAAATCCCCCTCTTTGCCCTATCTACTATTCACACTCGTACCTGTAAATCTCTTTACCATATCCTCTATCAATTACTAAAAGTTCATTTGGATATAGCGTCTTATGCTCCATTCCAACCTCATCCTCTGTTATAAACATCCCATCAATAATCATTCCTACTACTTGTGACTCTTTCGCTACAAATATTGATTTCGATCCTTTCTTTGCTATAAACGTAACAGATTGCACAGTCTTTCTTTCTGCCCTAAACGGAATGCCAAAATAGTGCTTCCACCATTTATTTTTAAGTAACTCTGGTTCAGATTGATATAACCAATCTTTCGCTACCTCTTGATCCCATTCGTAATACAATAGTGCTTTCCGGTGAAATCTTGGGCGAACAATCCATCCTAAAACGATTATTCCTACTATTAACAGTAATAAAGTGATAGGAATAACAAACTTAAAGATAAGCGCATATTTTTCATAAAATGGTGCATTTTGAATATGAAGTGAAATACTTTTCTTTACTTCTTGTAATTTTGAATCTTGCACTGCGATGGTAGCTTCTACGGTGCCGGTATCTGTAAAATTGAATGTGTCGGAGTAATGAGGTCGAGGATAAATATAAATTTGATTACCATGTTGTTTGATTTCATAGTTGATTGATTGTTTAGATGTGACACCAGTAGATTTTATTAGTCTCTTTACAGCCTCTTCTGTCATCGGCTTACCATCTAACTGTGGTTGTATAATAAAGGGTTTACTATTCTCTAAATTTGTTACTTTTTCTTCATAATCTTTCGTAATAGTTTGCAGTGATAATTTTGGTTTTTCCGTTACTTCGACTTTAAATTCTTTCGTCTGTCTGTAAAATCCCTTTATGTTCATATGAACTTTCCCGCGCACTAACCCTTTATCAATCTTCGTTTCGTAGTAAAATACATGTTTTTTATCATCCCACTTCATCTGGTACTGTTTTCCGTCTATTTCTACTTCTGCCTGAAAATATGAAGACTGAATTGGTAATTCGGTAGGCTTCGCTTCAATAACAGCAGTAACACCTTCGTACATTTCTTCCACATTTTTTTGACTACGATCATCTTTGTCATAAGTAGAAACAGTATAGTTAAGCGCTGGTTCAACTAGTACTTGTAGTCCTTCTTTCTCAATGTCTCGATCCACCTCTATCGTATAAGTTCCTGGTTTAATAACTTCCTGATTTTCCGTACTGATATGAACTATATTTCCGAATAATTTCGCTTCTCCTGGTGCATGTATGGAATAGGAAGATTGGAATTGTAACGGTTTAGAAATTTGTGTGACCTGATAATTAGACAAAGAAGGCGATTGTCGTACAAGCGTCATACGCTTTAATGGAAATGGTGTTGTAATCTCTACTTTCTTCCCTACTACTTTCGTTTTTACAATCGATTCAACAGAAGAGAACGGATCACGATTTGCAACTAATGCAGCTACTTGATTGACGCTTTTTACAATACCATCCTCTCCACTAGATGGCATCGCTACTCCGTTTATCTCTTTCTTCCATATCTCTTTAAACGTATTTAGTTGTGCCTTTTCTTGCTGTCCTAAATCCTCTTCCATCGTAATTAAAATTGGATGTAGCGATATTTTTTTTGCATCCATATCCTTCTTAAACTGTGCTAACTTCTGCAAGATTTGTTCTTTCCCGCCAACCTTATCTTTCTCTAAATCATTAAATGCCCCGTCAGTTAAGACAATAAGCCAAAATTCACGTTTTCCATCTATATCTGCTTCCTTTTTTATAGATTGCATCGCCGTTTCTACTGCGCTAAACGGAGTATTTAAATACGTTTTCCATGCCCCAATTCCCTCAATTTCTGTTTGTCTCTTATCCTTCGTTAACGAAATGTTTAATGGATCATTCGGCTTGCTCATTGGAACATACGAAAATTTATCTTTTTCATCTAATAGCGCAACTAAACTTTGCAAAGCGTAATTGGCATATTTCCAGCGATCGTTATTTCTCATGCTGCCCGAATCATCATATACAAGTGAAACGACCCTTTCCTTTGCCTCCTCTCCTTTTGCAAAAGTCCAAAAAGGATGTAACCATATAAATAGAAACAACATGAATGTGGCACAAATTCGAATTTTCATGATGAGGCTTCGCCACCTTTGTAGACAAATTCCTATGTTTAAATTTATGAGAGGAAACAAGATATATGACTTGTATTTTAGGACAACTAACATGGCATAACTTTATTATGTAAACAGTTATATAAACTGAATATGATTCCTTCTAGCGTTTTCTATCCGATACTATAAGTAAAAAAGCCTGTTTAAGCTCTACACTTAAAACAGACTTTTCCTACTTTTCATATTGAAAACACATAACAAAAAGTTTGATTTTGAATTAACACATCACTTCAATTGTAAATCCACCAGGTGCTTCAACATAAAACGTATACGCATGTGCATGCTTAGGAGGTTCGACCAAAAAGCCATCCGCATGCAATCTTTGATTCATCTTATTTACTTGTTCTTCATTCTCTTGAGGAAACCCTACATGAAATGTTTGTGGATAATGTACGTCTTTCCCTTTCATTAATGTTAATATAAACCCATCATTATCACGCAAAACCGCAAAGCCATTTCCCCTTGTTCCACTACAAGTTAAACCAAAATATTTTTCTAAAAACTCTCTAGCAGCTACTACATCTGAAACTGTTAAATTAAGATGTTTAATTTCCAAACTATCACCACTTTTCTTAATTTTCTAACATTTTATCATAAAAATAAAAAACACGCCTTTCACAGCGTGTTTCATTTCTTCACATACACTTCAACAACCGGATTATCTTTATTATCCGCATGCAAGCGTATATTCTCTTCACTCGCACTATAAATACTAGCTAATAACATAATTGTTAACACATTAGGAGTTTTTGCATCGCTTCCGTATTTTCTTTCAAGTGCTTCCTTATATTCAAAATCCAAATCCCCTTGCACATATGTATACACTTCAAAGCCATCTTCTAAATTGCAAACTACTGTATCAATTATATCTGCCCCTACTTGCTTCTTCATTTCCTCTCGCAATGCTTCAATAAATTCTTCCCACGGTACTTCGTATGTCTGAAACTGATCTGTAGATTTCATTGCCTTTTCCTCCTTATATATCCTTCTCCTATATTTCCCCTTTCCTATAACAATTATGATAGATAGGGCATTCGTACAAGCCGCACTTGTCCCCCTTACATATCGTATTACTGTAATGGAGAAGGAGGAAAGAACATGCATAGACAAAAATGCTATGATACGTGCCAACGTTATTTCGGTAAAGTCGTTCGAATTGAAGATCGTGATGGTCGCATTCATTTAGGTAAAATAATTGATGTGACAAAAAGCTCTGTATGGATTGAACCAGTGCAACAGCGCTCATCTTTTGATACAGGATTTGGATACTATGATGCTTATGCAAACGGTGGCTGTGATCTTTGCGGCGGCATTAGTAGATGTGATAGCTGTGGATTTGGTTGTGGTGGTGGTGGATTCAGCGGCTGTGGATGTGGCGGTCGTGGTTGCGGTAATTGCGGCGGCTGGGGAGGCGGCGGTTGTGGATGGGGCGTTGAACTCGGATTTGGTTTCATCTTCGGAATTACATTAGCTGCATTATTTTTCATTTAACATAGTAAAGAGTTGACTAACTTTAGCCAACTCTTTTTATTTATTTTTCACATATAAAAATACGATGACCTAAAATATGTTGGTACATAAGTCGTACATTTTCATGCTGTACCCATGCCGCATATAATTCATTTGGAATATGCGAGGATACATTCCATTCTGGCTCTTCTATATAGCCCGAGATCGTTTCTGCAATTGTACCACCGCCAGCAATTGTAATTCTTTTAAACTTTGCTTTCCGGAATAATTGTACCCATTCATTCTCAGTTAATAGTTCATTCATCCCATATAATCGGGCAATCTTTTCTTCCTCACTCTTCTCAATGTGCCTATCAATAATCATTTCAATGACAACAAGCTTGCCATCCTTCTGTAATACACGATAGCACTCCGAGATAACCCTTTCTTTCTCTGTAAAAGCGAGTATCGATTCTCCGAGTACGAACTCAAATGAATTATGCAAACAAGGTAATTGCTCTACATTCCCTTCAATTAATTGAATGTCTAGTCCTTCAATTAACCATCTATCTTTCGCCTTTTGAATCATAATCTCATTCTTTTCAACCGCCGTTACTTTATAACCACATTCTTTTGTCATATATGCCGCTGTTTTCCCCGTACCGCACCCTATCTCAAGGACATTCGCTCCAAATCGAAAAGGTAGTTGCGCCAACAATTGTTTTGTTAGCGTAAAGCCACCAGGATGAGCACTTCCTATTCCATAATAAGCTAGGAAATCGATGTAAGTATTTCGTTCCATGGGATTCTCCCTTTTTTATTTTATATATTCGGGGAAGAAATAAAAGTGCATAGAAAAAGCATTTTCAAGTGCTCTAATACCGCAACTTGAAAATGCTCTTCTCTTTTTTATTTCTCTTCAATATACGCCCATTTGAAGCTATATTCCGGACTAATATTATGTTTCACAATTCCCTTTATATTTGGTTTCATAACATATGATTTAGCACTTTGGTATAAAGGTACAAGCGCTACATCATCTTCAAGTAACAATTTCTCTGCCTTCCCTAACTCTGTCCAACGTTTTTTTGCATCAGCCATCCATTCTGTCTTACTTTTAGTAATAATGTCATCATATTTTGAATCTGAGTAGCTCATCTGGTTCTGAGAATTTGTCGTTTCAAACATATCAAGATACGTCATTGGATCCGCGTAATCCGGATTCCAGCCACCATATGAAAAATCATAATCTTGGTCTGATTCTAATTTCAGCTTTTGCTTAAATGGTTGCAGTTTAATATTTACTGTCACGCCTTTTAGATTTTTTTCAACTTGATCTTTTACATACTCCCCAACCTTTTTCGCATTACCAGTATCATAATTTAACAGTTCAATTGTTACTTGATCTTTTCCAAGTTCTTTTTTCGCTTCTTCCCAAGCTGCTGCTGCCTTTTTAGTGTCTTGTTTTAAACCATTCTTGAACGTTTCTGCGAAATCTTTACCATCTGGTCCACTCGCTAAACCTTTTGGTACTAAGTAATCCACTGGTTTTGAACCATCATTTAAAATGACATTCGCTAAAGCTTTCTTATCAATTGATAATGCAATTGCTTCACGTAATTTTTTGCTCTTTAACGGTGTATCTTGCCCGCCACGTTTTTGGTTTAGACGTAAGTAAAACGTACTTGTTTCCGAATACGCACCAAACTCTTCTTTATTATTTCTATACTTATCAACAAATTCTCCTGATAAAAGGGCGAAATCAATCGCTCCTGTATCGTATAAATTCACCCGAGTAGCTGGTTCTTTTACTACACTATAGTTGATTTCCTCTAGTTTTACAGTCTTTTTGTCCCAATACTGCTCATTTTTCTTTAATTTCCAGCCTTGCTCATGTTTCCAATCAGTAAGAACGAACGGTCCGTTATATACTGTTGTATCAGACTCTAAACCGAATTTATTCCCTTTTTCTTTTACGAACTTTTCATTTAATGGATAGTATGACGCAAATGCCATTAAGTTCAAGAAATATGGTACTGGTCTTTCTAATTCCACTTCAAGCGTATAATCATCTGTCGCTTTTACACCTAATGTAGCAACTTCTGCTTTTCCTTGATTAATTGTTTCTGCATTTTTAATATAGTAAGCAATAAATGCATACTCAGCAGCTGTTTTTGGATCTACGAGACGTTGCCATGCAAATACGAAATCTTTCGCCGTTACTGGATCACCGTTTGACCATTTTGCATCTTTCCGTAATTTAAATGTATACTTTTTCCCATCCTCGCTTTTCGTGCTAGATTCTGCTACAGCAGGGATTGGCTTATTATCTTTATCAAGGCGATATAAACCTTCCATCGTATTCCCTAAAATTTGTGCGCCAAGTGTATCTGTACTTTTTGAAGTATCCATCGTCGGAATTTCATTCGTTTCTGTACGATTTAGCACTTGCTTCGCTGCATATTTTATATCAGATTTCTTCTCTTCCCCGCCATTATTAGACGTTGTAGTCGATTTCTTCTCCCCACCAGATCCAGAAGAACATGCTGTTAACGCCATACTCATTGCTAAAACTGGCACTACAACTGCCGTTAGTTTTTTCATTTTTTTCTTCATTCTTGTACCCTCCCCAATTATATGTACGAAACTAACTTTGAGAGATTTTCTATGAACTTAGTTATTAATACTTTTTCACCAATTAACATCTTGGTAATTATCCTCATTTTTGAAGTTTCCATTATTTTATTTTCATAGTAACTATGTATTTTACTATTACTACTATACGGATTCTCCCCCATCTACTATATGTCAGTACTACTTTTCTTATTCTTCTCTATTTAATTGAATAGAAAAAGAGCGTGTTAAAAGTGAATTATTTACTTTTAAACACGCTCTTTTTATTATTTCCCTTCCGTTACATAAGCCCACTTAAAGCTATACTCTGGACTGATGTTATGTTTCACAATTCCTTTTACATTCGGCTTCATTACATACGCTCTTCCTGTTTGGTATAAAGGAACTAATCCTGCATCTTCTTCAAGGAATAATTTTTCTGCTTTCCCTAAAGCTTCCCAACGCTTCTTCGGATCTGACAATAATTCATTACCCGCTTGTTTAACCATTTCATCATATTTTGGATTCGAATAACTCATTTGGTTATATGGGCTCTTCGATTCAAACATATCAATAAATGTCATTGGATCTGAATAATCTGGGCTCCAACCTGCAAACGAAACTTCATAATCTTGCGCTGACTCTAACTTTAGTTTTTGTTTGAACGGCTGAATTTTCGTATTAACCGTTACACCTTTTAAGTTTTTCTCAATTTGATCTTTAAAGTAGTCAGCGATTTTCTTCGCAGTTCCATCATCATAGCTTAGTAATTCGATTGTAACTTGGTCTTTTCCAAGTTCTTTTTTCGCTTCATCCCAAGCTGCTGCACCTTTTTTCGGATCATATTTTAGACCGTTTTTAAATGTATCTTGGTAATCTTTACCGTCTGGTCCAGTCGCAAGTCCTTTTGGTACTAATTGATCTGTTGCTTTTGAACCGTTATTTAAAATAACAGTTGCTAATCCTTTTTTATCAATTGATAATGCAATCGCTTCACGAAGTTTTTTGCTCTTTAACGGTGTATCTTGTCCGTTACGTTTTTGATTTAAACGTAAGAAGAATGTACTCGCTTCTGAATACTCACCGTACTCCTCTTTGTTCGATTTATATTTATCAACGAATTCTCCTGATAATAATGTGAAATCAATTGATCCTGTATCATATAAGTTTACTTTCGTCGCAACTTCTTTTACTACACTGTAGTTAATTTCTTCTAATTTTACAGTCTTATTATCCCAGTACTTATCATTTTTCTTTAGCTGCCATCCTTGTTCATGTTTCCATGAAGCCATCACAAACGGTCCATTATACAACGTTGTATCTGCTTCTAAACCGAACTTATCTCCTTTTTCTTTTACGAATTTCTCATTTAAAGGATAGTATGACGGAAATGCTAGTAAATTTAAGAAATATGGTACTGGCTTTTCTAATTCTACTTCTAGCGTATAATCATCTACTGCTTTTGCTCCTAAATCTGTTAGAGGTTTTTCACCTTTATTAATTGCTTCTGCATTTTTAATATAGAAAGCAATAAACGCATATTCTGCAGCTGTATTTTTATCGAGTAAGCGCTGCCAACCGTATACGAAATCTTTCGCTGTTACAGGGTCACCATTCGACCATTTTGCATCTTTACGTAATTTGAAAGTATATTTTTTACCATCCTCGCTTTTCGTACTAGATTCTGCAGCAGCAGGAATTGGCTTATTATCTTTATCAAGACGATATAATCCTTCCATCGTGTTTCCTAAAATTTGTGCCCCTAGCGTATCAGTAGATTTAGATGTATCCATCGTCGGAATCTCTTGATTCTCTGTACGATTTAATACTTGTTTTGCTGCGTATTTAATTTCAGATTTTTTCTCTTCCCCACCACCACTAGACGTCGTAGTTGTTTTCTTCTCCCCACCAGATCCAGAACACGCTGTCAACGCCATACTCATCGCTAAAACTGGCGCTACAACCGCCGTGAACTTTTTCATCTTTTTCTTCATTTTTGTACCCTCCCCAATTATATGTACGAAACTAATTTTGATAGATTTTCTAATAACTAGTTATCAGAAAATTCTTATTAATTAATATTCTACTAATTTTTCAGATTTTGTAAAGTTATTTTTAAAATATTCTAAAAATTATTTTTTTATTATAGTAACAATTGTTTTTTTACCATTATCACTATACATATCCTTCCTTACATCTATTGATTTATTTACATTTAATCTCATAATAAAAGAGCATTCCAAAAGTAATTAGTCTACTTTCGAAATGCTCTATCATTTTATCTTACTATTGTGGACGATGAGATTCTCACTACAAAATAAGCTAAGAAACTTTTATAAATCCACCTAAATCTAGTATTACTGTTTAAAATTATTTCCCATCTTTTTCAGTCATGTATGCCCACTTGAAGCTATACTCTGGGCTAATGTTATGGTGAACGATGCCTTTTGCGTTTGGTTTTTGAACGTATGCATCACCACGTTGGTATAAAGGTACAAGCGCTACATCTTGCTCAAGAAGTAATTTCTCAGCTTTTCCTAGCTCTTCCCAACGTTTCTTCGCGTCACCCATTAATTCTCCGCCAGCTTTTTTGATCATATCATCATATTTTGAATCAGCGAAGCTCATTTGGTTATGAGAATGATTAGACTGGAACATATCTAAGAATGTCATTGGGTCAGCGTAGTCAGGTCCCCAACCAGCAAATGATATATCATAGTCTTGCTCTGTTTCTAATTTCAGCTTTTGTTTGAATGGCTGAAGTTTAATATTAACAGTTACACCTTTTAAGTTTTTCTCAATTTGATCTTTTACATATTCGCCAACTTTTTTCGCATTACCAGTGTCATAGTTTAATAGCTCAATTGTAACTTGGTCTTTCCCAAGCTCTTTTTTCGCTTCATTCCATGCAGCTGCTGCTTTTTTCGCATCTGGTTTAATACCATTTTTAAATGTTTCTTGGAAGTCTTTACCGTCTGGTCCAGTTGCTAATCCTTTCGGTACTAAGAAGTCCGCAGGCTTAGATCCATCATTTAAAATAACGTTTGACAAATTCTTTTTATCGATTGATAATGCGATTGCTTCACGTAATTTTTGGCTCTTTAACGGTGTATCTTGTCCACCACGTTTTTGATTCATACGTAAGAAGTAAGTACTTACTTGTGAGTATGAGCCAAACTCTTCTTTATTGTTTCTATACTTATCAACGAATTCACCTGTTAATAGCGCGAAATCAATTGCATTTGTATCATATAAGTTTACTCTTGTAGCTACTTCTTTTACTACACTATAATTGATTTCATCTAGTTTTACAGTCTTTTTATCCCAATATTGATCGTTTTTCTTAAGTTTCCAGCCTTGCTCATGCTTCCAATCAGTAAGAACGAACGGTCCGTTATATACCGTAGTATCAGACTCTAAACCGTATTTATCCCCTTTTTCTTTTACGAACTTCTCATTTAATGGATAGTACGATGGGAATGCTACTAAGTTTAAGAAGTATGGTACTGCTTGTTCTAATTCAACTTCAAAAGTAAGGTCATCTACTGCCTTTACTCCTAGTTCTGTTACTGGTTTTTCCCCTTTATTAACGGCTTCTGCATTTTTAATTGGGAATGCAATAAATGCATACTCAGCAGCTGTTTTTGGATCTAATAGACGTTGCCAAGCATATACGAAATCTTTCGCTGTTACAGGATCACCATTTGACCATTTTGCATCTTTACGTAATTTGAATGTATATTTTTTACCATCCTCACTCTTCGTGCTTGACTCTGCCGCAGCTGGGATTGGTTTGTTATCTTTATCTAATCGATATAAACCTTCCATTGTGTTCCCTAAAATTTGAGAACCTAATGTATCAGTATTTTTAGAAGTATCCATTGTCGGAATCTCATTTGTTTCAGTACGATTTAGTACTTGTTTCGCTGCTAATTTTTCTTCTGATTTGCTATCTCCGCCAGAGCTAGAATTTGTGCTTGTCTTCTTATCTCCGCCTGATGTAGAACATGCTGTCAATGCCATACTCATTGCTAAAACTGGTGCTACAACTGCTGTTAATTTTTTGATTTTTTTCTTTTTCACTTTCTGTACCCTCCCTAATTCTTAACGCTCTCATTTAAGAATTTTCTGATAATTCTGTTTTTCTTTATATATTTATCAGAAGATTCTTATTAACTATTATTCTACTAATTTTTCGAGTTTTGTAAAGTGTTATTATTGAAAATTTTTAAAAAATTATTTTTTTACAGTAATATTCATAAAAATTCCATAATCTTTCGAAACACTATATCTCATTGAATTCTATGTATTGATTTAATAGCCTTTATATCCTTTCACTATAAAACACTTGTAAATTATTGTTAATAAATAATGTATATCGTAACAAACCTCTTTTCTACAAAAATAAAAAAGCAGACATTACGCCTGCTTCAATTCTCTTCAATCTGTTTTTCACTTAATCCTAGATGTGATCTAAGCGTATTACTCAAACTCTGTAGATCTTTTTTATTAGGATTATAATAATATACACGTTGCCCATTTGGACCGTTAGGTAAATATAAATCATCACCAGCTAATTGTATTTTTTCAACTGAACCGTTTAAACCGTACTTATAAAATGATAAAATATCATCCATTACTAAGTTTGTTTTAAAATCACCGTCAACCGCCTCAACCATTTTTTCTAGTTTCGTAATCGAACCTACACTTTTTAATTTACTTAACATCGCTTCAATAACAAGCTGTTGGCGCTGACCTCTCATTGCATCACTATCAATATGACGCGTTCTTGCCAGTGCAAGAGCTTCTTCCCCTGTTAATTTTTGTACTCCCTTTTTCAAATGAATCGCATCAGGTTCATCTTTACTATTTTGCTCCGTAAATTCAACTGGGACATTTACTTCAATCCCATCTAATCCATCAACAATTTTAGTAAATGCATTAAAATTAAACTTCACAAAATAATCAACAGGCACTTGTAACAATTTTTCTACCGCTTCCACTGAAGCTTGCGGCCCTCCATCTTTACCATTTTTAACGAAACCACTACCATATGCATGTGTTATTTTATCTTTTTTCTTTTCAACTGGAACATATGTATATGTATCACGTGGTATGCTCGTTAATTTCACTGTCTTATCATCTTTATTAAAAGTAGCTAACAGTAGTGCATCTGTATGAAAAGCACCGTTATACTCCTTTTGTCGTTCTTGATTTTCATCAATTCCCATAATTAAAAGTGAAACATTATTTGCAATTGGTTTTACGGCGTTCTCACGTAAATTTGATTTTTCACCACGCGCTAAATGTAAACTAGACTTTTGTACGAGATTAGAAGTTTTCATATATACATAAGCACCATATCCCACTCCGCCAAATAGTAATACTACTAACAATACACTTATTATCATTGTCTTTTTATATTGTCTTTTATTTTTCTTTTCTCTTGAAGAAGAGGTATTCTCCATATAGTTCCCTCCATTTTCTATTCATCTAATATATTTTTCAATTTTTCATACTTAGCGCTATCCTTTTGAAACACATTCTCTTTCAATCCTTTGTTTATTTGTATCCATTCAGTCGTAATCGAATATTGAATCATACCTTCGTGGAAACTAAGGAACTTTAGCATAATCCCCGTATTTTTCTCTACAACCATTTCAAATTTCCCTTTTAAATCTTCAGATGTACTTACAGGCATTTCTATGTTTATTGTCCCTTCTATTTTGTAGCAATCTAATCCAAGATACTTCGTTTCTTTATAATTCCAATCCTTATATCGAATTAATAGATCAGCAAATTCTGATTGAATACTATATTTAGCAAATCCCACATATTCATCATCATATCTTTTTTTCTCGCCTGATTTTCTCAATAATCTTTCCGTAGGATTTAATTTTAATAGTTCATAGTTCCTTTCTTTCGGGCTCCATTTTGTTTCTTTATATGTATACTTCTCATCATCAAATTCTTTTTTCTTGCCCTCGTTATATATAATTGTTCGTTTTTTCGCTAGTTTATCTTCTTTCGAAGAGATACCACTTTGTTGCTCCGTATCAATCGCATATTTGTATGTTGTAGCAATTCTTGACGAGCTAGAATATTCCTCAAATTGTCCTGAAATATTTTTAAAATGATCAATAGAATCCAGCATCTTTTCATGAATTTTTTCTTTATCTGGATAATTTACATTCGATTTTATTTCCTCTTCATTTTCATAATCAGAAAACGCCTTTTTCTTTACATATTGAAATACTCCGCCATTTTGAGCGAAAATTTGATCAGAGAACTCCGACATAGATACGATTGAAAGTGCTAGAACAGCAGCACTCATAACCATCATATACGCTCTGTAACCTTTCTTTTTGACCGGAAGATTATGTAGTGTACGATTAATCTTTTCATTTAACTCTGGCGGTACTATAACATTCTCTTCTTTTATTCTCTTTTTTAATTTCTCATCAAATAATTTTTCGTTATCCATCCTATACACCCCCTATTCCATCTTTAATTGTTTTTGCAGTTGTTCCCTCGCACGTGACAATCTCGATTTCACTGTTCCTTTTGGTATTTCTAAAAGCCTTGCTATACTCTCTTGATTCATATCTTCATAATAATAAAGAACCGTAACCGCTCTTAATTCTTCATGTAACGATTGAATCGCATTACACAAATCTATATCTTCATACTGATCACACGCACTCATATTGTAATCATTCTCTTCTATCACAATTACCTTTTTATACGCTCTAATAATATTGTTACACTCATTCATTAAAATTCGAATTAACCAAGTTTGAAAGAACTCTTCTTTTTTTAATTTTTTTATATTTTCATAGGCTTTTAAAATTGTTGCCTGTATCGCATCCTCTATATTTGTCTCATCACGTAACATAGCCTTTGCAATGCGATACATCTTCACTTTTTCTGTATGTATAAGCGCTATAAACGCTTCATGATTACCTTTTTTCGCTAAAGAAACATCGGTTTCTTCTTTTACAATCATTTTATATAAAGGGATTACTTTCACCATTGCTCCTCCTGTTTCATCCTCACTTCAAATTTAACTTTACATGTATTAGACGGATGAGCCTAGAAAAAGGTTCATTTTTTTGAATATTTTCATAAAAAAAGGTAAACATTCTTCATGTTTACCTTTACTCAGATGTAATTCTAAGGAAATATCCATCTGGATCCGTAACTTTAAATCCCTTCATCTCCCACGGATACGTTTGAATTTCTTCTTTTATTGTGCACCGCTTCTCTTTACAACGTTCATATACTTCTTCAATCCGATTGACAACAATAATTAGTTCAAAGCCATTCCCCTTCATTTCTTTTCGATTGTAAAAATAGTGATTTTCATTCAATCTTGAATCACTGACTAGCAATAAAGAAAACTGATCGTGATTAAAACGTGCTGCATGCATATCTTTTTTATACAACTGTAAACCAATTACTTCTTCATAGAACAATAATGACCTCTCAATATCATTTACATATAACTGAACCCGGAACAAATGATTCATTCGCTTCCTCCTCATCAAAAAAAGCCCACTTTCTCAGTGGACTTTCTACTTTACAACGGTAAATCCCTCTTTCTAAACACTACAATTGCTACTATGAAAATACAAAGGGCTCCAGCAGTTAAACCTATACTCACTGGCCATATATTATACGTTCCCTCCGCTATTTCTTTCGGACGAAATAGCGTAAATAATGATATATTTCTCACCCACTCTAACTTATCGCTTAATTTACCTACCATATCCGTTACGAAGAATAAAATAGTTAAACTCGCTGAGTAGCTAAGTGCCTTTCTTGCGTCATTACATATACAAGAAAAGAAAAATGAATAAGCACTAACGACTAAAAATATGAGCCCTCCGACTACATTTATCTTCAGGAATAATTCTTTATTTAAGTTATTATCTTCTAAAAACCATTTTGCACCTACTATACCCGCTACATACGTAACAGTTACTATAATTAGTAGTCCCAATATAAGAATAGCCGCTTGTGTGATTGCAATTTGCACTCTAGATACAGGTGTTGCTAGCAAGTATGCCATCGCTCCTTTATCTACATGACGAGCAATTAAATGCGTTGCAACCGTTACACAAAAAATTGTTAATATGATAATAAACAATAAACTATAATATTCGCCAGCTAAAAAATCCATTACGTTTTGAATCGGACTTTCCATGCCAACAATTTTTTTCACACTATCAGGCATAGCACTTATTAATTCATTTAACCCTTTTGCCGATACCATTGAAGGGAATATCCAAATTAACAACCATAAATATAGAGCTGCACCGGTTGCATAACTCAAAATACTTTTTTGTGTTTCTTTCAAACTAGCTAAGAACAATTGCTTATTCATGCTTTACCCCTTCTTTCTTATCGTAATAATGCATAAATAAATGTTCTAAATCCATTGCTCTTGTTTGAAGTGCCGTTACATTATAGTTTGAAAGTGTTTGTAAAACAGCTTGATAGTTTCCTTGTACAATAATCGATGCTTCTCTTCCTTTCACCGCTTCAAATTGCAAATTGCATTGCGCCAGAGATTCAATCTCTTCTTGCGATGATACGGTTACATCTATTACCTGTCGTCTCATACTTTGTAAATCATGAATATTTTCAACCGTTACAAGGCGACCATCTTTAATAATCGCTACTCGATCACACGTACGCTCAATTTCAGTGAAAATATGCGACGACATAAGAATTGTTTTTCCTCTTTGTTTTTCCTCTACTATTAAATCTATAAATACTTGCTGCATAAGTGGATCGAGCCCTGATGTCGGTTCATCTAAAATTAACACTTCTGGATCATGCATAAAAGCAGCGACAATTCCTACTTTTTGCTTCATTCCTTTAGACATTTTTCGAATCGGTGTTTTCACATCAAATTGCAGACGTTCTATTAATTCATCTCTTCTTTTCGTATCCTTAAGCCCACGCATTCCTTGCATTAACTTTAAAAACCCTAATCCGTTCATTCCTTCAATAAAAGAGATTTCTCCTGGTAAATAGCCAACTTCTCTTTGAATTTTCGCTGCTTCATTCCAACAATCTAATCCAAAAATTGTCGCTTTACCATCTGTTGGTTTTATAAATCCCATTAAATTACGAATCGTTGTGGATTTCCCGGCACCATTTGGTCCTAAGTAACCGAATACTTCCCCTTCTTTTACATCAAATGTAATATGAAACAAACCTTTTCCATTTGAAAACTGTTTTGTGACATTTTGAACTGAAATCATAATTCCACCTCATTTTTGAAATATTAAATATGTGATATTTCAAAATTATTGTACTCCTCATCTTTCATATTCGCAACAACTTTTTGAAATATTTATATGTACATATTTCAAAAATATTGTTTTCCATTATTTTTTCTTGTATATTTTAATTGAGGTGATTGCATTGAACGGCTTTGAAAAAGTGAAAGAAAAGAAAAAACGTGCCATTAAAGAGGCCGCCTTCTTATTATTTTCAGAACGTGGATTTAATGAAGTTAAAATAGAACATATTGCAAAAAAAGCAAACGTTTCTCAAGTTACCATTTATAATCATTTCGGAAGTAAAGATGCGTTATTTCGAGAGCTTATACAAGAATTTATTATATCTGAATTTCAATATTATAAAGATCTTGCAGCGGAAAAATTACCTTTTCATAATATGATGCAAAAAATGATTGTAAGAAAAATGAATACTGGTGGGTTATTTCAGCCAGATATGTTACTACAAATGATGCAAAGAGATGAAGAGCTCCGAGAGTTTATTTATAGTTATCAAAACGAAAAAATCCTACCTTGGTATTTAGAAATATTAGAACAAGCACAGCAAAAAAATGAAATTAACCCTCACCTGACTAAAGAAATGATGTTATTATACATTCAAATGTTCACTAAATTAGGTGATGATTTTGGAGCACAGCTTCTTGAAGGGGATCGTGAAAAACATATACAAGATATCGTTACGATGTTCTTTTATGGACTGTCCGTCCCAGTAGAATAATGTTTCTAAAGAACAAATAACATCACAAAAAAGCCCTTTAGATATTTAAATCTCAAGGGCTTTTTCATGTCAAAAAATGATTAAAACTAACTTTATCTTAAAGAAGTTAAATGCTGCTCTATAGATAATACCTTATTATAGATTAGCTCCTTTAGCATGACAGGCTGAATGGAGATAATCGTTTCTCCGAAATTTAGAAAATAGTTCGATATAAAATCAACTTCTTGCTTATTAAAATAGCCTGTTATCATGTAACTTTCATTTTCTTTTTGTATCTTCATGGAAGGATAATTCTCTTTATCAAAAATGTCTTTTCCTTTTTGATTAACAATAATAATAAAATCAGTTGCATCAGGCTTTCTGTGAAAAGTAGTAAGATAACTTAACAATTCTTCCAGAGTTTTTGAATTCATATTATTTGTTTCCTCAATAGAAAGAATTTTATCACATCTAATGATTTGAACATGATTTGTCTCAAAATTTAAGATTTTAGCATACCACTGGCCAAATTTAGATTCGATTCGAATAAATTGAGCTACCATTACTTTCTCCACATCTTTTTTTAAATATGTTAAATGATAAACTCGCTCAGCAAAAATCCCCTGTAAAATTTCTTTTAAGAACGGACTAAAATTGCTATGATTTGTTACCTCAAAGGAAAGCGTTCGCTCCATAATCGAAATATTTTTACTCACATTATCCGGTAGTACATGTTTAAATTTATTTTCAAGTGCAATACTTTCTATATTAAATGGTTTTGTCTTGTATCCATTTAATGTGAGAATCGAAAAGTATAACGCATACATTTCATCCACACTAAAATAAATTGGCGATAACACACTATTTTCTATAATTTTATAACTTCCATTTCTACCTAATTCAGAATATAATGGTACACCTATTTCTTCCAATGATTGAATATCTCGTAAAGCTGTACTTTTAGAAATAGCATATCTAACCATTAAATCCTTTAAATTAAAATGCCTTTTATTATTTAAGAAAATAAGCATATCATTTATTCGTTCCGTTTTTTTCATATTCCCCTCCCGAAAGGTGTCATGTATTGAAACCTTTTTAGTCTATATTATAATTATTAACTAATAAAGGAGTTGAATATGTATGACATTAGAAATAGCTATTTTTCTTTCAATGAATGGGCATGCAAAAGAGGCAATTAATTTTTATACACGCAATTTAGAAGCTAAGCAGTTAATGATTGTTACGTATGAAGAACTGGCGAAAAGAGATCGTTCTTTTAAAATTACAAGTGAAAATAAAGATCATATTGCTCACTCTGTTTTACAAATTGGGAATACAAAGCTAATGATAGCAGAAGATACAATGAATCCTAAGGAACGTTTTAACGTTGGAAATAACATGTCACTTTGCATTCAAAGCGCTAATTTAGAAGAAATACAAAGGTTTTATAATAATTTAATTTCCGATAAGAACGTGAAGGTAATCGCTCCACTAGAAAAAAATATATTTAGTGAAGCATATGGTATTATTGAAGATCCTTACGGCACACAAATTCAGCTAATGTATGACAAACGATTAAGCTAAATAATTAGTCATATTCACATTTCCCTAATAAAAAAGACACGAAATTCTTAAAGACATATGAATAATAAGAGTAAAGATAGTAAGGATTGATTATCCCTACTATCTTTTTTTATCTAAACGGATAAATTTAAAATACATAGTAATAATAGATACTTTATGTTATTATCTGAATATTATATATATTATTTTTATGGAGGAAGACGTAGCCTCTGTGCGAGGACCTTGAATTTAAGTAAAGGAGTTAGTAGCTAAATGACAATATCTCGTAAGGAAAAAACAATAAAGGATAAATGGCATGAGATTGTATCTGTTAGAGAAGCACAAACAGGTAATGGGACAATGTACTATCTTATGGATGAAAACTTAGATTTTATACTATTAGTAAAAGAATATCTCGATATGATACAAGCAAGAGCAATACGAGAAGTATCTCCTAATACGATAAAAACATATTGCTACAACTTATGGTATTTCATTGTGTATTTGAAAATAAAGGGTTTGGGTATTTTGGACCTAGATGGAAAACCTGATATTCTTACTAACTTCAAATTATGGCTCAAGAACCCGTATAGATTTTATGAAAATGTAGAGATGCTAGATTATGAATACGTTGAAGACGACCTTAAAGTTTCTACTGTCAATGCCATCGTAGATAGGGTAAGTTCTTTATTCCTTTGGCTTAAAGCTAGTGGGAGGATTAAAGACAATCCTGTTGTGTATCGTAATGTCATGGTTACAAATGAGATGAGAGATAAAGATATGTTATCCCACACTCGGAAAAGCAGGACTGTTCAGAAGAACACTTTAAAATCAAAAGTTCCTCATATTATTCCTAAGACCATTGATCAAAAGGATTTTCAGACGTACCTGAAGGCAGTCAATCTCTTACGAGATAAAATCATTCTCTTAACTCTTAAAGAAGGAGGGGTAAGGTCTGGTGAGCTTCTTGGAGTAAAGCTTGAGGACATTGATTATGGCGAGCAAGGCATACATATTCGTTTCAGACCAGACAACGAAAATGGATCAAGGGCTAAGGCTGGGTATGGCAGGGACAGGTTTGTTCATCTCCCACCTGACCTTATGATTTTGATAGATAGATATATTAGTAGCTATTGGGTGAACAGTGACCCTGTTACTGATTTCCTGTTTGTTGTGGTTAATAGTAATAATCCTATGGATAATGGAAAGCCGATGAAGAAATCGACACTTACCTCCACCCTTAATCATTACAACAGGAAAACAGGGATTAAACTGAACACCCATAAACTAAGACACACGCACGTTACTGAATTAGCAAGAGAGTACATCAGTAAAGGTGAGCCTATCAACTGGAAGTATATCCAAGAAAGGGTTGGTCACAAAGATGTTGCAACCACGATGCAAATATATGCCCATTTAAATGCAGAAGACCATAAAAAAGAATACCAACGAATGAGTGAGTATAGAGAAGAGAAACGGAAGGAGCGAGAAAATGGCAAAAAATGAAGCAGCAAATTCATCAAAAGCAAATAACTCGAAGAGTTTGGGAACAAAGGCAACCTTTTCTCCTTTTCCTATTACAGCTATCGATACCTCTTGGATGACGAAGACACAGAAGAAGTTCTTCGAAGTCTTACAGCAATCTGAAAACCAAGATAAAAAGTATGACGTATTATCTAAATTAGCAGGATTTAAAAGCTCTGGTCCTTGGTATACAGCCATCAAAGATGAAAAGTTCGCTGAACTTTTAGAAAACATGGGTGTTCAGGTAAAACACTACGAAGATGACTACCCTCCCCATCACGAAGTTGAGTACATTAAAAACCCAAAAGAGCGAGAAGAATATCTCAAAGAAGATGTGTGGGATGTAAGAAGGTTATTTAAGAATTATCCAAAACATCTTTCTCCTGTTCAATTTATCGTTAAATTGACTAAATTGGAAAATATTCATTTACGCCCAACGGTAAAAAGGTATTTTGTAAATATGCTTGGAACTTGGGAAGCTAAAACGTTTAAAGAAAACATCCTATGCTTGAGTGATTTTTTTAGTATACTGCATGATAAATTTCCGAATATCAAATCTTTTAAGGAGCTAAATAGGCAGGAACATATCGAAAAAATTCTTCCTGACATATATTCACTTTCTAACTGCAAATCTATCAGAGCGATAATAACTACCCGTTCTATGTTCCGATACATGTACGAAAATAAATGGTCCGATGGACCAAAAACAGACGCTTTATTGATTAGTTATGATACGCCTAAAACGGTAGAAACCCTACCAAGACCCATTCCACCACATATTAAAATAAAATTGGATGATTACTTGGAAAATATAGTAATCCCCCTATTGGAAGATAGTGAGGAAACTCCCATTGTATCCCCGACTTATTGGGATTTAATTATCATTTTAAGATATACAGGAAGACGTTTTGAGGACATAGCTCACTTAATTGCAGATGGAAGTGATATTGATTGTTTGAAATATGATTTGGATGGAGATCCACAACTTTTCCTTGACCATCGTATTGCAAAAATCAAAAAAGATTTGGTCGTTCCATTAGCACATTTAAAAGACTCCAAAGGAAGAAATATAGTGGAACGGGCAATTTTACGCCAAAAGGAACGGGTAAAAGATTTACCTCCTACTTCTGATAAGCAAAAGTATTTATTTAGGGAAGTTATTACTTTCGTTCAAGAAAAAACTCTGATAACGGAGTCTGTTAGTTATGCCACTATTTATCATCATGTACTGTCTAAAATATGTAATCAAATCCCATTATCAGATATTGGTGCACAGTCTGGAGATATTTATAAAATAGCTTCACACCAGTTTAGGCATACAGTAGCCACCGAAATGATTGATGCAGGAGTCGATATATACGCTGTTAAAAACTTTTTAGGGCATTCATCAGTTAACATGACAGAAAAGTATATTAAGGTCTACCAACAACGTTTAAAAAAGGAGTTTAAAGATAAGCTTCTTAAATCTGATGCCACAGCAATTAAAGACAATCTCCCAGAGCAAGAAGAAACTTTCGGTGATAACAAATGGGTCAAAAACAAAATTATCGCTATTTTTGACCAAGGTGACGGATGTTGTGAGCATCCTTATAAGATGCCCTCCTGTCCTCATCAGGTGGCTTGTAAAACGTGCATTAAGAAAAAGATATTGCCGAGACATAAAAACGCAGTTATAGATACAATAGATGCCTTTACAACGCATTTAAACCAAGCGAAACAAATTGGACTAAATGAAAAAATTGAGGAATTTGACAAGGTAGTTCAGTTCTATCAAACCGCATTGGAAATCATTGAAAAGGGTGAAACATTCGATGCCTCAAAACATTTCTATACAGGAGGTGTCCATTAATGGCTAATATGAGTCCAAATACCTCTAAAATGGTTGAATCAAAGAAAATGGAAAGCAGGTTAAAGAAGCAAACTGTTTTAGCTGTTCTAAAGGAGCTAACGCTCCTTGATGATCCAATAAGTAACCCTATATCAAAAGCTGAAATTTGCCGTAAAGCAGGAGTAAGTAAAACGTTTTTGTACTCGTATCCAGAAGAACTTATAAAGCCAATTGATGAAGCAATAATAAAACAAAATCAGAAATTAAAGGTTATCACAAAAAAACAGACATTTAGTGAAAGTTCCAAGGACAAACTTATTGATTCCCTAAAAAGAAGAATAGGTAATTTAGAAGAAGAAAACAAAAAACTAAAAAGAGACAATTCTATTCTACTTGGAAAAATAGCGAATAAGTAAAAAAAGCCTGTATCGAAAATTACCAGGTAATCGTCGATACAAGCTTTATATTTTAATGTTTAATAATGGTTATATATATTTAACCATATGGTGTCTTTTTTATTTTACATTGATAACTCTACCTGTTTCACTACTTTCAATCGCTAATTGAATAAGCCTAATAACTTCTAAGCCTTCTTGTGCTGTTACAGGTGGTTTCTCACCATTTACAATACTATCTCTTACACCTTTATAGTACATGTCATAACATCCAACTGCTGTCGGAATACGCTCTAGCTTTTCTTCAGCATCTAAAGTAGCAAAATTCTCTTCAGCATCTACTCCATAACTGTTATCGCCTGGCTTCATTCCATTTTTTAATTGTTCCTCCTGTGAATCCATACCGTATTTCACGATAGAACCTTTATCTCCATGCAGTGTAAAGTGTGGACCTGCTTGCTTTACGTAACTGCTACTATGTAAAGTGACACGTTTCACACCGTAGTGAAGTATAACATGGAAGTAATCATCAATTTCTGCACCTGGTCGTTGTTTGATCACATCTGCACTTATCGCATCTGGTTTCCCAAATAATGATAATGCTTGGTCAATTAAATGAGATCCTAAATCATATAATATCCCTGAGCCTGGTAAATTCTTTTCTCTCCAGCGATCACGTACATTCGGGCGAAAACGATCGAAATGCGCTTCATATGCGTATACATTTCCTATTCTATTTTCTTCTAACAATTTCTTTATCGTCAAGAAATCATTATCAAAACGACGATTATGATATACACTTAAAACCACATTATGTTGCTCTGCTAACGAAATAAGCTCTTCCCCTTCTTCAATTGAAACAACGAATGGTTTCTCCACAACTACATGCTTACCATGTAAAATTGCTTCTTTTACATATGGAAAATGAGTCGTATTCGGTGAAGTAATGACCACTAACTCAATATCAGCACGATTTACTAATTCCTCAATTGTGCCAACAACTTCAGCGTTTGGTAACGCTTGTTTCACTAGTTCTTCTTTTGAAGATAAAATAGCACGAATATCGTATTCTTCTATCGTTTGTAATAATGGGATGTGAAATGTTGTACTAGAAAACCCAAATCCTACAATCCCTACACCTATTCTTTTCATGTTGCCCCTCCATCTGTCCGGCTTCAACTAATAATCAGTGGGGATAAAGAAAACACTCACTGATTAAAGTTTCACTTTATGAGAACGATTTCATTCAATTATTATAACAAGATTATTGTTATGGACATAATAATTTGCCTAGAAAAAAGCATCTTGCTATTATTCATAGCAAGATGCTTTCACTTTACTCCGGTCGTTTTTTCGTCCACGTTTCAATAACTTCACCAGTATCATTAACATCTAGTACTAAACTACCGTTACTATACCGGTCTTTATTTCGATACGCTTTCGGATCAATTTCTTCTACGATGTGCTTCTCTGTCTTCATGTAAACTAGTTCATCGTCTCGAACAATTTCAATACCGACAATACGGTATGGATTACGTTTTAACTCTTTGAAAATAACAAGACCTCGCTTCGCCCTCGTTGATTTTTCAATTTCTGATGCTTTTAAACGTTTTACAGCACCGCGCTGCGTTACGAGAATAAGTTGATCTTTTTCACCATTTAACGGTTTACCAGAAGCAACATAATCATCTTCTTTTAAATTAATTGCTTTCACACCAGCGGCCCTTACACCGACTGGACTTACTTCATCTTCATGGAAAATAAGTGCATATGCACCATAGGTTGCAAGAACGATATCACTCGTTCCATCTGTTGCAAATATATCTACTACTTCATCATCTTTTTTCAAGTTTACAGCAACAAACGCCCTTGAATAACGCTGTACTTTATATTGGTTTAATTCTGTTTTCTTAATCATGCCATTCTTTGTTACAAATACGATAAATCGTTTTTCTTCTTCAAAATTCGGTACGACAGTCGCCCAAATAATCATTTCATCCCGCTCAAGCGAAACGAGATTCGCAACGTGTTGACCTAAATCTTTCCAACGGATTTCTGGCATTTCATATACTGGCAGATATATATAGTTTCCTTTATTCGTAAATAAGAGGACTGTCTCTGTCGTATTCGTATCGAATCGCTCCAGTAAGATGTCACCCTCTTTCATACCGAAGTCTTTCCCGTTCGATGCATTATGCGAACGCCAACCTGTTCGTTTCACATATCCTTCTTTCGTTACAGTAACGATGACATCTTCCTGCGGAATCATCACTTCCACATCGATTTTAATTTCCTCAATTTGGTCTTCAATAATAGCACGGCGATCATCACTATATGTTTTCTTTACTCTCTTCAAATCTGTTTTAATAACTTGAAGAAGTCTTTTTTCACTTTGTAAAATTGCCTGTAATTCTGCAATTTTTGTACTTAATTCATCCGCTTCTTTTTCCAGTGCTGTAATATCTGTATTTGTTAAACGATATAATTGCAACGAAACGATTGCTTCTGATTGTGCTTCTGTAAAGCCGAATTTAGCACTTAAGTTATCTTTCGCATTGCGCTTATCTTTAGAAGATCTAATCGTTTCGATTACTTGATCTAAAATTGATAATGCTTTCATTAAACCTTCAACAATATGTTGACGATTTTCTGCTTTTCGTAACTCATACTGAGAACGCTTTGTTACGACTTCTTTTTGGTGTCCAATATATGCATCCAAAATTTTTGGTAACGTCATAAGTGTAGGACGACGATTATTTATCGCAACCATATTAAAGTTATATGGAATTTGTAAATCTGTATTCTTATATAAATAATTTAAAATACCTTCAGCATTTACTTCTTTTTTCAACTCTACAACAATGCGAAGACCTGTACGATCTGTCTCATCACGTACTTCAGCAATTCCATCTAGTTTTTTATCTAGACGTAATTCATCCATTTTTTTAACAAGGTTCGCTTTATTTACTTCATATGGAATTTCTGTAATAACGATTTGTTGCTTACCACCGCGAATCGTTTCAACTTCAGCTTTCCCGCGAATAATAATTTTACCTTTTCCTGTTTCATACGCTTTTTTAATACCATCAATCCCTTGAATAATACCACCGGTCGGGAAATCTGGTCCTTTCATAACTGTTAATAAATCATCAACAGTACTATTCGGCTTATCAATACGCATCATCGTCGCATCAATTACTTCCCCAAGGTGATGGGGAGGAATTTCTGTTGCATAACCAGCTGAAATCCCTGTAGATCCGTTCACTAATAAGTTCGGGAACATCGCTGGAAGCACAACAGGTTCTTCACTCGTATCATCAAAGTTTGACACAAATTCTACTGTTTCTTTATCAAGATCACGTAACAACTCAGATGCAATTGGTGATAAGCGGGCTTCCGTATAACGCATTGCCGCTGCTGGATCACCATCCACACTACCATTATTACCATGCATTTCAACTAAAACATTACGTACTTTCCAAGTTTGACTTAAACGTACCATCGCTTCATATACAGAGGAATCACCGTGTGGATGGTAGTTACCGATAACATTACCAACTGTTTTAGCTGATTTACGAAATGCTTTATCATGTACATTTCCTTCTACATACATAGAATATAAAATACGTCTTTGTACAGGTTTTAAACCGTCACGCGCATCTGGAAGCGCGCGGTCTTGAATAATATATTTACTATAACGTGCAAAGCGGTCACCTAACACGTCTTCAAGCGGGAGGTCATGAAACTTCTCTGCCTGCATGTTATTCCACCTCCGTCTCCATAATCATTTCATTTTCTAAAATATTTCCTTCTTCTTGCATACCAAATTGTACATTTCGTTCGATCCATTTACGACGAGGTTCTACTTTATCACCCATCAATGTCGTAACTCGGCGCTCCGCTCTTGATGCATCGTCAATTTTCACACGAATCAACGTACGTGTTTCGGGATTCATAGTTGTCTCCCATAATTGATCTGCATTCATTTCGCCAAGTCCTTTATAGCGCTGTAGCATGTAGCCTTTACCAACCTTTTTTGTTACACCATCTAATTCTTCATCAGACCATGCATACTCAATTATTTCACTTTTCCCTTTTCCTTTACTTACTTTGTATAAAGGAGGAAGTGCAATAAATACTTTGCCAGCTTCGATAAGTGGTTTCATATATCTGTAGAAGAACGTTAATAACAATACTTGAATGTGTGCACCATCTGTATCGGCATCGGTCATAATTACAACTTTATCGTAGTTAATATCTTCAACAGCGAATTCATTCCCTACACCACCGCCAATAGCGTAAATGATTGTATTAATCTCTTCATTTTTAAAGATATCAGCAAGTTTTGCTTTTTCTGTATTGATTACTTTACCACGTAACGGTAATACCGCTTGGAAACGTCGGTCTCGACCTTGTTTCGCAGAACCACCGGCAGAGTCACCCTCTACTAGGTACAGTTCATTTTTTTGCGGGTTACGTGATTGTGCAGGTGTTAACTTACCACTTAATGTACCTTCTGATTTCTTTTTCTTTTTACCAGTACGTGCTTCTTCTCTCGCTTTGCGAGCAGCCTCACGTGCTTGCGCTGCTTTCACTGCCTTTCTCACAAGAAGTGTAGCAACATCCGGGTTTTCTTCTAAAAAGTAAGCTAAATGCTCTGATACAATGGCATCAATTGAAGAACGAGCTTCACTTGTACCTAGTTTCCCCTTCGTTTGTCCTTCAAACTGAAGTACTTCTTCTGGTACACGTACAGAAACGATAGCCGCTACACCTTCACGAATATCTGTACCTTCTAAGTTTTTATCTTTTTCTTTTAATAACGATACTTTACGAGCATACTCATTGAACACACGAGTCATTGCTGTCTTAAACCCAGCTTCGTGTGTTCCACCATCTTTTGTACGTACGTTATTTACAAACGAAAGAATATTTTCTGAGTAGCCATCGTTAAATTGGAATGCTAGCTCCGCCTCAATTCCATTTTGTTCACCAGTGAAATATACTACCGGATGGATTGAATCTTTTTCTTCGTTTAAGTATGAAACGAAAGCTTCGATTCCTGTTTCATAATGAAAGACATCTTCTAAATCATTTCGCTCATCTTTTATTGAGATTTTCATCCCTTTTAATAAGAATGCAGATTCACGTAATCTTTCACATAATGTTTCGTAATTGTAATTTGTCGTGCTGAAAATCGTTGTATCTGGTTTGAAATGCATTGTCGTACCAGACTCTTTCGTCTTCCCGATTTTCTCTAACGTCGTTGCAGGAACACCGCCATTTTCAAAGCGTTGTTCATAAATATTTCCGTCACGCTTAATCGTTACGACTAACCATTCAGATAAGGCGTTTACAACTGATGCCCCAACACCATGTAAACCACCACTCGTTTTGTAACCACCTTGACCAAACTTACCACCAGCATGAAGTACAGTTAAAATAACTTCAGGTGTAGGTTTCCCAAGTTTATGCATTCCCGTAGGCATTCCTCGCCCTTTATCTATAACGCTAATACTATTATCTTTATGTATTACGACAGAAATTTCGTCGCCAAATCCCGCTAACGCTTCGTCAACGGAGTTATCTACTATTTCATATACTAAATGATGCAATCCACGGCTATCCGTACTCCCGATATACATACCCGGGCGTTTTCGAACGGCTTCAAGTCCTTCTAGCACTTGAATTGCATCTTCATTATATTGGAACTGATGCTTCGCCAAACTCCTTGCCCCTTTCCTAATCAAATCAGAACATATGTTTCTATTATAGAATAACGCCTCGACTATAGTTTTGGCAAGTTATCTTATCTCTTTTATATACCATTTTCAATAGAAAAATCCTTGTTTTTTTCACAAGGATTCCTCTAGGCTACTATTTCAGAAAAATAATCGTTTGTCAACGAGAAATGGATATGTATGCCAAGATTACACATTCCAAACCTTTATCATGATCCAAATGATCAATATCCAAAATGGGATAACGAGTAATAATCCCCAAAAACAGCCTTTAAAAAATCTCATGATGAACACCTCGTTCATCGGCCCTACTTATCTATAACGAGGGCTGAATCAATCTTTCTCTCTTTAAAATCTATACTACTTTGTCATCGCATGTTCTACTTTAATACAACGATCCATTATTACAGTATAGCCTTTTTCATTTAACAGTTTATATGTATCTTCATCTTGTACTCCTAATTGTGCCCAAAAAACATCTGCATCAATCTCTACAAACTCTTTTGCAACATCCATTAAAAATTCTGAACGGCGGAATACATTTACAATGTCAACATGTTCCTTAATATCCTTTAGTGAAGAAACTGCTTTTTCTCCAAGCACCTCATCTACTGTTGGGTTTACTGGAATAATGCGATACCCCGCATCTTGCATTGCTTTTGAAACCATATACGATGTACGTTCTGGTTTATCCGATAATCCAACAACTGCAATCGTTTTACTTTTCTTTAATACTTCACCAATTTCCGTACGAGTTGGGTTTTCAATTGTCATAATTTATCCCTCCTATTCCTTTAGTATAGCCGATAAAGAAAGTCTCTTTCAATATGAAAGAGACTTTCTTTTATTTCAATTATTGATTCTTTGTAGCTGAATTATCTGCTAAAGTAGCTGTTTTCGTCATTTTTTGACCGTTACGATAGAATGTAACTTCTACTTTTTCGCCTACTTTTTTCTTTTCATATAAATATTTACGGAATTGAAGTGAATTTTCTACTTTTTGATTATCTAATGCTACTACAATATCATATTGCTCTAAACCAGCTTTTTCTGCAGGTGATATTGGGTAAATTTTACCTAATACAACGCCGTTTGTTACTTCTTTTGGTACTTTCAATTGATTTACTGCATAAGCTTGCACATCTTCTAATGAAACAACACCTACACCAAGAGCTGGACGTTTCACTACTCCGTCTTTTTCAAGTGATTCAATAACTGGTTTTGCGATATTAATTGGAATAGCAAATCCAATTCCTTCAACTTCTTGTTGTGCAATTTTACTTGAATTAATCCCAATTATTTCACCGTTTTGGTTAAATAACGCACCACCACTATTACCTGGGTTAATCGCTGCATCTGTTTGAATAACTTGAGCATTCCAATCCGCACGTTTATCGCCATCAATATCTACTGGAATTTCACGTTCTTTACTACTAATAATACCTTCCGTTACACTTCCATCAAAGCCTAGTGGGTTACCGATTGCAATTGCTTTTTCACCAGCTCGGATTTTACTTGAGTCACCTAAAGTGGCAACTTTATTTACATTAGACCCGTCAATTTCAACAACAGCTAAATCTAACCAAGGATCTTTCCCTACTAGTTTTGCATCTACTTGTTTACCATCACTTAATTTTACAGCAAGTTTATTTGCACCATCTACTACGTGGTTATTTGTTACAATATATGCTTTATTTCCTGCTTTTTTATAAATAACACCTGATCCTGAACCAGCTTGTTGTTCTTGGCCTGTTGGTTGCATTGCAAATGGATCAATGCTTTGTTGCATATTAATAACACCTACAACAACATCTTTCGCGCCTTCAATCATACCAGGTAAATCAGTTTCATTTTTAGCTTTATTGACAACAGGAACTACAGTACCTTCAACTTTTGAATCCGAACTGAATGATGATACGGCCGCTCCATTATTTTGAGCCCATGGCATATATGGTGCTGCAAAACTAATTGTGACAGCCCCAACTACCGCTCCGACTAAACCTGTGAAAAAATAACCTTTTTTACCGCCTGATTTTCTCACTTCTCTCGTTTCACTATGCTCTTCATTTAAATTCGGTCCGTCGTAATATCCCATGTTTTATTTCCCCTCTCTGATGAATTCGTACTTTCAGTATAGTCACAGTTTGTGTCCTTCTTGTGAACTCATCGTGAAATCCAATTAAAAAAATACTCTTATCTAACATTGTAGACAAGAAAAGTATTTTTTGTACATTCCACCTACAAAAGAGAGTATAAATTTGCTATATCCCAAAGCCAAATTACATAGTATTCTCAAGGTTATTCTTCAAATTTATAACCAACTCGAATAACAGTACCGATATGCTTCGCTTTATCTCCTAGCTTATTTCGTAGTTTTTTAATATGAGTATCAACTGTTCGGTCATCACCGTAGTAATCATATCCCCATAACTGATCTAATAAATGTTGACGTGACAACACAATTCCTTTGTTCTCCATTAGATAAACAAGAAGTTCAAATTCCTTATGTGTCAATATAATTTCTTCTCCATTTACTAGCACCGTTCTAGATAGACGATTTACTTCGATTCCAGCTAAGGACATAGTATTTTCTTCCGCTACTCCTACCACGCCATCCGCACGTTTCAATAACGTCTTCGCTCGAGCTACTAACACTTTCGGGCTGAAAGGTTTCGTTACATACTCATCTGCACCTAATTCGAACCCTAGTAATGTATCATCCTCATCTGAACGTGCTGTTAGCATAATAATTGGTACTGCTGATTCTTTTCTAATTCGTCTACAAACAGACCATCCATCTATTTCTGGTAACATAATATCTAACATAATTAAATCAATTTCATGCTCTGCAAATAATTCTAATGCTATTTTTCCGTCTTCTGCTTCGATTACTTCAAAGCCTTCATTACGAAAATAATCACTAACGATTTCACGTAGTCTTCTTTCATCTTCAACTAGTAATACTGTTTTATTCATATCATCTATCCCGCCTTTTTACTCTTTCAATCGAATAATACGTTGATTGGAGCTTCCGCGAAATGGAAGTGTTAAATCTTTTTTCTCGATTTCAAATCTTCCATCGACTAAAACATCCCCATAATGTAACAACTCTATCATATCATTATTTTGAGAACTCTGTATCTCTTCTAACGTATAACCTGTATACATCCATAGATTTTTTTTCAAGTCTTTCACAGCCTTTGCTACTTTTTTCACTTCCGCAGCTTGAAAAAATGGATCTCCACCTGAAAATGTTACATCAGTTAATGGATTACTTGCAATCTCTTTCACAATTTCTTCTACTGTCATTTCAGTCCCATTACAAATATTCCACGATTTCGGGTTATGGCAGCCGAAACAACGATGCGGACAGCCCGCAAAAAACACGACTGTCCGCAACCCTTCTCCATCTACTACACTATCATGAATGATGTTCATCACTTTCATTTATGCTTCACCCGATCCATCTCTTCACTGCGTTTCGCACTATTCCACTTCGACATATCACCTACAAGATAACCTGTTATACGGCGAATTCTTTCTATATTAGCCTCGTCTTCATTTCCACAGCTTGGGCATTCATTACCAATAACTCCGTGGTAACTACAGCACTTACAACGGTCAACTGGATGATTAATTGAACCGTATCCAACGCCATGATCTGCCATCGCTCGTACAATTTGTTTTAACGCCTGTTTGTTATGCATAGCTGCTCCGTCTAGCTCAATATACGTAATGTGTCCCCCGTTACATAGGGCATGGAAAGGTCCTTCTAAACGAATTTTATTTATCGCTTGAATGTTATAGTAAACTGGGATATGGAATGAATTCGTATAATAATTATGGTTCGTTATACCGCTAATCACACCAAATTCTTCCCTATCCTTTTTCACAAACTTCCCTGATAATCCTTCTGCAGGAGTTGCAATTACTGAGAAATTCAGTTCATGTTCTTCCGTCGCTTTATCCATTCTATCTCTCATAAAGGAAATGATTTCATACCCGAGTTTCCATGACTCTTCATCTTCTCCATGATGCTTTCCAGTTAAAGCTACTAAACACTCTGCAAGACCGATAAATCCAAGACTTAACGTACCTTGCTTTAAAATGGATGCTACAGAATCTTCAGGATGTAACTTTTCTCCACCGCGCCATACACCTTGTGAATATAAAAATCGAAAATCTCTTGCTCGCTTCGTACATTGATACTCAAATCTCTCTAATAATTGCTTAATTCCTAAATCTAAGTAATAATTTAACGCTTCAAAAAATGCTTCTTTTGAGCCACTAATTAACGCTAATTTCACTAAGTTGATAGACGTAAATGATAAATTACCTCTTCCAATCGCTGTTTCTTCTCCATGTATGTTAGACATAACACGGGTACGACATCCCATGTAACATACTTCACTTTCCGGTCGCCCGTCATAATGCACGGCATTAAATGGCGCATCTAAAAATGAAAAGTTAGGGAATAACCGTTCAGCAGTTGTCTCTAGCGCTAATTCAAATAAATCATAGTTCGGATCACATTCTTCAAAGTTCACACCTTTTTTCATTTTAAAAATTTGAATAGGAAAAATTGGTGTTTCTCCTTTACCAAGACCAGCTTGTGTCGCTTTTAAAAGCTGTCTAACTAATAACCGACCTTCTTTTGATGTGTCTGTTCCATAATTAATAGAAATAAACGGTACTTGTCCCCCGCCCCTACTATGCATACTATTTGAATTGTGAATGAAAGCTTCACACGCCTGATACGTATCATTTTCTGTTTCTTTCCATGCAAATTCTTCTATTTGTTCTTTCGTAAGCGGATATGACTGTAATCGTTTCTTATGTCTCGCTACTGTTTTTCTCACATATGGAGCTAAATCAATATCAAAGAGTGCAAATGATTGACCACCGTGCTGCATATTTTGATTCGCCTGAAAAATAATAGACGAAAGAGCCAATGCACTTTTAATATCCTGCGGCTGTCTCATATGCCCATGTCCGGTATGAAAACCGTTCGCAAGCATTTGAGCTAACGGAATTTGCGAACAAGTCGTCGTTCCTGTCGCATAAAAATCTAAATCATGTGGATATAATATATTTTGATTTATCGCTTTTTTCACTTGATCTGACAATAAATTTTCAACTGCATAATATTTCGCACTCTCTGATGCGAACGTTCCCATTACCCCCATCGGAGAGCGGCCATCTACATTTGCATTTTCTTGCATTAAATCTTGCTCACTACCGTGGACAATCGTCTCAAACACTCTCATTAATTCTTCTCCACGTACATTTCGTTGTAACATTTATAACCCTCCACCAATATGTTGTTGTCTTTTGACTAAAATGTTACTACATATAGTCTTGGTGTTTCTGTGAGAAATGTAACATTCCTGTGAAATTTTTTTCACGAAATAATGAATTTTTCATTTACAAAAAAGAAATGTGCTCTTTACAAATGTATGGTACAATATACGGGAAAAACTCTTTTTACCCTTTATCAACACATTTGAATAAAGGAGACTGAACTTATGGTTACTACATATCTTTTATTTATCGTTGCCTACTTACTTGGCTCGATTCCATTCGCACTAGTCGTTGGAAAAATCGGCTACGGAATCGATATTCGTGAGCACGGAAGCGGTAATCTAGGCGGAACAAATACATTCCGCACACTAGGGAAAAAAGCAGGTTTTATCGTTACAATTGCTGACATTTTAAAAGGTACATTAGCAACAAGTCTACCGATTATTTTCGGATTAGATGTTCACCCACTGTGGTTCGGATTAGCAGCTGTTCTTGGACATGTGTATCCGATTTTCGCAAAATTCCGTGGTGGTAAAGCTGTTGCAACTTCTGCTGGCGTGCTATTATGCTACTCTCCAGTTGTTTTTGCAATATTAGCTGTTGTCTTTTTCAGCCTTTTATTTACAACAAGATACGTATCACTTTCTTCTATGGTAACAGCGGTTGTTGCTGTTATTGCATCCATTGTTAGCGGGGATAAAATCTTCATTATTGCGATGTGTTTATTAGCAGGTATGGTTATTTATAAACACCGTGCAAATATCGGACGAATTATAAATAAAACTGAACCGAAAGCAAACTTTTCAAAAAAGCAAAAATAAGATCGTAACCCACATAACGCAAAAAGAAAACGTGAAGCATATTAATAGCGTCTTTTTGCGTTATTTTTTATACTAAAGAAAAAGCAACATAATTTGGAGGAACTATACATGAATCTTTCCGTAACAAAAGAAGCAGCACAATGGTATAAAAACGAATTAAACTTACAATCGGGTGAAACACTACGCCTTTTCGTACAATACGGCGGTTGCAGTACTGTGCAAAAAGGACTTTCTTTAGGTATTCGTAAAGATGACCCTGCACATCCTGCTGTTCAAACTCAAGAAGAAGGTATTAACTTCTTTATTGAAGGCGATGATGAGTGGTTCTTCGATGGACATAATTTATCTGTTACATTTAACGACGGTGATGATTTCCCGCAATTTAATTATGAAAAATAAAAAAAAGCGTGGCTTCTGCCACACTTTTTTTATTTTTTCTTAATTTCCTCATATTTCGCATACCACTCAGGATATAACTTTTTAAATGATACGGGCCTGAACCCTTCTTTTTTCGCACAAATATTCGTCGTAGTTGCAGTAATACAAAGATCTCCATCACCGTTATATATTTCATAACCATATACAACACGAAGCGGGCTCACAGTGTCCACCCACGTTTTCACAATTGCTTTTTCACCGTAACGCATCGCTTTACGATATGAAATTTGTAAGTCTAACACAGGAGAAATAATTCCCTCTTTCTCCATTTCAACATATGAAAATCCCAAATCTTGTATAAGTTTCGTACGGCCTAGTTCAAGCCACACCAAATAGTTTGAATGGTAAACAACACCCATTTGATCTGTTTCCGCATAACGGATTTCAATTTCATGTTCTGCTACAAACATATGTATTCGCCGTTGCCATAAACTTATAAAAATCTATAAATTTTGTTTATTTCCCTGTTCTACGTGTCCGATTTCACAGAAGCTACTTTCGTTTGATATAACACTCCGAGGGCGTAAATTCGGATACAACGAATCCTACATATTAGCCGTAACTTTTTTTAGATGTTAACTGGCTAATTCATACCGTGACAAATTGATAGCCGCATTTAAATCCCTATCCATTTCGTGACCACAAGTGCATTTGTATACACGGTCAGAAAGTTTTAGTTCTTTGTTGATGCTTCCACAATTGGAACACATTTTTGAAGAAGGATACCATGTATCAGCTTCTACAAATTCAATATCATATTTTTCACACTTGTATTGAATTTGTCTTTTGAACTCATATAAACACTGCTTCGCAATCGCTTTAGCTAGGTGTCTATTCTTCATCAGACCTTTCATATGCAACGTCTCCATCACAATGCGAAATGGCTTGGTTTTCACAATTTCGCTCGTTGACTGATGAAGATGATTCTTTCTGATATTTGATAACCTTCTATGTAGTTGTCGTATCTCTTGTTCGATTTTTATAATGTTGCTCGTTTTGACAAAACGGTTTCCCTCCCTGTTCATTTCATATTTACGAGAAACTTGACGTTGCAACCTACGAAGGCGTTTCTCTGCCTTTCTTACCACCTTTGTTTTGTTGATATTTTTCTTTTTCTGACCATCAGAACAATATGCTAATTCTTTGATTCCAATATCTATCCCTAACGAAACAGCCGTTAACTTCTCTTTTGTAAACTCCTGTTCGATACTGACAGATAAATACCAATACTTACCGTCAAAACTAACGCGTGGATTAGAGCACTTCACCTCTACAGGTAATTTTTCGGATGTTTTTACCCAACCAACTTTCTCAATCAAAACTTGTTTTTCTTTTACTTTTAACTTGATGTTATCGTTGTAGAAAGAGGGTTTTGATTTCCTTCTGCTTTTGAATCGTGGTTTATCAGCCAACCCCTTAAAAAATCGTTTATATGCTTCACAAGCATCTTTGATTGCTTGTTTGGCTATATTATTCGAAACATCATACAACCAAACATATTCTTCAGTCTGCTTCAATACAGTTAATTCTTTCCGTAAAAAACCGTCTGATATGAGCTTTCCGCCATTCTTATAATTCTCCTCTTGCTTCGCCAGTGTCCAATTATAAGCCCATCTTGCCGTGCCAACAGATTTCCAAAGTTGCAATTCTTGTTCCTTATTTGGCTTGATTCTCACTTTCTTCGCAAGCATCACTTTCTAACAACTCCTTAACCATCTTCTTAGCTTATTTTCCCTTGAAGATGGCAACTAGTTTGTTCTATCCTACCTGCCTTTTTTTGCAAAATCACCAATTGAATATACTTTCATATTTTTCATCCCATGAAACTACTTTACCCCGGCGACAATTTTTCATCTACAAATATTTTATCACTAATTATATATTTTTTTAGATATACACTAACTGTTTCTTCCCTTCTTTCACTTCTGCTACCTTGCATACATTTAATCATAATACAGTGACATCAAAAATAAAATAAAAACAGTGAATCTTTTACCGAAAGGAGCAAGCATATGATTCAAATTGTAACTGTTCGTAGCGGTGATAGCGTATATAGCTTGGCATCAAAATATGGATCAACACCTGATGAAATAGTAAAAGACAATGGACTAAATCCATCTGAAACACTCGTCGTTGGTCAGGCACTAATCGTGAATACGAAAGGAAATAATTATTATGTACAGCCTGGCGATAGCCTCTATCGAATTTCTCAAACATATAACGTTCCTCTCGCTAGCTTAGCTAAAGTGAATAACTTATCTTTAAAATCCATTCTCCATGTCGGGCAGCAATTATATATACCGAAAGGGACAAAACGAGCAGTAGAATCCATCGCTTATTTACAACCTTCAACTATACCTATTAAAGAAAGTTTAGTTAATGCTACGCGTGCTATTAATCCATTTTTAACATACTTAGCTTACTTCAGTTTCGAGGCAAAAAGAGATGGTACGTTAAAAGAACCAACTGAAACAGCTAAAATCGCTAATATTGCAACGCAAGGTAAAACCATCCCTATGCTCGTTATTACAAATATTGAAAATGGAAATTTCAGTGCCGATCTGACATCAGTTATTTTACGTGATGCAACGATTCAAAACAAATTTATTACAAACATTTTGCAAACAGCTGAGAAATATGGTATGCGAGACATTCATTTTGATTTCGAGAGCGTGGCACCTGAAGATCGCGAAGCGTATAATCGTTTTTTACGAAATGTGAAAACACGATTACCTAGCGGATACACATTAAGTACAACGCTTGTACCGAAAACAAGTTCAAATCAAAAAGGGAAATTTTTCGAAGCTCACGATTATAAAGCACAAGGACAAATTGTTGATTTCGTCGTTATTATGACATACGACTGGGGTTGGCAAGGCGGACCACCGATGGCTATTTCTCCTATCGGTCCTGTAAAAGAAGTACTTCAATACGCAAAATCTCAAATGCCTCCCCAAAAAATTATGATGGGGCAAAATTTATACGGATTCGATTGGAAACTTCCGTTCAAACAAGGGAATCCGCCAGCAAAAGCAGTTAGCTCTGTCGCAGCTGTTGCACTAGCTCGTAAATACAATGTTCCTATCCGCTATGACTTCACAGCTCAAGCTCCACATTTCAATTACTTTGACGAAAACGGCGTACAACACGAAGTTTGGTTTGAAGATTCGAGATCTATTCAAAGTAAATTCAACTTAATGAAAGAACAAGGCATTGGTGGTATTAGTTACTGGAAGATCGGTTTACCATTCCCGCAAAATTGGCGTTTACTCGTTGAAAATTTTACGATTACGAAAAAGGGCTGACAAAAGTCAGCCCTTTTTTACTATTAAAAATCCGTCACAAAAAAGAAGAATGACAACATTCTCCCTTTTTAACCGTTATCAACAATCGGTTGTTTACCTGTTTGGTCTTGCATTTGCTTTCCTTTATTGCCACCAGCTTTTTTTGATTGTGTCCCAATATGATTCGGTGCAAAGTCTTTCGAATTTTTTTTCGGATTACCCATTACTATCGCCTCCTTAACACTAGTATCGTACTAGTGTTAAGAATTATTCAGCTTGCTTAAAAAGTTTCATTTCATAACGTTTTTCAATACGCTCTTCAATACGATCGATTGCATCACGATCGCTTAATAATTGTTGTTTATTTTCTTTCACAAGTTCGTCAAATGATTTACGGCGACTTCTTCTCACGCTGTTCACCCTCTCTCCTTCGCATTCTTACTATACATAGTATGAGCAAAGGAAAAACTCTTTAATCAGATTTGCAAGAAAATTTTATGTTTTAGTACTCCTAAAAAACTCCGTGTACAGTAAACCGTACACGGAGTTTTTTTATACCATCATATTTAAATACTCTTTTAACTTTTCATCTGCATTCATTTCACTTTGTTTATACTCACTTAGCGCTTGCAGTACGAAATCATACTGTTCTAAAATATAACTTTCTAATTTCAGGACGTCCTCTAAGCTATTAAGCATAATTCTCGTATTACCAACTTCACTTTTTAACGCCGGTTCACAATTTAAACTCGTACATATTTCTTTCACATCATCTTCTAATATCTCTGTTAATACGTATTTCTTTCGCCCTTTTACTTTTACTCTCATAACTGGATAAAAAGCTTTTATATCTAAATAGCTTCCTACATTCATGCAACGAACCCATTCGATATCACGTTTATTTCGTACAAGCATCTTTTTTACTACTTCATATACTGCTGTTTCATCAAGTACTTCCGTATCCGATTTCCTGTTTGTTTCTTCTTCAATAGATGCACATTTTTGATAAACAGCTGCACACGTAATACAATCATCAAATGCATTATGAGAACTTAAACGAATGCCAAGCATTCGCTTTAACGTTTCAAGTTTATGATTAGGCGCGTGCTTCATATATTTCTTTGCTAAAAACACAGTGTCAATCACTTTATTTTTAGACTCAGGCAGCCCAAGCATATTTACATTGCTTTTCAAAAAACGCATATCAAAAGATGCATTATGAGCGACAATTACATTTGTATGTAAAAATGCTAAAAATAAAGGTAATACTTCTTCAATCGTCGGTGCATCTGAAACACGATAATTTGTAATACCTGTTAAACTCGTTATTCGGTCCGGAATTGAACGCTCTGGATTCACATAGGAAACAAACTGATCTACTAGTTCATGATTACGATATTTCACTGCTGCGACTTGAATAATTTTATCATTATAAGGGTTAAATCCTGTTGTTTCAAAATCAATTACAACATAATCTAACGGTAAGGATATATTCCCCACTCCATACACTCCTTTATCTCTAAACGTTTATATTTCTTTTATCATAACATGCTGCTATCACTACGTGAAAAAGAAAAGGCAGAAATGGTAACTTTCCACTTCTACCTTTTCACCGTTATTTTAATTTAGCAATCCGTTTCTCCATCTCTTTTTGCGTCATTGGTCCAATGAACTTATCTTGAATGACACCTTTCGTATCTATAAAATACGAAGTTGGGATCGTAATTACTTTATAGGCTGTCGTTACATCAATATTCTTGTCCAATAAAATAGGAAAAGTAATTCCTTTTTCCTTAGCAAAATTACTTACCTTTTCTACACCCCCACCTTTTTCTGAAGGTGTATAATTTATTGCTAAAATTTCTACGTTTTCTTTATGTTCTTTATAGAAAGCCTCCATATCAGGCATTTCTTGCTGGCAGGGTCCACACCACGTTGCCCAAAAGTTTACAATCACTTTCTTTCCTTTTAAATCCGATAACTTTACATCCGTTCCATCTAACTTCATTAATGTAAAATCCGGAGCACTCTTCCCTATTTCAATACCATTACTTGCAATCATCTCTTTCATAGCAGCTTCACTTTTTTCTTGCTTCCCTTGTACCACCTGATCGTTTTTACCAAACTGTTCATACGCTGCATATCCGGCTAAACAAAGTAACACTACAATAATCGTAAACTTCCGCCACATTTTATATCACCCTAACGTGTTTGTCTTCTTATAACTTAATTAACAAAATACTATATACCTTATTTTAGCTTATACGGACGAGCTTGGAAATATTCACAGTCTAAATAATCGGAATATTTGTAATTTAAATGAAATATTTACCTTTATATCATATAATTAGAAATATATACAAAAACTGCGAGGTGATATGTATTTTACAATTGCTAATTAACCCTTTCACTTTCGTTTTTTTCACTTTACCATTACTATGTATTTGTTCGAGCAGTTTGCTATACAAATTTAAATGGGCTGCTATTATTATTTCTTTTACTGTCCCGTTTATATTTTTCATTATCGTTTCTGAATTTGACATACACCTAGCTTTACAAAGCTTTGATGCTTGGATCATTTTTAGTGCTGTTTATTCTGTACTTTCCTACATAACGGCAGCATTAATAAGAAGAAAACTCCACATATAGAAATTTCAAAAAGGAGGATGTTTTTATGAACTTATTTGAAAAAATACTATTATATATTCTTAGTTTTATATTTTCCCCAATCGGCATTATTACTTGGATCATCTCGCTCTTCAGTAAAGATCCTGAAAAAAGGCAAGTGGGACGTATTTGCCTCTATATCGCTTTAATCTCATTTATCCTATTAGCCGGCCTTGGTTTTCTTAGTTTCTTCACGACGACTATGACTACCACTACTATACAGAAGTTATAGAAAGGATGATTATTTTGGGAGAACATCCTATAAGTAAAGAACTTCGTTATATACGGATATGTTTAGTTGTTTTAGTAATTGTTCTTTTATTTTTCAATAGTAAAAAAGTCGTTGAAATTTCTACAAATCATGATTCTACAGAAAATGTTTCGACCAGTAATATGACACAGATTGCTGAAAATACATTCGCTATTCAAGAATATAACCCCTCTCTAAGTAGCGAACATACGGTCAAAATTTTCAAATATAATCCAGATACAAACCAACTTACTCTGGTGAAAGAGTTTAGTACTAACGATACTGAGTCTTATACGTATCAACTTAATACGAGTGAATAAAGATAAGAGCACTATGTCGCTCTTATCTTTTTATTAACATCTTTTTGAAAAATGACTTATATGTTAGTAATTCTTTAGGATCCCCACATTCCACAACACTTCCATTATTCATGACAACAACTCGATCCGCTATCATCGCCCTCTCAACATCATGTGTTGTCACAACTCTCGTTACATTTCTTCCTAGCCCTTTAAGCATATTCCAAACTACTTCTTGATTATCCGGATCTAATCCAGCAGTCGGTTCATCTAAAATAATAAGATTCGGATTTGAACCCATTGCTCGCAATAATGCAAGACGTTTTCTTTCTCCTCCCGAAAACTCTTCACCACTTTTATGTAATACAGTTTCAATCCCCCCAGATAAATCTCTAATAATCGGTTTCACATTTACAAGTTCAATATTTTTTTCTAATTGATCTTCTAAATACTCTTCTCCGAAATACATATTCTCTTTTACTGTCGTCCGAAAGAAACGAGGTTCTTGCCACACTGTAGTCATACGTGCCTCATTACCATAGTAAACAATGCTACCGCTAGATGGTTTATACAAACCTGTCATTAATTTTAAAAGCGTTGTTTTTCCTGCACCACTTTCTCCTACAATAATAACGAGTTCACCAGGATGAATTTGCAAATCGATATTCTTAATTCTGCATTTTTCTCCATCACTTTCCTGAAATGAAACATTTGTTACCGTCATCCCCATCGCTCTTTCTCGACTACTATCTGCCCCTCGTTTATTTAAAAAGGAAAAAACTCTATTTGCCGAAGCGACTGCAACTTGTGTCATCATTAATAAATCGCCAACGTAACGAACTGGAAAAAAGAGCATTTCAATTGTAGCTAATACCGCAACAAGTGAGCCAACTTCCATTTCCCCCTTCATTATTTTCTGCGCACCTATAATGAGAACAACGATATATGCTCCTGTTTCAATCATTGTTCCAACTACTCCAATACAATGTTGCATCATCGTCTTCTTTACTTCTGTTTTATAAGATTGTGCCGTTACTCCTTTAAATACGCACATGGCCCACTTTTCTTTTTGCAAACTACGTAAATCTTGTGCTCCTTTTACAAACTGTGAAACCATCTCTACAACACTTGATTGATCGCTTTGAGCAATGCTTGCAATATTTCTTACCTTTTTCCCCATCAAGATCGGAACCGTTGCACTTAAAAATAAAAACGGAGTTACCCATAATATGAACATGATATCTATATGTTGTAGTGCTATGAACGCACCTATAAATTGCGCAATGGCGTGTATATATTCTATTAATATAGAACCATATAACCTAATCCAATTCGGAATATCAGACACAACTAACGTCTCTAACTCTCCTTGTTTAATTTTCTCACTCTCTTCAAACGATAATGAGAAAAAATGGCGTAATACATCTATACGCTTCTTTCGCAATATTCGTTGACTTGCTTTGGAGCTTATATAATCAAATGACAGATTGTTGATCCACATCAACAATCGGCTAGCTGCAAATAAAATAATGTAAAGGTACGCCTCCTTTAACTCCCGTTGAATAAGGTTATCTATAATTAATCCCATTAAAATCGGTCTAGATAAGTTTAAAATAGCTGCGAAGGAGCCACTGCATACAGCTGCTATTACTAACATTTTTTCTTTCTGTAACGGTAACAATATTCTTTTATATTTTTTCATGACCTTTCCTCCATTTTTTTAAGTAAAAAGAAAGGGATGAAACCAAATGGTTTCATCCCTTTTCATAAAATAAGGAAGCTAACAGTTGTTAGCTTCCTTATCGTTCATTTCAATTATTTAGTTCGACACTTTAGACTCTTCAATTTTCTCACGAAGAACCATTTGTAAGATACCACCGTGACGGTAGTAGTCAATTTCAACTTCACTATCGAAACGAGCTACTACTTCAAATTGTTTTTCGTTGCCATCTGCATCAGTTGCAACTACTTTTACAAGATCGCGTGGTCTAACTGTTTTGTCAATTTGAATTTCAAATGACTCGTTACCAACAAGACCTAATGTTTCAGCGCTTTCGCCATCTTTAAATTGAAGTGGTAACACACCCATTAACACTAAGTTACTGCGGTGAATACGTTCGAAGCTTTCTGCGATTACTGCTTTAATACCTAATAAGTTTGTACCTTTCGCAGCCCAGTCACGAGAACTTCCCATACCGTAATCTTTACCAGCAACAACTAGAAGGCCTGTGCCCTCTTCTTTATATTTCATAGCAGCATCATAGATAGATGTTACTTCACCAGTTGGCCAATGTGTTGTATATCCGCCTTCTGTTCCTGGTGCGATTTGGTTTTTAATACGGATGTTCGCGAATGTACCACGCATCATAACTTCATGGTTACCACGACGAGAACCGTAAGAGTTGAAGTCAACTGGTTGTACGCCGTTTTCTAATAAGTAACGTCCAGCTGGCGTGTGCTTACCGATTGAACCTGCTGGTGAAATGTGGTCTGTCGTTACAGAATCACCAAATTTACCAACTATGCGTAAGCCTGATAACGTTTCAACTTCACCTGGCTCTTTTGATAAACCTTCAAAGAATGGTGGGTTTTGAATATAAGTTGAATCATTATCCCAAGTATATAGAGCTTCATTTGAAGTTTGGATTTCGTTCCAACGCTCATTGCTGTTAAATACTTGTGCATATTCTTTTTTGAACAGTTCAGATGTAACAACACTTTGAACTACATCTTCAATTTCTTTAGCTGATGGCCAAATATCGTTGAAGTATACAGCATTGCCATTTGCATCTTTACCGATTTCATCATTTTTCAAGTCAATATCAACAGTACCTGCAAGTGCATATGCCACAACAAGTGGTGGTGATGCTAAGTAGTTTGCTTTTACAAGCGGGTGAATACGACCTTCAAAGTTACGGTTACCAGATAAAACAGATGTTACTAATAAATCGTTTGCTGCGATTGCTTCTTCTAATTCCTCTGCTAATGGACCAGAGTTACCGATACAAGTCGTACAGCCGTAACCAACTGTTTGGAAACCTAATTGATCTAAATATGTTGTTAAACCTGATTTATCTAAGTACTCAGTAACAACTTTAGATCCTGGTGCTAATGATGTTTTTACGTACTCAGGTACTACAAGTCCTTTTTCAATTGCTTTCTTCGCAACTAGACCTGCCCCAATTAATACGTATGGGTTTGATGTATTTGTACAGCTTGTAATTGCAGCGATTGCAATTGCACCTGTTTTCATCGTTACTTCTTTATCTTCTAATGTAACCTTCACTTCTTTATCGAACTCTTGCTCATTAAATCCAAGTCCTTGTGTTCCAACTGGTGCTACAACAGCTTTGTGGAACGCATCTTTCATATCTGAAAGTGGAATTAAATCTTGTGGGCGTTTCGGTCCAGAAAGGTTAGATTCAATTGTATTTAAATCAATTTCAACAAGATCAGTGTAAATTGGATCTTTGCTGTCCGCTGTATAGAATAAGCCGTTCGCTTTACAGTATTCTTCCACAACGCGAATTTGCTCTTCATCTCTACCTGTTAAACGTAAGTATTCTAATGAAATATCGTCGATTGGGAAGAATCCACAAGTTGCGCCATATTCTGGTGCCATGTTTGAAATTGTTGCACGGTCAGCTAAAGGCATGCTCTTTAGTCCATTACCGAAGAACTCAACGAATTTACCAACTACACCTTTTTGACGTAATACTTGTGTTACTTTTAATGCAACGTCTGTTGCTGTAGTACCACTTGGAAGTGTACCAGTTAATTTCACACCGATTACTTCAGGTACTGGGAAGTATGAAGGCTGTCCAAGCATTCCTGCTTCTGCTTCAATACCACCAACGCCCCATCCAAGAACGCCGATACCGTTAATCATTGTTGTATGTGAGTCTGTTCCAACTAATGAATCTGGGTATGCAACTAAGTCACCTTCAGCATTTTTCACAGCATGAACAACTGGCGCTAAATATTCAAGGTTTACTTGGTGTACAATACCTGTAGCTGGTGGAACTGCACGGTAGTTATCAAATGATTTTTGTGCCCAGCTTAAAAATTTATAACGTTCTTCATTACGTTTAAACTCTAAGTCCATGTTGAATGCAAGCGCGTCTGCCGTACCCGCTCTATCAACCTGTACAGAGTGGTCAATTACAAGGTCTACAGTAATTTCTGGATTAATTTTATCAGGATCCCCACCCATGTCTGCCATTGCTTTACGAAGCGAAGCCAAATCTACAACAGCTGGTACACCAGTGAAATCTTGTAAAATTACACGAGATGGTTTAAATGGAACATCGATATCTTGCACATCTTTCGTTCCCCATTTCGCTAAATTTGTAACATGCTCTTCTGTAATTACACGTCCGTCTACTTGACGAAGTACTGATTCAAGTAAAACTTTCACGGAATATGGTAATTGAGATACGTTGCCAACCCCTGCGTTTTCAAGCGCTTTCAAATCATAATAATGATACGTTTTTCCATCTAATTCAAAAGTTGCACGTGATTGAAATGGATTATGTTTGACCATTATGTTTCCCCCCTGTTAAACGTGACTAAGTTGTCTGAATATAAAATGTAGACAAACTTTTCAATACCTTACGATAATATCTTATTACAACTTTCTAAATAAGTAAATAATAAGAAACTTATAGATTATCATAAGTTTTCTTTATGTTTCTAAATTTGAATAATGTTCATGCTCCTTATGAATACTATTACCATAAAGTAAAGTGCTCTATTAGCGCTTTGCTTACAGTTCATACATACTATGAACTGCTTATCATTCAACACACAAAAAATGTTATAGAGGTGAAATAAAATGGGTAAAAGAAAAGCAAATCATACTATTTCAGGAATGAATGCGGCATCTGCACAAGGACAAGGTGCTGGTTTCAATGAAGAATTTGCAAACGAGCCTTTAACTCCAGCAGAGCGACAAAATAATAAGAAACGTAAAAAGAACCAGTAACGAAAAATCCCAAAAGGTCCATTTTCCTTTTGGGATTTTTTCTAATGTTTATAACGTAGTAATTCTGAAACCGTTACAAATCGATAGCCTTGTTTTTTCAACTCAGGTAAAATTTTTGCTAACGCTGCTACTGTTTGACTACGATCATTTCCTCCATCATGTAACAATACAATATCTCCACTTTTAGCATTTTTCACTACATGATTTACAATGGATTCAACCCCTGGATTTGCCCAATCACGCGGGTCTTGATGCCACGACCATAGAACCGTTTGATAACCCGCTTCTTTCGCGGTTTTAAATACAGCATCGTTAATATATCCGCCAGGCGGACGGAATAGCAAAGGTTCTTTCACCCATTTTTTAAAATATTTCTTCCCATCTAAAATATCATTTTCTAATTTTTCGTCTGATGAATTACTCGCATACAAATGATTCATCGTATGGTTTCCAATTTCATGTCCCTCTTTTAACACTTCTTTCACTAAATATGGATTACGCTGCACTCGAAATCCAATCATAAAAAATGTCGCTTCTGCTTTATATTGACGTAATAAATGTAAAACTTGTGGTGTATAAGTTGGATCTGGTCCATCATCAAATGTAATGGCAATAATCTTTTCATTATTAGGTACTTCCCACGTTACATAGCCCGTTGGTTCTAGCTCTTTTCTGAGCAACATTTTCGCTTCCACTTTTTCAACTTGAAATATATGTACTGCGCATAATAAACAAAAAACGAATAGAAAAATCTTCTGTTTTAGCATAACGTTCGTCAAAGTAATAAGGTTGTCGAATACACAACAATCTCATTTACTTTTCTAATTGATCTACATTTCGCATAATGTTTTGGAGATTATTTTCGTATTGCTCAAGTTGTGGGCGTTGTGTTTCCGAAGCTACTTCTAATGCATTTTGAATTTGTTCATACGCTTCCTGAACCTCTTGGCGTAACTCTTTTAAATCATGACCGTAGTTTGGATCATTTTTCACAATGTTATTAAATGCGTTTTCTGCTTGTGTAACTCCTTGCTGCGCTGCTTGAAAAGCTTGTTGTTTATCTTTATGATATGGCACTATATAATCCCCTTTCCATAATAGTTAGTCCCATTTATCTTTACCTTTTTTTCTAAAAACATTCTCGTATAAATTTGCAAACTTCTCTCATTCTAAAGAGAAAGAGGAGGTGTCACATACAATGGGCAAAAACAATCGTGAAGCAAAAGAAAAAAAGGGACAACCTGAACCATTAAGCGGATCTCATAAAGTAAAAAACCGTAACCATTCACGTCAAAAGAATCATGCACATCATGATATGTAAAACAAAAGGCTCACACTAGCTACCTTTGCCACATACAATGTTTATATTTTTCCATTTATTCTTCACCCCTACTTCATTCATGCATAACATAGTATGAATTGAGATTTTACGGAGGGTGTCTTACATGGGCAAGAAAAAGAAGGATTGTCTTTTTCATGTTGATGGTTTCGAAGAATGGATGGATCAATTTTGTTCTGATTCTTGTAGTAACTTTAGTTTCCCAAATCAAATTCATATTGACCTTTGTGAAACTGAACAAGAATACATTTTGGAAACAGATGTACCGAATGTCTCCGAACAAAATGTAGTTATTAAAAAGATGGAGACAGGCCTAAATATTTGCATACTTCATAATAATAGTTCTTTACAGCGGATCATTCCTTTACCCGCTACTATCATTTATAAGAAGATGCTAGCCTGCTTAGAGAATGGATATTTAGCTATTCATATTTCCAAAAATGAAGTTGCTAATAAACATGAAGAAAAAGTTCTTTTTCAAATTGAGAAGTAAAATAAAGTAAAACTTTAATCAACGGGAGTTTTACTGCCGCAAATAGCGGGATGAATACAAAAATAAGCCCCAGCCGTCTGCTGGGGCTTATTTTATTTCGCATGTAATTCTAAATTACAATTTCTATCATCTCTTTTTTTCAATAAACCTTTTGTAACTAAAAGTACAGGAAATGCTACAGTTGAAAATATAGCTAGCGCTGAAAAGACAATAAATCCATTTTGGTACCCGTAGTAATCGAGAAGTACTCCCCCAAGCCATGGACCAATTACTGCTCCAATTCCTGAAAATCCCATTGCTCCAAAATATGTGCCTTTTAAATGTGAAACAGCTATACCATCTATAAATACATCCGTCATTGAAAACATGAGAACTTCTCCAATGGTAAAAATAATTGTGCAAGTTGCAGCACCTAGTATAGATTCTACTATTCCAAATCCAAACAATCCTCCGCTCACAAATAAAGTTCCAACCATAATGGATACTAGCGGTGTATACTTTTTACACATTTGAATAACAGGGTATTGAATTACGACTACAACAATCGCATTTAAAGCTAACATATATGAAAATAATTTCACTCCATCCTGAAATATATGTGCATTTGCAAAATATTGAGATACTGTTGTCGTTAAGTGAGAAAAACCACAATTACTCAAAATAATACCGACTAATGCAACTAAAAATACGACATCCTTTCGCAAAATGCGAATTGCATTTAACATTGTGACAGGTTTTTCTGTATTTACTTTCTTTTTTTCAATTGGATACTTCTTAAATTGGAACGCTAAAATAGCTGTATATAGAATGTATACTCCAGCTGCTACTAAAAACGGAATTGTTGATTTTGCGCTTCCAATTTGTAATCCGACAAGTGGGCCAATTGCTACTCCAACATTGATTGCACCGTAACGCAAATTATATACGAGTAAACGATACTCTGGTTTCGTTAAATCTGATAATAATGCTCTTGACGTCGGTTCAAAAAAGGACCTACATAATCCATTCAAAGCATTTAATAAAAAGAAACTTAAAACATGATCTGCAAGTGAAAAACCTATGAATACAAACACCCAAACGATCATGGACCATATTATAATCATATTTCGGCCGATCCGATCCGATAAATTCCCTCCGATAAAACTAGCAAATACTCCAACAAGTGCACTCGTTCCGATAATAGCACCCGTCATTCCAGCTGATACGCCTTTCACAGTCGTTAAATAAATTGCTAAAAAAGGAATGCTCATTGACGTGGCAAACCTCGCAAATAAAGTCCCTATTATAATTGTCATTCCTAACGGATGAATATTTTGCAACTTCCCCTTCATCTAAAAAACCTACTCTCCCTGTTCTTACATAAAAAAAGAAAGCAAAGGTTCTGCTTTCTTTTCCCTTTTTATACTTGAGCTGTTGATACTCGAGTTGTTCTCGTTATATCCATATCTATGCCGTATGTAAACTGTAATTCTTTACAAACATCTTTAATTAAAATTACGACATTGTATTTCTCATTAAATTGTAAAACGATACTTTCTACTTCTTCATATGTATACTTATATTCCCCTGTAATGACACTTTTTAGATCAAAGCATTCATTTATACAAAGTTGCACAAGTAGCTGGTCATATTTCTCTATTACATCTTCTTTCTTCCACAGTACCTCTTTTACGTATAACCGATCGAACTTCACACTTTCTCGATTACAGTCCGTTAAAATCCGGGTCATTTCATTTAATTCTCGATACAATTCAGAAATATTTTTGCTTAAACTAAGTAGTTTATCTACGCCGTTTTCATATAACATATTCATTCCACCCCCGCATTTTCTTTTTCTTATTATAGCAAGAAAATTCTAAAATTAGTTTCTTTCTTCTGAAATATTAGGAAACTAATTTCAATTGCTTTACAATGAAACTATTGAACACGAAAGGGGAAAGAAAATTGAAGCAAAAATTATATTACACTGACGCTTATAAGAAAGACTTTACTACTAAAATTATAAAGCAAGATTATGATAAAGACGGTAACTTATACGTTGTTTTAAACGAAACAGCATTTTATCCGACAGGTGGCGGCCAGCCCCATGATACTGGAACTTTAAATGACATTGCAGTAATCGATGTTGAAGAAGTCGATGAAGAAATCCGCCACTTCATTACAGAACAATTACATACAGAAGAAGTTGAAGGTAAAATCAATTGGGAGCGCCGTTTTGATCATATGCAGCAACATGCAGCTCAGCACATTTTATCCGCTGCTTTTTGGGACCATTTTAACATACCTACAATTGGATTCCACCTTGGTAAAGAGACGGTAACAATTGATTTAGAAACAGAAAATCTGCATGCAGAAACAGTTGAAAAAGCAGTACAAATTGCAAACAAAATTGTTTTTGAAAACCATCCAATCCGCATCCAGTGGATGAACTTAGAAGAAGCGAAAACATTGCCCCTTCGTAAAGAACCGATTTTAACAGAAAATATACGTGTTGTTATAATTGAAAACTTCGACTACAACGGCTGTGGCGGAACACATCCGAAATATACAGGTGAAGTAGGTCCTATTCAAGTATTAGGATGGGAGCGTAATAAAGGTGGCATAAGATTAACGTTTATCGCTGGCTGGCGCACACTTAAATTAATGGGGCAACAGCAACAAATTATAAAAGATGTTTCTAAACAATTAAACAGTAGCGAGAATGATATTCCAGCAAAAGTAGCACAACTTCTCACTTCTCAAAAAGAAAACGAAAAAACAATACAAACAATGAATGAAAAATTATTATATGCAGAAGCAAACGAACTACTGCAACAGCCTTCAGAAATACATGCTGGCATACTTATTTCTAAAGTATTTACAAATCGTTCTATGCAAGAAATCGCAAAGCTTTCTGCTATTATTACAGAACAACAAGAGCATACCCTTACATATTTCGTTATCGAAAATGATGACAAACTACAATGCATCCTCGCTTGCGGAAAAACAGTCACACTTGATATGAACTCACTTTTAAAAGACGCTCTTCCTGCTATTGAAGGAAAAGGTGGCGGAAATAAAAAGAGTGCGCGCGGCGGCGGAAAAGCGGTTATGACCGGAGAAGAATTTTTAAATCAACTTGTTTCTTCTTTACAGTCAGCGGTGTGAAATATTTTTGCGAAGGATAGCTAATAGCTATCCTTCATCTATACTTACAGGCCTATATTTTGTTTCAATCCTTGATAACTCCCTGCATTTGCAAACCCTTCATTTACCAGTTTTATAAAAGTTTCCGAAAAACCATAATGACTTAATTCATTAATCGGTACCATTTGCACATCATGAATCGGATTATGATCGAACTCGTTAGAAGGTAGCGTAATTTCACCTTCAATCTTTTCAAGCAGAAACGTAATATGTAATAAAGATGGACTAGCATCTGGTTTATCACAAACATAGAGTAGCTTCTTAATTTTAACTTCTAATCCTGTTTCTTCTCTCATTTCTCGAACCATCGCTTCTTCTAACATTTCACCATTCTCTATCCTTCCTCCAGGTAAAGACCAATCGCGATTAGCAACTTTTTGCTTTACTAGCAATACTTTTTCATCTTCAATTAAAATTCCCGTAACACGAACTTGCATTACATTTTCCATATGTAATCTCCTCTTCCTGTTATATTTACAAATTAATCCTTCCATAAAAAGAACGTACGTTTTATAATTAAAGAAAATTATGGAAGAAAGAAGTTGTTACATTCATGCGTCCAACTTTAACAAAATCTATATCACTTGAAGATTTCCAAAACTATTATTGGTTAAAAGCAGAACTCCAAACATTTTGTCGTGAGCATGGTTTGCCAGCTAGTGGCTCTAAGATTGAAATAACCGAGCGTATCTCACATTATTTACATACTGGTAAAATATTAAAAAACAGCTCTAATCAAAAAGTGAGTAAAGCTCCACTCTCTTATACGGACCTTTCTCTTCAAACGATTATTACTAAAAATCACCGCTGTAGCGAAGATGTTCGTGCTTTTTTCAAAGACAAAATTGGAGCAAACTTCCGCTTTACAGTAGCTCTTCAAAAGTTTTTTAAAGAGAATGTTGGAAAAACATATGAGGACGCGATAACGTTTTGGTATGAAGAAAACGAACGAAAAAAAGATCCTACTTATAAAACAACTATCAGCGCGCAGTTTGAATACAATCGTTTCACTCGCGACTTTTTCGAAGATCCAAATAATAAAGGAAAATCAAAAGCTGATGCTATCGCCGCTTGGAATGAAATAAAAGCAAAACCTGGTAGCAATGCTTATGTTCCTCAAAAAGTAGAAAACTAGTAGCACCACTATCCAAACCTAAACCTAAAATACTTTAAAAGATAATTGAATATTGAATAGGGATTAGTTGTTATTCAATTATATAATCACCGACATTAAGCATTTATCTCTTATTTTGAATTTACATTTGCATAAATAGGCAATTAAGAAATAGCTCTCAATTGCCTATTCAATTATTTAACTATCTCTTTTTCTTTCAGGAATAAAACTAGAAAGGAAAATGGCAACAATTAATGCCAGACTGAAGTTTTCAGTAGTATCAACCTCTAAACCATTTTTCCATTGATATATAAAGGATATCAATAATAAAAGTATAGCAATTCCACCTGTATATCTTACTATTTTTCTCTTAGTTCCCGTTTCGTTTCTTTTCATATGTATCCCTCTTTCTTATTTATTAAGTATGCTGCATTGTATCTTCAGTGCCATTTATTTTTTGTTCATCTCATTTGAATTGGCTTAAATATTGTCTTTTTCATCCATTTTGTAGATTGTTTTTTCTCTTGCATCAGAATAACCACCTCCTTACTGTTTGAATTTCTATACTTAAAATATACATGTTCATTTATGTTAATAACAATTAGTAAAATCCCATTAAAATTTTAGCGAATTATTAATCGTTTTAAACTTGATATTTTACTTTTTTTGAAATATAGGAAAGATTTACTCCCCTAACTAGATATTTGACGAAAGTAATGTACTTGAATGGAAGCTTTATAAACATAGTAGTTTTACTAGCATTAATTTCCTATTAGATCAATACATAAGAAAGCCCACTTAAGCGTAGCTTAAGTGGGGAGTTGACTGGATATTTTCAAGTACTTTGCTGACATTTTATAAGCGCGATTATCATAAAAATAGTTTCCTAGTTCAGTAGCGAGTTCACGAACTAAAGGGTATTGCTTTTTTTCTAGCCCCCTTTCAATAGCTTTTTGCATATTTTTCTCATATCCATGATTATCGCCCCTTAATTTGGATATTTTCCCCTTAAGTCCATATATTTCAACATATGCGTGTGGCATATCAGAAATTGATAACATTTCTAATGCATCATCCATCAGTTTATTAACAATTTTCCAGTCTTTAGATTCTATATAAATTTCTATTAAGTTTCTTACTGCATATATTTTTTGAGCTTGATCTGGATAAAGATTGCTAGTCTGTAAACTTTTTTCATAACATTTAATAGAATTGGTGTAATCTTTTAATCCTTGATATATTTTCCCATAATTATATGCAATCAAAGGTAAATACATAGGATTATCGCTAACCTCTGCTTTAATTTCTGCTTGTTTTAAAGATTCAAGAGCTTTCTCGGATAGATTATCTTTTTGATATTGTAATGCAATAATTATAAGAATGTTTATCACTTGATTTTCTACATTTAATTTTTCATACAATCTGTAGGCTTTTTTAGCATACAAACGACTAATCGTTTGATCTTTATAAAGACTTTGATTTGTTAGACTTAGATTATAATATATATCAGCGTGTAGCCTAGTTTCATCTAAACCAAGTAAACTCTCTGTCTGCATATAAATTTCATTTGCAGTCATATAGTCTTGTTTATTAGAAAAATAATGACCTCGAGCCATTAAATAATATATAAAGTCTTGAGTATATGGGAAGGCTACTTGATTTGGAATTACTTGCGAAGCCTCATTTACAATAGTTGCTACATGTAATAAGTTATTATTTCGAGAATGATAGTATATTAAAACACCATAGGCCTTTAATAATAAGAGAATAGAGTCTGTATCGCGAACATACAACTCTAAAGATGATAAGTCTTTAGAGCTTATAATATTATCATTTTTATACCTATTACATATTTCAAGAATCTTAGCTTCAATATCCTCATAATCTACACCTACAAGAAAGTTGTAATCAATATCTAGATTTTTAGCGATTTTTTTTAAAACAGAATTTGAAGGTTTAATTTGTCCATTTTCAATTCTACTTAAATAAGTTATAGAACATACCCCTGATACTACTTCCCCTTGCGTGAATTCTTTATGTATACGTATTTGTCGAATCCGTTCGCCAATGTTCATATTCCCATTCCTTTCTTCAAATAAACTGATTTGATTATTTTAGAGCAATATAATAAGAATAACGCCTATATTATCTATCATAATATACGTATAGTTTTATGTTCAGAGAGAGAAATGTTATTAATACTTATCTGGATGCATATGAAATTTTTATGCTCAATTTACTAATATCAGCTTTTCCACCTTCCACCCATATTATTACATTATACCAATTATCTGAGGCTCAAGCTTACAAATTTAACCTCAGGTAACCCAAAAATATAGAATAATAGTTGTTTGTTTTTTGGTTACTAAGAGAGGATATAAACTCATATATTGAACTAATTATCCCCTATTAATCATAGTACAGTTAATACCTCGCTAGTCTTCTACTTTCTCAAATAATAAAGCCAGCCCTATTCCGCCCCCTATTCCTAACGTTGCAATTCCATATTTCATATGCTCTCTTTGCGCTTGATAAAATAAACGTGTTACAAGCATAGCTCCAGATGCACCGTACGGATGACCGAGCGCAATTGCCCCACCATTTACATTTAATTTTTCGTACGGAATTTGTAACTCCTTTGCACAGGCAACAACTTTTGAGGCGAATGCTTCATTTATTTCAAAGTAGTCGATGTCTTCTATTTTTACATTCATTTCGTTTAATAATTTGTTCACCGCAAATATCGGACCAGTTCCCGGAAGATTTGGATCCACTCCAACTACAGCACTATGAACGAAACGAAGTACAGGCTTGTATCCTAATTTTCGGGCTTGCCCCTCTTCCATTACAAGAACTGCACATGCTCCGTCGTTTACACCACATGAATTCCCTGCCGTTACTGTACCATTTTGTAAAAATGCGGGTTTTGTTCTTTTAATAATTCGTTCATAATTCATTTCTGGCTTTATAGATTCATCTAACAATCCATTAAAAGACAATATTTCATCATGTATATATCCTTTTTCTAATGCTTGCAATGTTCGTTTATAACTGAGGCAAGCATACTCGTCTTGCATTTCTCTCGTGATGTTATAACGTTCTGCAACATATTCAGCCGCTATTCCCATATCAGGATCGCCAATTGTTGCCGGTGAAAATCGCGCTCTATTTTGAAAAGGTGATGTACTTGTACTCTCTACTCCCCCTGCAATATAACAATTACCTGCTCCGCCTTGAATGAAATGACATGCGGTGCGAATCGCTTCCAATCCGGCACCACATTGCCGGTCAATCGTTACACCCGGAATATGATAACCAAGTCCTGCTTCTAAAGCAGATAATCTCGCAATATTCCCTCCTGGTCCAACAACATTCCCTAATATAACATCGTCTATTTCTCTCTCAATTCCTTTACTGAATAACGTAAGAAGCGGCGTTACTAATTGCTGAACTTCATAATCTTTCAATATCCCATTCTTCTTACCAATAGGTGTCCTTTTCGCTTCTACAATAACCGCTCTATTCATATATCTTATCCCGGTTTTCAATCATATTTTTTGCTGCAAGACGAGCAATTTTCCCGCTATTTGTATACGGTATTTCATCTACAAAATACCATTCTTTCGGTATTTTAAACGAGGATAATCGTTGTAAGCAAAAACTTTTTAATTGTTGCTTCGTAGCAATTCCTTTTACGATGGCGACAGGTTTTTCACCCCAATAACTATCTTTCACACCAACTACAACTATTTCATCAACGGCTGGATGCTCATGTAATACACTTTCTATTTCTTCTGGAAAAATATTAATTCCTCCAAATAAAATCATATTCTTCTCTCTGCCGACAATATAAATGAAGCCTTCTTCATCTTCATAACCTACATCTCGTACTGTCATCCATCCATCTTCAGTCAACTCTGGAACTAAAACCTGATCCAATATGTATCCCATAAAAAACTGATCACTATTCACATAAACAGTTCCAATCTCGCCTTTTTGTACTTCTTCTCCTGCTTCATTACATATTCGAACTTGCACATTGTGACAAGGTTTTCCTACTGAATTTGGCCTTCTATCGCTCTCTTCATCAACTAGTGCTGTTACAAAACTTAGTTCCGATGCACCGTAAAATTCATATTTTCGTGCATAAGGAAATATACTCTTTATTTTTTCTTTCGCTTCAGCTTCCCATTTCGCTCCTGACGAAATAATTTTCATTTCATTTTCTATTACTCTGTTTTCTTTATATAAAGATTCTAGCATTGTCGGAACTGTATACATGACCGAGATATGTTCCATTTCTAACTTATCCAACACTTGATCTGGAATAAACTTTCTCATAACGTGCACCGTTTGCCCTACATATAATGCACTTATTGCGCCATATAAGAAAAGAGAATGAACGAGCGTCCCAGCTATTAAAATAGAATCTTCTTTTTTCATATGAAAGTCCTGTATATTGCAATCAAAACTATGAACCCATGATTGTTGCGCCCGTAAAAATGCTTTCGCCTTCCCAGTCGATCCTGATGTAAATCCCATATAGAACGGAGCATTTTGTACATTTTTTACAGGATAATATGTAGGCAGGTAGTTCTCTATCATACGTTTCCACTCATCAATTTCTATTACTCTTTCTTCTTCACCAGGTAGATCATTTACCTTATATCGCTCTGTCACAATCACATCCGGATTACTGATTGCAATTCTTTCTTTGAGCTCATCCTGTTTCCACTTTATATCTAATGGCACACAAACCCATCCGGCCATAGCAGCACCAGCAAATAGTTGTAAAAATTCTATACTATTCTCTAATACAATTGCTATCGTTTTATTCTTCGATTCTTTTTCATTCAACCAGTTTGCTACTTTACACACTGACTCAAACCATTCTTTATATGTTAAAATTCGATCATTTTCCTTTATCGCCATTTTATTTGATTGTATAGAGAGATGTTTTTTATATTCTTTTGTAATTCCCATATAAGTTGTCCTTTCTCTGCAAAATAATAAAAAGAAACACGCAATGAACGTGTTTCTTCTCTTTCTTATCCTGCATTTGTATATTTCCCGCCCTTTAGAGCAGGCGTAATAATATGTTTCAATGAACGATGTAATTTCGTTACAAGAATCGCTGCTATAATCGCTTTTATGCAATCACCTGGTAAAAATACGGCACTTACTTTCATCGTCTGCCATATAGAAACATCCATAAAGAAAGCTTGTACAATAATACCAAATACATAAACTACGAAAATACCACCAATTATATTAATACATAATACCTTTATTATAGAAACTTCACGTAAACGCTCGATTAAATAACCAATGACAAACGCTCCAACGATATAACCGAGTAAATATCCTGCACTTGGCCCAACAAATACGCCTGGACCACCGCGTCCACCAGCAAGTAATGGTGCTCCAACTCCAACTATAAGTAAGAAAATAAGCTGACTTAACGCACCAAGACGTGATCCTAACAATCCACCAGCAAGCATAACACCGAGTGATTGTAATGTAATCGGAACTGGTGTAATAGCAAGAGCAATTGGAGGTATTAACCCTAACACTCCCATAATAGAACTAAATAAAGCGACGAAAACTAAGTTTTTTGTATTCATATTTGCTTCTCCTATTTGTAAACTTAAAATGATTTTTAGATAACATATTATAGGAGTTATATTATCTTTCTATTTTGCCTTTGTCAACTTATTTTAAATATAGGTTTACAAATATTTTTTCAATTATTTCTCTTTATGCAAATGCTCAAGTTCTTTCCGAAGCGCCTGTTTTAAAAACTTCCCAACAGATGTTTTCGGTATTTCTTCCATAAATACAATATCGTCTGGTAACCACCACTTCGCAAACTGTGGTTTTAAAAACTCATATATTTCTTCTTTTGTTACTGTACTATTTTTCTTTTGAACGACGCAGGCAATTGGTCGCTCTTGCCACTGCGGATGAGGAACGGCAACGACAGCTGCTTCAAATATAGCATCATGTGCCATTAATGCATTTTCAAGGTCAACTGAAGAAATCCACTCACCTCCGCTTTTAATAACATCTTTCGTACGGTCAACAATTTTCACGCAGCCTTCCTCATCAACTGTAACAACATCACCAGTATATAACCAACCGTCTCGGAATCCTTCGACAGTACGATCATCGTTATAATAGCTTTCAGCGATCCAAGGTGCTCGTAAACATAACTCTCCCATCTCAGTACCATCCCACTTCACTTCACCGTTTGTACCGACTACTTTCATCTCTACACCAGGGACAAGATATCCTTGTTTTGAGCGGATTTCTAATTGCTCTTCATATGATAATTCTGTTTCATAACTTTTTAAACGTGCAAGTGTTACGAGTGGGCTTGTTTCAGTCATACCATATGCATGTACGAAAGGAACATTATATTTTTGTTCAAATGCCTTAATAACGCTTTTCGGTGCAGCAGCACCACCGCATAATATTCTCGTTATACTAGATAAATCGTAACTATTATTTTCTAATTCTTGTAATACACCGAGCCAAATTGTCGGCACACCTGCTGCTATCGTTACTTTTTCAGCTTGAATCATCTCTAATAAAATTTTTGGCGTAAACATTGGTCCTGGCAGAACTTGTTTAGTTCCAAACCAAGTAGCAGCGAAAGGAAGTCCCCAAGCGTTCACATGGAACATCGGTACAATCGCCATTGCCGCATCACTTTCCGATAAAGCAGCTGTATCCGCTAAACCGAGTGCCATACAATGCAAAACAGTACTACGATGCGTATATACAACACCTTTTGGGTTTCCTGTAGTCGCTGACGTATAACACATACCAGCAGGTGTATTTTCATCAATATCTTTAACAAATTGGAAAGTTGGATCGCCTTCTTCTAATAGCTTTTCATAATGATATACAGGATCCAGTGTAGTTTCTGGGAGTTCATCTTTATCAGTCATAATAATGTAGGCTTGTACAGTTGATAATTGTGATTGAATTTTTTCAACGAGCGGTACGAGATCTTCATCAATAAGTAGAATTCGATCTTCTGCATGCTGAATAATGTATGAAATATGTTGAGGAGATAAACGAATATTAATTGTGTGTAAAACGGAAGCAATACCAGGAATAGCAAAATACGCTTCCACATGTCGATGATGATTCCACGCTAACGTTCCTATACGCTCGCCTTCTTTAATTCCTAATTTTTTTAACGAACTGGAAAGCCTTCTCGTCCTTTCACCTAACTGCTTATACGTTAACGTCGTAATTGTATCATGTGTCCGTGAAACAATTTCTTTCTTTGAAAACAGTTTTTCTGCTCTTTCCATCATGGAACTAATTGTTAGCGGTACATTCATCATCATATTGGTTATATCCCCCTTTAAAGCGTTTTCATTTTTCATTTATTATAACAGACTTCTACAAATGATTACGACATTTTTCTGTATTTTCTGAATTATTTCTTTGGAAATAATTCAGAACGATAAAAAAACATGTTTTGAATACGTTGATTCGAAACATGTTTTTTATTCTTTATAAACTATCTACCTTTTTCCTTACTTTCTTTTTCATTTTAAAAATAAAACGATTACTGTATTCCTTATTTTCTACTAAAATTCGATATATCTCCCACACTCCTACAACACGGACAAAAAGATAGACTCCAATTGCAATCAGTACAACACAATACGGATAATACTGCACTAATTCTCCTGAAGTGATATGTTTTTCCTCAAACAAAAACGGTATTGCGCCTGCGGCTATAAAACAAAATCCAACAATCATCACTGCAGCATACTTCTTCTTAATAATCGCATATCTTTTTGTCAATTCCTTTAGAAAGTTTTGATCAAATAGTAGTTCTTCTTTTTTCAGTACATTGTATCGACTCTCTTCTATTGTTGCAGGTACCATCATTGATCCAATTCCAAGGACAGCAATGATAATGACAAGGAATGTTGACATTGTTGCATTTTCTTTAAATAATAAATACGGTATTGTAGATAAAATGAGCAAACTAAATCCTAACGCAATATATTTAGAAATTTTTTGCCCATACACTATATACCCTTCTGCCATTTCCTGACTTACATAATAGCCCTCCACATTTTCATTACTTTGCTCTGCAGTTTCTTTTAATAAATAGTCGAGTGATACTTCAAAAACATTTCCAATCATTATTAACTTTTCAGTTTCTGGAAAACCTTGACCGTTTTCCCATTTACTAACCGCTTGCCTTGTTGTGTTTAATTTTTCAGCTAATGCTTCTTGAGAAAGGCCCTTTTCCTTTCTTAATTTAAAAAGCTTTTCACCAAATCCCATATGTGTGTCCCCCTTTGTTTTCTTACCTAAATTGTATGTAAACATTGCCCTTATCTCTATCTTCCTGCGGTTGCACTTTGTCAACTTACGGTTGCGATTGTGTTAAATAGCGGTTTTGTATACGATTTAGCTAGTTTTCTTTTATGATTATGGTGTGAATAAAAACACTCTATCCCAATAACCAATTATAACAATTAAAGGAAGTTTTTGCTATAAAAATACAAAAACCCCCTTATTCATTTAAAGGAGTTTTCGATATGAAATATTCCAAGAAGAACTAATTTTCTTTCTCATATTAATTCACAATTTCTTCTATACATTTTTGTATGTTGTGCAACTATTAATAAGCATCCCACACAGTATATGTTGTCATCTCTTTATATAAGGCATATTCATATATATGTAAAATATTACTCCTATTAACTTCCTTAATAAAAACACTTTTCAATAATCATAACGGCTTCTGCTTAAACTTTTCATAATGTCGTACTTTTAATAAAAGGATATTCCCGCAATCTGTACAAATATAAGCATCTACTGGTGAAGATGTGAACATCGTCTCCTTTTTCCGTATTTGTGCATATCCGACAAACTCACCTTCCCCTATGTTTTGAGAACCACAATTAGAGCATGTCTGCACGTCTTTCTGTTTCATGAGAGCACCACCTTTAATCTGTTTTCACTCCCTTCGACAATTCACTTCCATTTCCCTTCCAAAAAACCTCTTATTCTCTTACATTTCAACAGGAATCTCAAAACAAACACCGTATATGTACTATGAAATATATTTATTGACGGAGGAATTATATGAGTACAATTATGACGCTCAATACAGCACAAGAAATAGAAAACGCAGAAATACATATGCTTTCTTCTAGATTAGTGCTACTGCAAGCAACAAGTGGAAACCCAATGCAAATACAAATGAAAAAATTCGGGAACGCCACTGCCTTTTCATCAAAAATAATTGCTGGTCCTGCTTTTAATACCGTGAAGGGTACTACATTTACCAATACAGATGAGATAGATGAAATCATCTCTTATTATCAATCGCTACAAATCCCTTGTCGTTTTGAAATTACACCCGCTCAAGGTACAGCCGAATTATTTCAATACTTATCGCAAAAAGGTTTTTACCAATCGGGCTTCCATACCGCTTTATATAGTATACCGAGAAAGGATCCATCCCTGCTTCCTTCTAACATTTCAGTACGCCAACTGAAAGAAAGTGAATTTCATATTTTTGCAGACATATATGTACGTGGATTTAATATGCCATCCTTTACAAAAGATGGCGTCCGTCAAAATAACGAAATTCTCTACAATAAACCCGGCTGGCATTTTTTCATAGCCGAAGTTCGAAACACTCCTGCTAGTATAGGCGTTCTCTATATAAATAACGGTGTTGCTTCATTAGCTGCATCTGCTACTTTACCAGAATTTCAACGTAAAGGCTGTCATACTGCATTAATTCAAAAACGAATTGAAACAGCTATTGAATCCAATTGTAATTTAATAATTGGGCAAGCAAAGTTCGGTAGCGGCAGTCAAAATAATATGGAACGTGCCCATATGAAAATTGCTTATACAAAATCAATATGGACTACAAAAGAAATATAATTAACATTCTTTCTCCTTTCATTACAATCTTATACATTCTACCCCGCATTAACGGGCAGTAAGACCTCCACCGCCAAATTCAGCGAAAGCAAAGAAATTAGGTGGGAGATCAACTGCCCATAAAAGCCCGATTGGTTCAACTAATAATCAGTGGGGATGCCCCCACTGATTAAAGTTTCACTTTATGACAATTCCTTTTCTATCCTATTAATCATTTGAATATTCACACTAGATTTGTTACGCTATTACTAGATACATCATTCAACTTGCAATATGAAAAGAGAATTCTAATCAAACTACAAGGAGGAGAAATGTATGACTAAACATGATCATGGTTTAAAAGAAAAAGTAGAAGGTGCTATTGATAAAGTAACAGGCGAAGTAAAAGAAGTTGTTGGGAAAGTAACTGACAATAAAAAATTACAAGCTGAAGGAAAATGGGATAAAGTGAAAGGCACTGCTAAAGATACTGTAGGTAATGTAAAAGAGAAAGTTCATGAATATAAAGAGCATAGAGAGAATAAATAAAAAAGAACCAGGATGTATGGTTGGGCAAGTAGTAAGTTACTAAAGTTTGTATTTTATATTTGCCGATAAAATTATTTTAAAACGACAAATAGATGCCTAAGGGCATCTATTTGTCTATAAACTGCTATTTTGCTTCTACTATATAACTTCCTAACCACTGAGGCTTCCCCTTACCGACATTCCCCAACATAATACCTTTGCTAGAATAAAAGATTACTTTGTGAAATTTGGTTTTAGGTCACCTGTATACGGTTCATGCTCAACGAAGATTTTTATATCTTTTCCATTCGCATCTTTCCCGATTCTTGTATACGTAAATTTCTCTTTATTTAACTCTGTAAGTTCAAGGACCGCACCATATTTATTATTTCCTAACGAAGCGTGAGCCCTTATTTTATTACCATGTACAACATCAAAGAAACCATAGTCTCCACGGCTTTCTCCTGTATTTACATTGAAAAACTCGTATTTATTTGTATTTTTATCGTATTTTGCTAGACTGATTAAGTTTGAGTTGTATTTTGTTACATTATTACCTTGTTCGTCTAATACCACCGTTCCGTTCCATAGTGTACTAGATAAAATTTCATCTCCATCAACGTCTGTAACTATTTTACCTGTCGAGCTTTCTAAATTTTTATCAGGTCGCGTGAAAGATAGTTCTTTTTCATGGTAAGGAACATGTTCAACAAACACTTCTACATCGCTCCCTTTTGCATCTTTCCCCATTCTTTTATATGTAAATTTCTGCTTATCTAATTGCGTTAATTCAACAACAGCTTGATAATTTTGCGTTTCAGAAATTAACACTCTTTTCTTTCCATCATTCGTTATAAAAAAGGTACCGCTATCATTACGACTCTCTCCTGTATTTGCATTAAAAAATTCATACCTTGCAGTTTTAACATCATATTTTGCAAGCCCAATGAAATTTTGATTTTCTTTCGTTACATCATTATGATCTTTGTCATAGACTTTTGTCCCTTGCCAATTCGTTTCACCAAGTATATTAGCTAGTAGTTGCCCTTTCGTTTGTTCAGTTTTTTTCGTTTCTTGTATTGCATTGTATAAAAATTGTGCGTACTGTTCACGTGTCACATCCATACTTGGAGCAAACTTCCCTTCTCCTACTCCTTTTGCAATATTATTTGTTTGAACAGCACTAATTGCATTTCTTGCCCATGAATTCGTTGAAACATCATTAAAAGTGTGATCACTCTTTGCCTTTAAATGAAAAGCATTTGTAAGAACTTGTGCCATTTCTGCACGTGTTAAGGATGCCTTCGGTCTAAAGTTCCCATGCTCGTCACCCGTAAACACACCCATTTCTGTTAAAGATAAAATTTCCTTTATATAGCTTGTTGAATCTTCACTTACGTCACCGTATGGATTTTGATAATTTTTGTTTTCTTCCATATTAAAATAACGATACATTAAAGCTGCAACCTGTTCGCGTGTTACGTTATCTCCAAAACCAAATGTTCCATCATCATAGCCAAAAATGATTTTCTCACCTGTTAATTGCTGAATCGCCTCATATGCCCAGTGCCCCTTTGGAACATCTTTGAATACACCAGTATGATTCGTTTTTGGTGTAACCTCTTCTGCTTTCACCTCTCCATTCGTTTCACTTAATAGACTTCCACCTAAAACTGCTGATATGATACATGTTTTTAAAATTGTTTTATTCATAGCTTCCCAATCCCTTCCTTCATTTAACAAAGAATTACACCACTTATCTTCCAAAAGAAAATTCTATGTGAGCAATTCATGTTTTAAATTTTGATTACAGCGAATTGGATACAAAGTGTTACACATCCAAATTTTTTCTTTGTAGTATCCATAGCTGCTATATATAGGAATTATAAATAGCAACTATAAATTGCCCATAAATAAATTATTAAAAAAAGATAAAATTAAGATAATATATTTTTAATCTCAATCAAAAAAACGTTATTCTTTCTCATCTAGCTTGTTAAGAAAGAATAACGTTTTTTTAATTCTGGGGTCCCTTTTGGTAAAAAAGAAAAGGTTTATTTTATATGGTCAAAAACAATTTCACGGCCTTTTCCAAACAAAACATTGGAAAGAAGCCGTGGCAAATACTTATTTTATAATTGGCGAAAGTTTACTTCCCTTCACTCTTCTCTAACACATACAAATCTTCTTCAATATTAGATAGTTTCTCTGTTACAAGCTTTCTAGCGTCTCCTATTGCTTGATTGTATGCAAACGGTCCTACTAATTTAATCATTTCTTCAATTAAACGCTCTGCTTGGAAACGCCCAATTTCATCTAAATCTTCTTCAACGAAAAATTGCTGAATTTGTGCTACAAGCTCTTCTTTTTTATCATTTGGTATTTTTATATTCATCATCATTTCTTACTCCTCTATATTTAAGATAGTTCGTTTCTTAACTCTACCATAGAAAATCGACTGCCAGGACAACTTTTTGTAACTCCTTCTAACTCCCTATGACCTAGTATATTTTCTTTCTTTATAGCAAACTGCCTCATAAACATTTTACATAAAAAATATAATGCATTCATTTGTGCAATAGTTGGATCATATTTATCAAAATTACCCGTTATGCATATTCCAATTGTATCTCTATTATTATCTTTCGCATGTGCTCCAATATGTAAACCTCGTCCTTCAACTACAGTTCCATCTTCTTCAATAAAATAGTTATAACCGATCCCGCTCCACCCTCTTACTTTTTGATGAAATTCATGTGTTTTATACACATCCCATCCATCTTCGGATGTGTGGTGAATAATCAGTTTATTTACTGTTTCTAAAGGAACTAATTCATCTTGAAATGTTAAATTAACACATTTAATTTCCATTTCAACGTCCTCCCTTACAATTCAATAATCATCATTGTTTTATCATCTGGTCTTATTCTCTTTTCCCCTTCTAGCTCTTCAATAATTGCTACATAATCATTTATACTATTCTTTCTTATATATGCAACAGTTTGTTCGAGTGGCCAATCTGGGTGGAATAACCCGTCTGAACAAATAAAAATCCCGCTCACTTCATCTATATGTAATTCCCCATGTTGTAAATAATGTATCGCTTCTCTCATTCCATTTGCAACGGAATATCCATCCTGCATATTTGCAAGATAACGATTGTATTTTAACTGTTCTTTCACATCTTGAAAAACATGTTCTTCTGGTACAGATAACCCTTTTTTACGATCTTCTTCTCTCTTCTTTTTTGCTCGTTTACTAATTCCTTCGACTGTGTCTTTCGTTAATACTTGCATCGTTCCATTTTGAAGTATTGCGACAATCATACAGTCCCCTAACTGTACATATTCGATTTTCTCACCATCTATTTGAACGGCCGCGATACATGTACACCACAATTGCTCTTTCTTTCTCATGTCTACTTCATATTCTAACATTTTGCTTTGCAATGCTTCATTTGCTTTTGCGACGGCAACTGGTAAACTATGAGTTTCGCGTAATGAAGCAAAATAACTTGCAAATAAATGTGAAGCGATGTATGCTCCATTATGTCCCTTTTCATCATGAAACGGGACGAGTGGTGTTGCCCCATCACATACACCATAAATCTTTTTTTCTTCATTACAAAAATAAGAATCCTCACATTCTTGCTTCAACGGGCTTTTCTGTTGATATGTTTTTATCTTCACAACTGTATCCCCTTTCAAATGATAAAATACTCGAATTCTTTTGATTAATCTAATTTTCCGAAATAAACTGTTTTTACCCAAAACTTTCAATATCATATATAATCTTGAAATAATATGAATTTTTTAGTGAAGGACGGGAAAGAGATGGTCAGATTTCTTGGTGTTATTATTGGTTCTATTATTATTGCGATTGCCTTTAATCTTTTCCTTATCCCCCACAAAATTTTAAGTAGTGGAATTGGCGGAATTGCTATTATTTTAGGGATTGTAACTCCTGTAAACACGGGTATTATTAACTTCGTATTAAACTTACCTATCCTTATTTTAGGATACATAGGTCTTGGAAAAAAAGTAATTTTTAACACTGTTATCTCTGTTATTGTATTATCTGTTGCATTATACTATGTTCCAGTGAAAGTCGTAGCAACAGATCCACTTTTATCATCTATCTTTGGTGGTGTCATTGCCGGAGCTGGTATCGGTCTTGTTTTTAACTGTAATGGATCAACTGGTGGATTTGATATTATCGGTATGTTGTTGTCTCGCAAACGTGACATTAAACTTGGCGGATTCCTTATTATTTTAAATGCAGTCGTTGTAATCATTGCAGGATTCTTCTTCACTTGGGATGTTGCTCTTACAAGCTTACTTTCCATTTATGTAACTGGTAAAGTTATCGATGCTATTCATACGAAACATCGGAAGGTTACACTTATGATTGTAACAAATGAAGCAGAAAAAATGAAAAAACAACTTCTTTCAACTGTTGTACGTGGAATTACATTACTTGATGGCGAAGGTGCTTATTCCAGCGAAAAGAAACGTGTACTTATGACAGTCGTTTCTCGTGAAGAATTAGCAAGTATGAAATTAACAATTTCTGAAATTGATCCTCATGCATTCGTTAACATTACAGAAACGGTTGAAGTATTAGGATTGTTTAGAAAAGGTTAAAAAACTAGGTGGATTTCCACCTAGTTTTTATTTTCCATAAATTCAATTCGATTTCCGAACGGATCTGACACATAAAATCTAATTACATCTGGTCGTGCATGATCATCTATTACTTCAATACCTTGCTTTATTAACTCTTCTTTAAATTCATCAATTTTTAAAACATAAAAAGCCGGATGCGCTTTTTTAGCTGGATTGAAGTTTTGCTCAACTCCAATATGAATCTCTTGATTTCCACACTTAAACCAACAGCCACCGCGCTTCTTTAATTCCTCTGGCTTCGGGATTTCCTCCATACCAATTTTATTACTATAAAAATCTCGTGCTTCTTCTTCACACCCTACAGGCGCAGCTACTTGTACATGATCAATACCTTGAATATAATTTCTCATTTTCTCTCCCCCTCTTCTATCCTAATATTATAAGGAAAACCTACTCCTGTAACTTACAAATGCTTTATAAAACAATATAAGCTCCCCTTATTACCACCCTATACGCACTTTTCCAAAATAAAGAAAACAAATTTTATTATATAACTTCCATTTTTTATAGAAATATACATTGCATCTATATTATAGTTATGAATAGACAAATCTTTTTAGATGCTATTTGTACGGAGGAACTATTATGAGTCGTAAAAAATATTCATCATTTCAAAGAAAACGTCATCTGAACATTTCTGGACGTTTGCGAAACCATATACAAGATCGTTCTTCAGCAGAAATGTACGCATCTCTGTTCGAGCACAATCCTGATAGTATTATTTCATTGAACTTAGAGGGAGTTATTCTACATACGAACCCTTCTGTCGAAAGAATATTAGGTTACACTTCTTTAGAATTAGAACAGAAAAATATTACCTCTATTTTAGAAGCTCATATTTCTGAGCAAGTATTACAAAATATAAAGAATACTAAAGCGGATAATCAACAAGAGTATATGTTATCTATTTATCATAAAAATGGATTCTTATTAGACGTCGTGACTAAACTAGTTCCTATATTTGTCCAAAATCGTCTAACTGGCGTATATGCCATTATGAAGCCTCTTGAAAAATCAGAAAGAATTGAGAACATACTAAAAGAAAGCGAGAAGAGATTACGTACATTAGTGAACTCCATGCCTGCGTTCGTTATATTTAAGGATCATGAAGGGCGCTGGCTTGAAGCAAATGACTACGCACTTTCTTGCTTCAATTTCCACCATGTACCTTACCACGGGAAAAAAGATAGTGAACTCATTCAATATAATGAAGCGTACCGAGAAGCTTTTTTACATTGTGAAGAAGTTGATGAACTAGCGTGGCAACAAAGACAAATTCTTCATGGTGAGGAATTTATTATTCATAGAGATGATTTCGACTTAATCTTAAGTATATCGAAAGTTCCTCTCTATCATCCTGACGGCTCGCGTAAGGGTCTTATCGTAATGGGTAGAGACGTTACCGAACTTAAAGAAACAGAAAAGTTATTACGAAAATCAGAAAAGCTCGCAGTAGTCGGACAACTGACAGCTGGAATTGCCCATGAAATTCGAAATCCACTCACTTCTCTAAAAGGTTTTCTAACATTGCTACTCCCTGAAATCAATGAGGAGCAGAAATGGTATATCGATGTTATGTTAAGTGAGATTTCACAGATGGAATCTATTACAAGTCAATTTATGGCAATGTCTAAACCACAAGTATTATCTATCCAAACTTGTAACATACAAACTTTAATTGAAGAAGTAGTTACATTTATTTTACCAACTGCTATTATGCATAGTGTCCATATCATTATGGATCATTTTGATTACAAACATGATATTCAGTGTGATGGTAACCAATTAAAACAAGTTTTTATAAACATATTAAAAAATGCGATAGAAGCGATGCCAAATGGCGGAAATATTTACATCCAAACAAAACCATTTGATGATGCTTTCATTTTAATACGGATTATTGATGAAGGCTGTGGTATCCCAGAAGATCGTATCTCTCGTCTAGGCGAACCGTTTTATAGTTTAAAAGAAAAAGGAACTGGACTAGGATTAATGATGTGTTACAAAATAATTGAGGAACATCATGGTAAATTACACATTTCAAGCGAATTAAATCAAGGTACAATCGTTGATATTCAATTGCCACTTTCTTCATCTCATCTTGCGATTCAGTCGTAAATAATAAAAGAAGCATCTGCTAATTGTTAGCAGATGCTTCTTTTTTAAAATGCTTTGTCATACCATTCTTTTGCTTTTTCTACTTCACCCATTGTTAATTGATGCCCTCTATTTTCCCAGTGCATTTTTACGTTTGCAGTTGCACTTTCTAATAATGCCTTCAATTCCTCTGACTCTGCTGATGAACAAATCGGATCATTTGTCCCAGCAGCAATAAACACGGATTTCCCTGCTAAATTAGGTAATTGTGTTCCTCTTCTAGGCACCATTGGGTGATGGAGCACAGCGCCTTTTAATGCATTTTCGTAATGGAATAATAAGCTTGTAGCAATGTTTGCTCCATTTGAATAACCGATAGCTACAATGTTATTTCTATCAAATTCGTATGTTTTTGCAGCTTCATCTAAAAACTCATTTAATTCCTTCGTACGGAAAATCAAATCTTCTTCATCAAAAATGCCTTCTGCCAATCTACGGAAGAAACGTGGCATGCCATTTTCTAATACATTTCCCCTAACACTTAATACAGATGCTTCCGGATCAACTATTTCTGCAAGTGGTAATAAATCTAATTCATTACCACCTGTACCATGAAGTAATAACAACACTGGTTTTGACGTATCTTTTCCTTTTTGAAAAACATGTTTCATCATAATCTTTTTCCCCTTTCAATCACTTTCCGTCTAAATTTCTCACTTCAAATGGTAAAAGTGTTTGTTCAATTTGTTTTCTATGTGTTTCATATTGCTCCGGTAACTTTAATTCCTCACCCATCGTCTCTAACGATTCGTCATGAGCGAAACCAGGAGGGTCTGTTGCAATTTCAAATAAGATTTCCCCGTGTTCTCTAAAATAAATTGCGTTAAAATAATTTCGATCTTGTACAGGCGTTACGTGATATCCAAAACGAGTCACACGCTCTTTCCAATCTAATTGATCAGCATCATCACTCGCTCTCCAAGCAATATGATGAACTGTACCAACACCCATTTGACCACGACCGATTGTTGATAATCTCAAGTCGATAATATTTCCAATATCAGCAGAAGAACGGAATCGAACAAATTCACCTTCTTCTCCAATTTTCTCAAGACCCATAACATGCTCTAACAATTCAGCAGTTTTTTGAGGTTGTGCAGATAAAAGAACAGCACCACCAAATCCTTTAATTGCTACTTCTGGTGTAACTTCTCCAAAACTCCAATTATTTAATTCGCCTTCTTCTCTTTCCACTAATTCTATATGCAAACCATGTGGATCATCAAATTCTAAATACTGTTCTCCAAATCGAGTCATTTTTGTATACGAAACATCGAATTTTTCTAATCTATTTTCCCAAAACTCCATTGCGCCCTTTGGTACGACATAAGAAGTGATTCCTACTTGACCATCACCAATAATTCCTTGACGAGCACCTGCCCATGGGAAAAACGTAATAATTGTTCCGGGCTTCCCTCCTTCATTACCAAAATAAAGATGGTACGTGCCTGGATCATCAAAATTCACTGTTTGTTTCACTAAACGTAAACCTAACAGACCAGCATAAAAATCTACATTTTCTTGTGGGTGTCCTACGATTGCTGTAATGTGATGAATTCCCATCGTTTTCTTTTCCATTTTCTCCGCCCCTTTTTATTTCATTTTAAAAACTTTTATACATTCAAATTCATTATTCATTTTGTCCATACTGCAAAGTAAAATCCATCGTTACGATTTTATCTCGAATTCAAGATATTAATTATAAAATTACACATCAACATCTAACTTATCGGAATTATCTCGAATTCGAGATATTATACAAAAAATATTTTCTCATTCTATAATCACAATAAATCTTGATTTGAACTATTATTTATCTCGAACTCAAGATTTATTATAAGTTACTTATTTTTCATTGTCAATAAGTCCTTATTTTCATTTTTAATTAAAAGAGAGTAAACATCAATTTAGTTTACTCTCTTTGCAATTTATTTCGTTTCCTCTTTCAGCACTGCTTCCATCTCATTAAATTCACGATGAATTGCTTTCACTGGTTCTTTCGTTAATAAACTTACAACAATAACAGCTAATAAGCTACAGAAGAATCCAGGTACCATTTCATACATAGTTGCTTTTAAACTTGGAATTTGTACCCAAGTAATTACAACTACTGCACCTACAATCATCCCAGCAAGAACGCCCCATTTGTTCGTTCTCTTCCAATATAAGCTTAATAAAATAGCGGGTCCGAATGCTGAACCAAATCCCGCCCAAGCATAACCGACAAGTGTTAGAATTGTGTCACTTGGATGATACGCTAAAGCAACTGCAATCATAGCTACTACTAATACTGACAGCCTACCGATAAATACAAGTTCTTTGTCACTTGCGTCACGACGGAAAAATGTTTTATAGAAATCTTCCGTTACTGCACTTGAAATAACAAGTAATTGCGAGGAAATACTACTCATAATCGAAGCCAAAATAGCTGATAATAAAAACCCAGTAATGTACGGGTGGAATAAAATGTTTGAGAATGTTACAAAGACCATTTCTGGGTCTTGTAACGTTGCATTATTTTTAGCGTAATAAGCAATACCAATTAGACCAGTAAGCATTGCACCTATAATTGAAATCGTCATCCAACCGATACCGATTCTACGAGAAGTTTTTAAATCTTTAATAGAAGTAATCGCCATAAAGCGGACAATAATATGTGGTTGACCAAAATACCCAAGACCCCATGCTAAAAATGAAATAATCCCAAGAATTGTAGTCCCTTTAAACATATCTAAATGCGATGCATCAACTTGTTTAATTGTATTGAATGTTTCTGTTACACCGCCCACATCTGTAAAAGCAACAATTGGCACTAATACAAGAGCAATAAACATAATACATCCTTGCACAAAGTCGGTCCAACTTACTGCTAAAAAACCACCGAATAGTGTATAAGCAACTACGACACCGACAGTTACAAATAAACCAATCTTATAATCTAGGTTGAAAGAGTTTTCAAACAAACGTCCACCTGATACTAAACCAGCCGACGCATAAAATGTGAAAAATACTAAAATGACGATAGCGGAGACAAAACGAAGTATTTTCGTACGATCTTTAAATCGATTCTCTAGAAAGTCTGGAATCGTAATTGAATCATTTGCCACTTCTGTATACGTTCGCAAACGCGGGGCAATAATTAAATAGTTTGCATAAGCACCTATTAATAAACCTATCGCAATCCATACACTTGATAATCCTGTTGCATACATCGCACCAGGTAATCCCATTAGCATCCAACCACTCATGTCCGAAGCACCAGCTGATAAAGCTGTAACTGCTGGACCGAGTCCCCTTCCGCCTAACATATAATCTGATAAATCGGATGTCTTCTTATAAGACCAATAACCGATATACAACATACCTGCCATATAAATAGCAAGCGAAACCATAATCTCAATCTTCACCAAATCTCTCCCTTAGTTACATAAGCCATTCAAAATTTCGAAAGATGACTTTTTCTATTTTCTTGTTTTCGCTTATGGTTCCCTACCTTAACAAACATTTTTTGTTCTTTCAAGTGAACAAGCCAATTTCACTACATGTAAAAACCTTTATAAACGCCTTTATCCCAGTGGATTACCCGGCTTTTAAAATAAATTAAAGTAAAAATATTCAGAAAATATATCATGCACTTTTTCACTCCTAATTTCCAAATTAAAAAGCCATACAAATGTATGACTTTTAATCTATTAAACATAGCTTATTTTCTATTTACTAGTAGGAAACAGTTCCGAAAGAGGCACCACCCGCCCCACCTCATCTTTAAACATAATATGCTCTCTCGTTAAATGGCGTGGACTCTTTACTCCCGCTGCTGCCGCAAGTGAGAACAAACTATATCTCATACTAACAACATAATTCATTACGCGCCATTTCTTCTCATACGGATCTAACGCTTTTTGATAATGAGGATTCGTCGTCGCCACACCAGATGGACATTGCCCCGAATTACATTGAAGCGCCATAATACAGCCACTTGCCATCATAAACCCGCGTGCTGAATTTATAGCATCAGCACCAATAGCTAAAGCAATTGCCACTTTATCTGGTGTAATTAATTTCCCCGAGGCAAACACTTTGAATTTATCCCGAACACCATAATGATTCGCCGTATCAATACATGTCAGTAACGCTGGAATAAGCGGCAGTCCCATACTATCTGCCATCGATTTATACGTTGCTCCTGATCCACCTTCTGAACCATCGATTGTAATGAAATCTGGATAGATGTTTAACTCTTTCATCGTTTTGAATAAATCTTCCAACGGCTTCTGCTGTCCAATTACAATTTTCATACCGACAGGTTTACCTCCGTTTTCTTGCAACTGCTGAATAAAATAAAGTGTATCTGCTGCATTATTTAAAAATGAAAATCGATTCGGTGAATTAATCGTTTCTCCTTCTCGTACATTTCGAACAGAAGCAATTTTCTCATTTACTTTTTGTCCCTCTAGATGACCGCCACGTATTTTAGCCCCTTGCCCAAATTTCAATTCGAATGCTTTAATATTTCTTTCTTTCGCTTTCTCCATGAATTGCTCCATTGAAAAATTACCATCCTCATCACGGTAACCAAATAATCCTGGACCAATTTGCGCAACGATATTTGCACCTGTATGTAAATGTTCTGGTATTACACTACCTTCCCCTGTATTAATCCACGAACCACCAGCCATCTTCGCACCAAATCCACTCGCTAATATATAATTTTCGCCAATCGCACCGTAAGAAGTTGCTGATGCTCCAAACATGCCATACAGTTTCCATGGATATTTACGATTTTCACCGACGATAACAGCATCATCTTCTTCATATAACCAAAGATTCGTTGTATCCGCTGTCAATTTTTCTCTTCGTGAAAATAACCCTTCTTTATGAATCACATACTTTTTCCCTTCACGTTCTTGCGCTACATTCACACTTAATTCTTCTGTTAATATCGGAAATAATGTATTAGCAATATAATAACCAGATGTATCAAAATCTCGTTTTGATCCAAAGCCAAGTATTTCAGAACGGTACTTTGCTAAAAACATTACACTTTGAAAATCATACCGTGAAAAAGGCTTTCCATCCGTATCATGATCAAACCAATATTGCCTAAATTCCGGCCCTATCTTTTCAAGTAAATAACGCATCCTTCCTAAGTATGGATGTAGCTTTAATATAGAATGATGTGTCCGTTTTTTAATAAAAAATGTAATAATAAAAAAAATGATTAATAGTAGCATGAATAAGAGCAATATACTAATAATAACGAGTAGCGTTTCACTCATCCCGCTTCCTCCTATGAAAATCCATAATAAAAGGAGAACACCTGATGTGTTCTCCTTTTATCTTTATTCAAATTAATGTAACAAGATGCTCTTTCGCATCATATTCAACTAAACTTTCAGCATTTTTAATTCGATGAACAAAATCTGGATTAGCAATTAAAGGTCTTCCGAATGCCGCTACATCAATCGTTCCTTCTTGCAACGCTTCTTCAGCCTCTTTCGGATTTAAATTCCCTACTCCTACGATCGTACCATCCCAATATTTTCTTACTAATTGATGAAAATTCTTTCCGTCAGCAATGACTGCCGTATAATTCATCGTTGAAGGGTGAATCATCGCTAATCCAACTTCTTTGAACATATTTACAAACGTTTCAATTGCAAGCTCAGGGTTTTCCCACATATAAGTAGGATTATCACCTTTGAAAGCAGAGAAACGAAGAAGTGTTTTATTAGCTCCAATAGCTTCTATTACAGCCGCCGTTACTTCTTTCATAAACGTTAACCTTTCCTTTAAGTCTCCGCCGTATTTATCAGTACGCTTATTTGCAAACTCATAAGTAAATTGATCGATTAAATATCCGTGTGCACCGTGTATCTCTACTCCATCAAATCCAGCTTCAATTGCATTCTTCGCAGCTTGTGCGTATTGACCGATCACTTCTTGTATTTCTTCTAACGTCATTGCTTCTGGCGTATCAAACGGTTTACGAAAACGTGGAACATTTCCCTCTGCAGCGATAGCAGACGGTGCTTGTGGCATTTGCCCACCAATTATTTCGTGATGACTCATACGTCCAACATGCCATATTTGAGCAATAATCGTTCCGCCTTCTTTATGTACTGCCTCTGTAACAGGCTTCCACGAATCGATTTGTTCTTGTGTATAAATTCCTGGTACTCCTGGATTTCCTTTTGCTCTTGGGCTAATGACGATTCCCTCTGTAATAATTAATCCAACTCCATCAGCTGCACGCTTTCTATAGTACTCAACTACATCAGTACCAACTACTCCCGTTTCATGATTTGCGAAACATCTCGTCATCGGTGCCATTGCTATGCGATTACGAAGAGACCAAGATCCAATTTGAATTGGATTAAACAACTTTATTTCTTCAATATTTTCAAAAGATCCCCAAGCGTTTATATTTGTTCCTTCATAAATACTTGCTGCTTTATTATTTGAACTTGTCATTTTTCTTCCCCCTAAAAAAGTTCTTACTATAATCGCATCATACTTACTTTTAGATAGTAACGTCAATTTATTCGCCTTTACCATCAAACATTCGAATATCAAAAAAACAGAATGATACAAATAAAAAAAGGTTTCCTAGGAAGGAAACCTTTTTAGTTTACCGTATATGGATGACAACTCATTAATCTCTTTTATATAAAGAAAATAAACAATTATTGTCTCTTCACATATAAAAAACTTTAATAATAGAAGTGAAAGTCGTTCAGTATTCTTCTAAAAATAATAACTTATAAACCTAAAACAATGAAAGCCCTACCTCTCTTTCATCCTTACGGCTCCTCGTCCGTGCCAGTGTGAATCAGGATTGCAAAAATCAAGTAACTATTCTATCGAAGTGTTTAATTAAACTTCGAACATTCGTAAAGAATTTTAAAAATAAAAATGGATTTGATTGTAGTAATAACAAAAGGGGTTAATGCTCTAAAAGTGGTTTGAAAGAGTTGAATGTCTTTGAAATGATTAATTTTCTATAATTATGCTCCCAAAAAATTCAAAATCTTTTTTGGGATATAATACATTATTTGTAATGAATCTTAACAAAAGCTTTTTATTTGACTTTCTGTGATACCTTCAATTAATCCCAGTTCACTCATCAAAAATTCGTGTGCGTTATCTAACATTTTCTTTTCGCTTGCATTAAGTGCTTTTTCTTTCTGCATACGTAATAAATCACGTACAACTTCAGCACCTTCTTGTATTTTACCCGTCTTTATTTTATCAGTGTTCAATTTATACCTTTGTTTCCACGTAAGTAATCTATCAGATTCTCCATGTTGAAAAATATCCAATATGTGTGCTACCGCCGTTATATCCGTGACTGGTCGTATATTTGAGCTCAATATTCTCCCTGCAGGAATCATTAATTCCATATTACTACCCGACATTTTTATAACATAATACTGTTGTTTTTCTCCTGCGATTTCCTTCTCTTCTATGGCTTTAATTATACCTGCTCCGTGCATTGGATAAACAATGTTATCGCCAATTTGAAACAAATAATCCACCTCCATATATGGTAACCTTCTCAATCTTAACACACATTCATTTTTTTAGCAAAATTTTTATTTTATCATAAAATTATTTTTCATGTCAATTCTTTCAAACTAAGAAAATAAATTCGTAAAATATCACTAAAAACCCGCAATCTTATTAACTTTTCCACACATATATACATGCTACTTTCACCTGCTCTTTTTACATAAAAAACACATTACTACATATAAGTAGTAATGTGTTTTTTATACAGAATCATTAAACATTCCCTATTAATTTCACGCCTATACACTAACCTGCTTACGGACTGTCTCTCTTGCTAAAAGAAAACTCATAATCACTTGTGCAGCTACTCGGCTCGTCATATCCCTAAAATCAAGTGTTGGATCAATCTCTACAATATCCATCCCTTGAACGAGCGGTTCTTTACCAAGAAATTCAATCGCATCAAGTAAAGTCGTACTATCCATTCCGCCAGGACCAATTGCTGGACAACCTGGTGCAAATGCTTGATCGAGTACGTCCATATCAAGAGAAATATAAATAGAAGTCACGCCTTGCTTTCTTAATACTTCAATACTTTCCGTGATAATATCTTTGATTTCTCGCTCTCGTACATCTTTCATTGTATACACTGTCACGCCATGTTCTTTTGCATATTCATGGTACGCTCGCGCATTTGAAAAATTGCGAATTCCGATTTGAACGAGTTGTTTTCCTGTAATGACACCATTTTCTAGTAAACTACGGAACGGTGTACCATTTGATGGGCCACCATCATCTAAATTACGTAAATCATGATGGGCATCAAATTGAATAATCCCGACCTTTCCTTTACTGTTTGCAAATCCTGTTATACTCGGAAAACTAATCGAGTGATCCCCGCCAAGAACGATTGGTATCATGTTCGGATTTACTTTCGTTACATGACCAACTGTTTTCGCAATTCGGTTATGACTTTCTTTTATATCCGTCACATGCATCGTAATATCACCGCAATCATATAAAACACTTTCCTTCATATCATGTTCTTCTGTAATTGCGTACGTGCTATATGCATCTAACATCGCACGAATTGTTTTTGGAGCAAAAATCGCTCCTGAATGACTAATAGATGGTTTAGAAAGGGGTGCTCCAATTAAGGCAGCACCGAATATTTCCACGCCTTCCTCCCAATCTTTAATCATTTCACTCCATTTCGTCACTTCACGATCGATAAACTTTGCATTCTTCTTTAAATAGTGGCCGTGCTCCACGTTTGTTCACCTCTTGTATATGCGATATTACCATTCTTCCATACTGTATTTACATGACTTACGCCGTAATGATACGGTACGTAAGCATAATTGTAAGCATCCCATAAAACTAAATCTGCCTTGCGACCAACTCTAATTTTCCCAGCTACGTCCCCACGATTAATTGCGTAAGAAGAGTTAACTGTTACCGCGTTCCAAACTTCTTCTGGTGTCATTTTCAGCTTGAGCATTGCGATGCTCATAATAAGTTGAATATTTTCAGTTGGGCAGCTACCTGGGTTAAAGTCTGTAGCTAACGCAACCGCAACACCTTCATCAATCATTTTACGACCGCGGGCAAAGCTTTCTTTATTTAAATAGAAAGTTGTTCCTGGTAATAAAGTGGCCACTGTATTAGAGTTTGCAAGCATTTCAATTCCTTTATCAGAAGCACCAACTAAATGGTCCGCTGATGCTGCACCAATTTCAGCCGCCGCTTCCGCACCACCAAGAGGATCAATTTCATCTGCATGAATTTTCACATCAAAGCCAAGCTCTTTCGCTTTTAATAAAAACTCTTTTGATTCTTCGACAGAGAACACGCCTGTTTCGCAGAAAATATCAACGAATTCAGCTAATTGCTTCTCTTTCATTTCTGGCAGTAAGTCTAACATCCATTGTAAAAATTCTTTTGATTTCCCTTTATACTCTTTCGGAACTGCATGAGCACCTAAAAATGTGGAAACTAAATCAATCGGGTGCTCTTTTTGCAATTGCGCAGTTGCCTCTAATTGTTTCCATTCCGTCTCATCATCTAATCCGTAACCACTCTTCGCTTCTACAGTTGTAACTCCGAAAGATAGCATACGGTCTAAATGGAATTTCGCTTTTTGAACAAGTTCTTCTTTCGACGCCTTTTTCGTTGCATTTACAGTTGAAAGAATACCTCCGCCTTGTTCTAAAATTTCTAAGTACGGCACTCCTTGCAATTTTAGTGCGATTTCATTTTCACGAGATCCACCAAATACAAGGTGAGTATGCGGATCAACAAGACCAGGAGAAACCATTTTCCCGCCACAATCAATTACTTCTTTCGCTTGTAATCCTTTAGCCTCTTCCGCTGTTCCAACGAAAGTAATTACGCCGTTTTCAATTCCAACCACACCGTTTTCGATAACAGGAAGCGTGTTCATCGCTTCCCGTCTTAACAAGCCATCTTCTTGATCCATTGTTAGTAATTGACCGATATTTATTAGTAAAGTGTCCAGCATGTTTTCTCCTCCTTATTTCATCATTGGAATGTTAACGCCTTTTTCTTTCGCAGTTTCCACAGCTAAGTCATATCCTGCATCAACGTGACGAACAACCCCCATACCAGGGTCAGAAGTTAATACGCGCTCAATACGTTTCGCTGCCGCTTCTGTTCCATCTGCGACGATAACCATTCCAGCGTGAAGTGAATAACCCATACCAACGCCACCACCGTGGTGAACAGATACCCAGCTCGCACCGTTTACACTGTTAATTAATGCATTTAAAATTGGCCAGTCTGCTACTGCATCACTACCGTCTTTCATCGCTTCTGTTTCACGGTTTGGAGATGCTACTGATCCGCAATCTAAATGGTCACGGCCGATAACGATCGGTGCTGATAATTCACCATTTGCAACCATTTCATTAATGATGCGACCAAATTTCGCGCGCTCACCGTAACCAAGCCAACAAATACGTGATGGAAGACCTTGGAATTCAACTTGCTGACGTGCCATACGAATCCAGTTACATAAATGCTCATTGTCAGCGAATTCACGTAAAATAACTTCGTCTGTTTTATAAATATCTTCTGGATCACCAGAAAGTGCTACCCAGCGGAATGGTCCTTTACCTTCGCAGAATAATGGGCGGATAAATGCTGGAACGAATCCTGGGAAATCGAATGCATTTTTCAAACCTTCATCGAATGCAACTTGGCGAATGTTATTTCCGTAATCAAATGTAATCGCGCCTTTTTCTTGCATAGCAAGCATTGCTTCCACATGTTTTTTCATACTTTCTTTTGATAATTGTACGTAACGTTCTGGATCTTCTTCACGAAGTTTCGCTGCTTCTTCTAACGTGTAACCTACTGGAATGTAACCGTTTAATGGATCATGAGCAGATGTTTGATCCGTAACTAAATCTGGCGTGATATTACGCTTCACTAGTTCTGGTAAAATCTTCGCTGCATTTCCTAACAATCCGATTGAAATCGGTTCTTTCTTCTCTTTATACTCGTTCGCAATAGTTAATGCTTCTTCTAAAGACTCTGTATACAGATCACAATATCTCTTTTCAATACGACGATCGATGCTGCGCTTATCAACATCAATAGCAATTACAACACCGCCGTTCATCGTTACAGCAAGAGGTTGTGCACCACCCATACCACCTAAACCAGCAGTAAGTGTTACTGTACCTTTTAATGAACCATCGAAATGTTGACGTGCCGCTTCACCAAACGTTTCATATGTTCCTTGTAAAATCCCTTGTGTTCCAATATAAATCCAGCTACCAGCCGTCATTTGGCCGTACATCATAAGACCTTTTTTCTCTAGTTCACGGAAGTGATCCCAGTTCGCCCATTTTGGTACTAAGTTTGAGTTCGCTAAAAGAACGCGAGGTGCATCTTCATGTGATTTAAAAATTGCAACTGGTTTTCCTGATTGAACAAGTAATGTTTCATCGCTTTCTAACGTTTTTAATGAATCTACAATCGCATGGTAGCTTTCCCAGTTACGAGCTGCACGGCCAATTCCGCCATATACAACTAATTCTTCTGGTTTTTCAGCAACTTCAGGATCTAAATTGTTCATTAACATACGAAGTGCAGCTTCTTGAACCCACCCTTTCGTTTGTAGCTCTTTACCTCTTGGCGCGCGAATTGTTTGTTGTACTTTTTCCATTTCAATCTCTCCCTTTTCTCATTTTATAGTGCTGCGTTTACATCTAATCTTTCTTTTATCGAATAATTCGTTTTTAACCAGTGCGTAATATTTTCAATATCCGTTGAGAATATGCGATCATTTGTAATAGAAGGTACTTGTTGACGACCTTGATGGTAGAAGCTCTTCGTCACTGTACTCATGTTTTCAATACCGCGATATTCTGCTGCTTGCATCGCGCAAATCATCTCAATTGAAAGAACACGTCTTACATTTTGAATAATTTGATGTGCATGGCGTGAAGCAATTGTTCCCATACTTACGTGATCTTCTTGGTTAGCTGATGACGGGATTGAATCAACACTCGCTGGATGTGCTAACGTTTTATTTTCAGAAACAAGTGACGCTGCAGCGTATTGCATAATCATTGCACCAGACTGAAGTCCTGGTTCTGGACTTAAAAATGGAGGTAAATCATTTAATTGCGGATTTACTAAACGCTCAATACGACGCTCCGAAATATTTGCAAGTTCCGCCATTCCTACTTTTAAGAAGTCCATCGCAAACGCAATCGGTTGACCATGGAAATTTCCACCCGAAATTACTTTTTCCCCACCATCAAAGATTAGTGGATTGTCCGTTGCTGCATTCATTTCAATTTCTAATTTTTCTTTCACATAATTTAAAACTTGCCAAGAAGCACCGTGTACTTGCGGGATACAACGAAGTGAATATGCATCCTGTACACGTAGTTCCCCTTGTTTTGTTGTTAATTTACTATCATGAAGGATGTCACGAATTCTGCTCGCTACTTCCACTTGCTCTTTATAACCACGCGCTTTATGAACATTTTCATCAAATGCATCAATAATGCCTTGTAATCCCTCAATTGTCATCGAAGCAATGAATTCAGCTTGATAAGCCGTTGCTTCTGCTTCTATATAAGAAAGAACTCCTTGCGCTGTCATCGCTTGTGTACCATTGATTAATGCAAGCCCTTCTTTCGCTTCAAGTTCAATCGGCTCAAGACCTTCTTCTGTAAGAGCAACCATCGCATGAACGCGTTTCCCCTTATAGAACACTTCACCCTCTCCTAATAATACAAGTGCAAGATGAGATAAAGGTGCTAAATCGCCACTCGCTCCAAGTGAACCTTGTTGCGGAACGACTGGGTGAATTTTACGATTTACAAACTCAAGAAGCATATTTACAACAAGCGGTCTAACGCCAGATACGCCTTTAAGCATCGTGTTCGCTCGTAAAATTAACATACCGCGTGATACTTCTTCAGGGAATGGATCGCCTATTCCGCATGCATGTGACTGAATTAAATTGTGTTGAAGTGCCTTTACATCATCTTTTTGAATAAGCACGTCACTGAACTTTCCAAATCCAGTTGTAATACCGTAAACGACTTTTCCGTCCTCTACAATTTTCTCAACTACTTCGCGGCACTCCGCCACCTTTTGCATACTATTTGGACAAGCTGTTACACCTTCTCCTTCAAGTAACAGCCTCTTCATTTCTTCAATTGTCAATGTGTGTCCTGTTAACGTAATCATTCTTTTTCCTCCTTAAAAAGGCAAAAGGGGACCTTATCTTTTTAAGACAGACTTCTGTCCTAAAAAAGTAAGGCCCCCTTCTAACTAATAGACTATGGGCAAATCATATGTGATTAATTCCTAAACCAATCGCCTCATGCTCAGATCCTTTTACAGGTGCACCAATCGTTCCATATAATGCAACAGCAACCCATTCGCCTTCTTTTTTTCCGTCGTATGGTGTACCGCGCACAATCGCAAATCGAAGTCCTACTGTACGAAGAACGTCTGCTAACTGAATTTGACCTCTCGTCACTCCGTACAAAGCTTCCATAATTGCATGATAAAGTGCATGTGTTTCTCTGTAAACGTCTGTTTCAATAACTTGGTTGCTCTTAGCCGCTGTTTCCATTGCTGCTACAACTTTTTGCGAATTCATCGAACCCACTTTCCCTGTACAATACTTCCAACCTTTCGGAATAGATAATACAGGGCTTTCATTCTCATCCGCAAGTGCCAACAGCATGGCCATACGACCAATTCGATGTGTTCCTTGAAGAAGCATGTGACTCTCTCATTTCTTTTAATTATTTGAATATTTCTTAATTTAAGAATATATGAAAACGGTTAAATCGTCAATAGTTTAAACTCACATTCGAACAATTTTTTCATCCCCTCCATTTGTGTACACAAATTATTTACACGAATTTTTCAGGCGTGCTATAGTCTCACTAACAGATGCAAAGGGGCGAGATTTCAATGAAGAAGCGAAAAGATATTCATTTTCGAATTGAAGAAAAATTACTTGAAAGGTTTGAAGCTGCACTCCATTACGAAGGTTTAAGGAAAACCGACGTATTAACACACGCGATTCAGCAATTTTGCACGAAGGTGGAATGTGGAAAAATGAATGATGTAAAACGCCAATATAACGTAAGCAACCATTTACAGACACGTATCGATACGCATAAACATTACGAAGAAAAACAAATGAATTTTGATGAACTCGTCATGGAACACTTACAACTTCAAGGAGAAGAAAAAATATTAGAGGTTGGGTGTGCTAATGGAAATTTTCTTTCCCTTTTACAAACTAACGGTCATAAAGGTCAACTAACCGGTTTTGATCAATCGAAAACGATGCTTTCTGAAGCTGCAATAAAGAATAGCATAATTGAATGGAGACTAGGTGATGCTGGTAAACTTCCTTTTGAAGCTAATTGCTATGACTGGGTCATCGCAAGACATATGTTATATCACATGAAAGATGTCGAAAAAACAGTTCAAGGATTCCATAAAGTAATTCGTCCCGGAGGCTCACTTTTAGCTACAACAAATTCTGACGTTACATTACCTCGTATAGTTGAAATGTGTAACCGCATGTTAGACGCATTTGATTTACCGAAAACAACATCTTCAGTCACTCCATTTTGTTTAGAAAATGGTAAAGAGATATTACAATCTGTTTTTCCAACTGTTGAAGAAGCAGTTATGCATAATGCTCTCGTTTTTCATCATGCTACTCCGATTGTAAACTATATTTCTAGCATGTTTCCATCGCTAAATATACCTGATAATACATATCTTCACGCCGAAATGAAGGAATGGCTAAAAAAAGAAGTAGAAAATGAATTGTCACTTCATAACGGTATATGGCGCGACCCGAAAACGTTAGCCATTTATCGATGTAAAAAAGAAAAAAGCTAGCAAATGCTAGCTTTTACACATTCTCATGTAAAAGTTTCTCCATCATCATATTGCCCTTACCACCGTAAAAATTTATATTATGTTCGTTCGCTACTCCAAAATAAGAGGCAATCGCTATTCCAAATGGTACAAATGCATGCCCCTGTGCTGTAATAATATTTGAGTATCGCACAACTTCTTCATACACAAAATTTTCTACTGGAAAACAATCTAACTTTTGATAATCTATAGTCGCTGTATAAGAAATCCCTTTAAATAAACCTGCTCTTGCTAACGCATACGGTCCAGCACAAATCGCAGCTACTAATTTTTCTTTTTCAGAAAATTGGCGAATGACTGAAAAGAGAATATCTGCGTCTTTCATATGTACTGCGTCTCCCCCTGGAATGATAATCCCCTCATATTCATCTACACGCACTTCACTTAATTCTATATGCGGTTGTACTTGCAAACCTGTTTCACTTATAATCAACTCTTTTGTTAAGCCCGCAGTAATGATTTCATATTTCTTTTTCAGCAATGCTGTTGCTACTGTTATTTCAAACTCCGCAAATGTTGGGTATACGAATAATAATATTTTTTTCATAGTCCTTTCTCCTTTAACCAGCCCATAAAATATGCTTCTAACTCATCCACCGTTAATGTATTCGTGTCCACATAAGTTACAGGAAATTGTTTATACCATTCTTTTTCAGTTTCTACTAATTTAAATTTCTCTTCAAATGTACTTCGGTTTCTTGTCCTATCATTATTTTTTCTATCATATACATTCTTTTTCGTCACATCTAAATAAAAAATCGCATCTGAACGACATTCTCTTAATTTATACAATTCATCTTTCAATTCAGTTTCTATATCCCACTCTTTCCCTATAAGCGTTGGATAAAAAAGTGTATAAAATTCAATATCTTCAGGTCCACGATCAAAAATAATGACTGAATCTTTCACATTTTGAAACTCCTTGGTTTTTGCTTCGATAAACATTTTTTGATTTATAATAAATCCTTCTTTTGAATTCATATCCAAATTTAATTGCTTTCGCTTTTCTACAATTGGATAAGGATTTTCATATATAACTGAAAGTCCACATCGCTCTAACCTTTTAGCCAATGTTGTTTTTCCGCTTGCCATCGGTCCTTGAAGTGAAATTACATATGCCATCCCTCTCATTCCCTTGCGCTTTAGTACATCTATAATATACAGAATTTTGAAAACCATCAACAATATATATATCATCTTGTTTCTTATTCTTATCTAACTTATAATAAAAATTAGAGATTATGACGGACGCATCGATAATGTAAGCTTGGAAATCCAAGCTTACATTATTTTTTGCTTTCCCTTTTCTAATAAAAAGAGTATACTAGTTTAGAACGTATGTTCTTAATTATTACATACAGTAAGGAGATAGAACAATGGTATACGACACAAAAGCAATTTCTTGGAATGAGTCTTTAAAACAACTTCAACGCCGCTATACAAACAAACAAGTTGACCGAAAAGAATTTGAGGATATTGAACTAATGGAATTCTTCCGCGATAACGACTACATTTCTTTACCTACACATATAAGCGGCCTCTCAACAGCACGTTTTACTTCTTACTCTATTTTCACAACTGAAGATAAAGATCGTAAAGTTGGCACATTAATCATTGAATATGTAGAAGATGATAGTAACAATTTATGTGTTGAACAACTATACTTTGTTTAAATGATAACGCTTGGTCAAAATGACCAAGCGTTCTTGCTTTCTATGAATCTCACTGTTTATAATATGAATAAAAGAAAACCGCAATCATTAAGGGGGAATACGCTTGCTCGAAGGATGGTTCAGTTGGTTTATTGTGCTATGGACTGTTATTTTATTAGGACTTATGTCTATCGGTGGATACTTTATGTTCAGAAAATTTTTAAAACGACTACCAAAAGAAGATGGTATGTCTATATTAGATTGGGAAGAGCACTATATTAATAAAACTAGGCATTTATGGGATGACGAACAAAAACAATTATTAGAAGAGCTCGTAAGTCCTGTTCCAGAACTATTTCGCGATGTTGCTAAATCAAAAATTGCCGGAAAAATCGGAGAACTAGCATTACAAGAAAAAGCCTCTCAAATTACACAAGATTTAATTATTAAAGGGTATATTATTGCTACACCAAAGCGCGACCATAAATTTTTAGTGAAAAAACTACAAGAAAAAGAGATTGATTATTCTAACTATAAAACTTTATTAACAAAATCCCTCTAATAAAAAAAGATTGCTAGCTTATAGCAATCTTTTTTTAACTTACAGTTACTGATTTTACGGCTGTTAATCTAGCTTCTGCTAAGTCTATTTGTAATCCGACCGCACTTATATAAATCGTATCACCTGTTCCTGTAATATTCACTTGTGTGGATGTCGTATTTGATGCAATAGAACCTGTTGCATTTACATTTGTAATATCAAATTCAGCTCTTGCATTTGCATTTGTAGTTGTTCCAGAAAAATTTCGATCTGCAAAACTACCAATTGTGTTTAAATTCCCATCAATATCATTTACTTGCCCTCTAAAAAAGTTCCCTGATGGATTATTTGGTCCCGTTAATGTCACAGAATTCAATTGAAAATTATCACCTGTAAAATTCGGATCACCATTCATCGCCATTACAAAAGCCCTTGCTGTCACCGTCCCTGTAGCTGGTGTAAAAAATCCAGAAAGAGTTTGTGGTGTACCTGATAATAAAAAACCTGGAAATAAACTCACATTTCTCATTGGATATGAAGAGTCACGATATACAACAATCAACGACCATCCAGCACCATATCCAACTGGCTGACGTGTAGGTAATCTTGTTACGCTATATCTTCCTGCTGCTCGATTTGGTAACCCTTGTAGTAAAGATGTAACGTCTGCTGCTCGATTATAAACATTAGCTATAAAGGGTAAATTCGTCCCTTCTGATGACCATGCTGAATTAATGGTCACTTGTGTACTAGTTCCATCAGGCGTAACTAAATTTGGAGGATTCGCATCAACAACAGCAGTTGTAACAGCCGTATCCAATCCACCGGACCAAACAAGTAATGCAAAATCTACAACCGCGGTAGCTGGAACAATAGTAGTTAATGGAGTTAATTCAGCCCATGAGCCATCTAATGTCCAATCATTCGTCGTTCCTCCAAATGTATTTGGATCTGTTGATGAAGGAACCCCTCCAAAAGTGGTGTCAGTATTTAATGTTATAAGTGCATTGTAAGCAAAGTTTGTATTAGCAGTACCGCGCATTCCCATCGTATTTCCCGTATGCATCATAAATAAATTATCATTTTTTCCGTAAGCTTGAACGAAGGCCAATAAAACTCACTCCTATTATTATAAAAGGGATTTCCCCGTAATATTTTCAATTCCTTTAACTTACAGTTACCGATTTTGTAGCAGATAGACGAGCCTCTCCTAACTCTATTTGTAAACCTACAGCACCAGCATAAAGATAATCAAATGTATTTGGGATATTAACTGTCGTAGAAGTTGACCCAGCTGTTAATACACCATTAGCAGGAACATTCGTCACATCAAATTCAGCGCGCCGATTGTTTGCCGCAGTTCCAATGGGCATATTTCGGTCTGCAAAGCTACCAATTGTATTTAAATTCCCTACATAATTATTGACTTGCGAAGCGAAAAAATTAGGATTGGCATTATTAGGACCCACAAGCGCTGTACCATTTAACACAAATGTATCTGCTGTTGCATCTGTATCACCATTTAACGCCATTGTAAATACACGAGCGTTAACCGGTGCTGTAGCGGGCGTGATAAAATTTGAAATCGTTGCTGTCTCACCCAATGTAGAAATAAGTAATCCACTATATAAACTAACGTTTCTTATTGGATAGGAATTATCACGATATACAACAACTAATGCCCAGCCCACCCCTGTTCCTTGCGCTGGCGGGTTTGCTGTCGGAACTCTTTCAACAAAATAATCTCCTGTCGCTCGATTTGGAAGTCCTTGTAGAATGCTTGTTACATTTGCTGCACGTGTATAAAGGGTACCTTGAAATGTTCCACTTGACCTAGTCTCCCCCCAAGATGGAACACTTGTAATTGTATGTTGTACGCCATCCGGTGTTTGAAAAGTAGGAATGTTACTATTAACCACCGCCTCGGTCACAGCAGCACTCAATGTTCCTTGCCAAACTAACATCGCAAAATCTATAGTTGCTGTTGCTGGTACGTCTGTTAGTGAAGGATTTAGCCTTGCCCAAGAGCCATTTAATGTCCAATCGTCCGTCGTTCCTGCAAAAGTTAATGGATCCGTTGAAGACGGAACCCCCGCAAAAGTTAACCCAGTATTTCTTGTAATTAATGCGTTGTATTGATAAGCTGTCGCTGTTGTAATACCACGCATCCCCACTGTATTTCCTGTATGCACCATTAATAAAGAATCCGTTTTTGTATATGTTTGTACAAAGGCCAACAACCTCACTTCCTTTCTATTAAAAGTAATATTTTCTCGCTATTTCATTTAATGCAAGCAAAACGAAAAAGTTCCATTTATATACATACGAGCTAATTTAGGCAAAAAAAAAGTCGTTGCCTATTCCTATTCATTTATATTTGAATAGGATGCAATGACGAGCACATTTTTCATGTTTTTTTACAAATAGAACCCGTTTTAAATTTTGAATCGATGCTATTTGTAAATTTCTAACTATTGATCGGATTTAAATTTATTTAGAAAGGACGAATCTAATGGCAATAGCAACAATAGGAAGTCGTTTAACCTATACAATCGTTGTCCAAAATACTGGTACACTTCCTGCCCAAAACGTTACATTTACAGACCCTATTCCAGCTGGCACCACTTTCGTTCCAAACAGTGTAACTGTTAATGGCACTCCAACAGCTGGCAATCCCTCAACTGGTATTCCTATCAATAATATTCCGGCTGGTGGATCTGTTACAATTACTTTTCAAGTAGATGTAACTAGTATTCCTACACCACCTGTCGCTAGTAACATAGCATCATTTGGATATGAATTTCAACCTGCACCTAACGCACCCACTATCACACGTACAACAACCAGCAATATAGTTGATACAGATATTTTCACAGCTAATGTCGCATTAACAAAAGCAGTAGATAAAACAATTGCTACCGTCGGTGATACGATTACGTATACAATTACCGCTACAAATCAAGCTCCATTAGCTGCTAATAATGTTATCATTACAGATACACCTCCTGCTGGCACATCTTTCGTACCAGATAGCGTTACAGTTAATGGTACTTCCACTACAGATAATCCTGCTACCGGTATAAATGTAGGAACGATTGCTGCAAACGGGAATGCTACAATTACGTTTCAAGTTCGAGTTAATACCCTACCTACACCAAACCCTATTCCAAATAGTGCCACTTCAAGTTTTCAATATAATCCACCAAACCAACCACCAATTAACAGAAACTCTACAAGTAATATAGTTGAAACACAAATCAATGCTACTATCATTAACCCGACTAAAAATGCAAACCAACAAATTGTGAATATTGGTGACATCATTACGTATACGATTACTGTTCCAAATAACGGTAACATTTCAGCAACGAATGTTTCTATCACTGATCCTATCCCTACTGGCACTACTTTCATTCCAAACAGTGTTACAGTGAATGGAACGACACAATCCGGCGTAACACCAACAAATATTCCTTTAGGTACGATTCCTGCTGGTCAAACTACAACTGTCACATTTCAAGTTCAAGTCACTTCTCTTCCAGCTAACGGAACGATTACTAACGAAGCAAATATAACATTTACGTCGCAACCGAACCCTACTGAACCTCCAACGACAACTACGACAACACCACCTCCAACAACTACTTCTGTACGAACTGCAATTGTAAATCCAACAAAAACTGCTAGTCCACAAATTGCTGATATTGGTGATATTATTACGTATACAATTACTATACCAAATACAGGAAATATCGCTGCGACGAACGTTATTGTAACTGATCCTATTCCAAATGGCACTACATTTATTCCGAATAGCGTTACAATTAACGGCGCTTCACAAACTGGTGTAAATCCTGCTGGTGGTATACAAATCGGAACAATTGCTGCTAGTACAACCGCTACAGTTACATTCCAAGTTCAAGTTACTTCTCTCCCAGAGAATGGCTTAATTCGAAATATTGGAACCACAACATTTACGTATGAACCAGATCCAACAAAACCACCTATTACAACAACAAATCCTACACCACCCACCACTACTCCTGTTAACACTGCTATTACAAATCCTGTTAAAACGGCAGATAAAACTGCTGTTGATATTGGTGATATTATTACGTATACGATTACTTTTACCAATGATGGTACGATACCTGCTACGAATGTAGTTTTTAATGATACAATTCCTGCTGGTACAGCATTCATTCCGAACAGTGTAGTCTTAAATAATGCTCCCGTTCCAAATTCAAATCCAGCACTAGGAATTCCAATTGGAACAATTAATCCCGGTGAAACGAAAACACTCTCATTTCAAGTTCTTGTTACACAAATTCCCCCTAGCGGCGTTATTACAAACGAAGCTTCAACGACATATACGTATCAGCCAGACCCAACAAAACCGCCTGTTACAACAACCGAACCGACAGCACCTACTACAGTCGCTGTTAATACCGCTACGGTTAACCCTACAAAATCTGCTAATCGTAATTTCGTTGATATTGGTGATGTTATTACGTATACAATTAGTTTACAAAATAACGGCACTGTTCCCTCTACGAATATTTTACTAACAGATCCAATCCCAAACGGTACAACTTTTATTCCAAATAGTGTCACGATTGATGGTGTCTCACAACCTAACAGTAATCCTGAAAACGGTATACCAATCGGCACTTTAAATCCAAATCAAGCAAAAACAATTACATTCCAGGTTCAAGTTACAAGTGTGCCACCTAATGGCCTTATAGAAAACCAGGGCAGTGTATCATTTAATCATATTGTAAACCCAAATGAACCCCCTGTTACAAAAACTACCCCTACTCCTAAAACGGAAACACAAGTTGGGACCGTTGTTACAGCACCTACAAAATCTGCAGATAAACAAGTTGCTGATATAGGTGATACGATTACCTATACGGTCACATTCACAAATAATGGGACAGTTCCAGCTACAAATGTTGTCGTTACAGACCCTACACCTAACGGGACTATTTTCGTTCCCAATAGTGTTACGATTGATGGCGTTTCAAATCCTGGTTCCGATCCAGCACTCGGACTACAACTCGGCACTATTTCTGTCGGAGAAACAAAAACAATCACCTACCAAGTTGTCGTTACAAATTTACCACCTGATGGAATAATTAGAAACCAAGCGTCCTTCACTTATCAATATCAACCGAATCCAAGTGAGCCCCCCGTTACAACAACTACCACCACTCCAAGTGTGAGCATCCCAATTAACAATCCAAATCCGACGACTACAAAATCTGCAGATCGACAAATTGCTGATTTAGGAGATACGATTACTTTTACCGTAACATTTCAAAATAGGGGGACCGTGCCCGCTACAAATGTTATTGTGAAAGATATACTTCCATCTGGTGTTTCATTCGTTCCTGGTAGCGTTGTCGTGAATGGAACATCCCAGCTTGGAGAAAATCCCGAAATTGGTATTCCAGTCGGCACTGTAAATCCTGGTCAAAGTATTACAGTTACATTCCAAGGTGTAGTAAATAGCATCCCGCCCGGGGGAGTCATTAGAAACCAAGCAAATATAACATTCACATATGAGCCAAATCCGAATGAACCTCCTGTTACAACAACTATTACAACTCCTGAAACAGAAACGGCAGTTAATACAGCAACACTACATCCACAAAAAACAGCTGATCGTTCCTTCGTTGCATTAAATGATATCATTACCTATACACTCTCATTTCAAAACACCGGTACTGTCCCTGCTACGAATATAACCGTGATTGATTCTATCCCTGCTGGTACTGTATTTGTTTCAGATAGTGTTACGATTAATGGTATTCCTCAACCAGGAACCAATCCAGCATCAGGAATTTCACTTGGAACTTTAGCGCCGTCCGAACGAGCGACGATTACTTTCCAAGTACGAGTAGTAAACATCCCTGCTAGCGGCGAAATACGCAATCAAGGAAGTGTCACATTTAATTATCAACCGGATCCAAATTTACCTCCCGTCACAAAAACAGAAACGACTCCTGAAACTACGACTCCTATTCAAACTGTAGTCATAAGTCCAACAAAAACTGCAAACCTTACGTTTGCAGAAATTGGTGATATCGTAACTTATACTGTCACATTTACAAACCAAGGAACCATCCCTGCTACAGGTGTAACAATTACAGATTCTTTGCCACCTGGTACAACTTTTGTTACGAATAGCGTTACAGTAAATAATATTCCTCAACCTGGCGTAAGCCCAATCACAGGTATTCCCGTCGGTACTGTTAACCCTGGCGAAACTGTCACGGTTACGTTCCAAGTACAAATAAATGCTATTCCACCTAACGGAAAAATAGAAAATATGGCAGTTGTAACCTATATTTCTCAACCTAACCCAAGTGAACCACCTATTACAACGACAGAAACGACTCCTACTGTTACTTTACCGGTTCGTACCGCTAACCCGAATCCGCAAAAAACAGTAGACCGTGAGTTTGCAAGTATTGGCGATACACTCACTTATACAATCACCCTTCAAAATTCTGGTAATATACCTGCAACTGATGTCATTATTACAGATTCTATCCCTACTGGAACTACATTTATTCCTGGAAGCATTACGATTAACGGTATTTTACAACCTGACTTGACCCCTGAAACAGGAATCCCAGTTGGCACATTAAATCCTAGACAAATAGTGACTGTTACTTTAGAAGTACAAGTAACTGCTCTACCACCAAATGGTATTATCTCAAATGAAGCAAATGTCACTTACACATCTCAACCAGACCCTACCCTTCCGCCTATTACAACAACCACACCTACTCCAATCGCAGAAACAATTGTACAAAATGCAGAGTTAGAGTCAACTAAAACAGTAGATTTATCAGTTGCTAACATTGGAGATGTACTCACGTATACAATCACTCTTGAAAACATCGGAAATATTCCTATGACAAATGTATCTGTCATTGATCCACCACCAGTAGGTACACAATTTATTATAGATTCCGTTACAGTAAATGGTATTTCACAACCAGGTATTGATCCAAGTGTCGGAATACCTATCGGTACTATACAACCGAATCAAATAGTAAACATCACATTCCAAGTAACGATTACAAATATACCGCCTAACGGGGTTGTTACAAATGTTGGTTCAGTCAACTTTACATCTCAGCCTAATCCAAATGAACCTCCTATTACAGAAACAGAGACAACACCACCAGTTAATACTGAAATCATTAATAGTATTATTAATCCATCGAAAACAGCTGATCGAAACAACGTTGATATAGGTGATATTATTACGTACACCGTTACCTTCCAAAACTTACAAACTGTACAACTGACAGACATCGTTTTTACAGACCCCATCCCAATAGGAACTACTTTCATTCCAAATAGCGTTACAATTAATGGTATACCAACTAGTAATGTTGACCCAGCTCTTGGCATCCCTCTGGGCACATTAAACCCTAGTCAATCAGTTGTTTTAACATTCCAAGTTCGCGTTGTTTCCATACCACCTAACGGAATTATTGTAAATGAAGCTACTATCACCTACACATTCCAACCTAATCCTGGAGAACCACCAGTAACAGTAACTACTCCAACGCCCCCTACTACTACAAATGTCAACACAGCGACAACGAATCCTACAAAATCCGCTGATAAAGTATTTGCGTTATTAGGTGACACAATCACTTATACAATCTCCTTACAAAATACAGGAACTGTCCCTGCCACGAATGTACTTGTAACCGATCCTATTCCAGCTGGTACTACTTTCATTCCAAATAGTGTAATGATTAATGACGTGCCACAACCAGGTACCGTCCCTAGTTCTGGAATTCTTATCGGTACATTAGAACCTAACACCTCGGCCGTCGTAACTTTCCAAGTACAAGTAACATCGATACCGCCGACAGGTTTTATTGAAAATGAGGGCACCGTTTCATTCCAATATCAGCCAGATCCAAACTTACCACCTGTATCTATTACTACACCTACACCTGCTACAAAAACTCGAGTAAGTGAAGTTACCATTAACCCTAACAAGCAAGCAAACCCTCAAATAATCAATCTCGGTGATACTATCACATATACAATCACATTCCAAAATGTAGGAAATATTAATGCGACAGATGTCATTATGACAGACCCTACTCCAGCTGGAACCAATTTCGTACCGAATAGTGTTTCTGTAAATGGTGTTTCTTTACCTGGTGTAAATCCAAGTAGTGGTGTAAATGTCGGAACAGTAGCTCCAGGACAAATTATTACATTAATTTATCAAGTTACTGTAACAACATTGCCACCAGACGGCATTATTACAAATACAGCAACTGTCACTTACACATTCCAGCCAAACCCTAGCGAACCCCCTATTACCATTACAGATCCTACTCCAACTGTTGAAGTATCCGTTATTACACCTACACCTAACCCGAATAAACTAGCAGACAAACAAATTGTAGATATAAATGAAATCATAACGTATACCGTAACCTTCCAAAATCGCGGATCAGTCCCTGCAACTTCCGTCATCATTACCGATCCGTTAGCGAATGGGTTAACATTTGTTCCTGGTAGCGTTGTAATAAATGGCCTTCCAGACCTTGGAGCAAATCCTGTAGCGGGTATACCTGTAGGTACAGTCAATCCGAACGACACAATTACTGTTCAATTCCAAGCGAGAGTAACAAGCGTACCACCTGGTGGTATCATTCGAAATCAAGCAACTGTTACTTTCACATATGAACCAGTTCCTGGTGAACCTCCTATTACCATTACAGACCCTACTCCAATTAACACAACGGATGTAAATACAGCTATATTAAATCCGCAAAAAACAGCTACGCCGGAAACAGTTACACTAGGTGATATCATTACGTATACGATTTCACTCCAAAATACAGGTACCATTCCTGCTAATAATATTGTTGTAACTGATACAATTCCTGTCGGTACTTCTTTCATTCAAGATAGTGTTACCATAAACAATGTGCCGCAACCAACCGCAAATCCATCCACAGGCATCCCGATTTCAACACTTGCTCCTTCTGAATCCGCAACGATTTCTTTCCGTGTCCTTGTTACTTCAATTCCACCAAGCGGAGAAATTCAAAACCAAGGTAACGTTTCCTTCCAATACCAACCTGATCCTACTAAGCCACCTGTATCCGTTACTACGCCTACACCTACTACAATTACCCCTGTAAACGTTGGCACTATTAATCCGATAAAAACCGCTGATAAATCCATCGTGTCAGTAGGTGATACGATTACATTTACTATCACATTCCAAAATGAAGGTACGATTCCTGTCACTAATATCTCTGTTACAGACTCACTTCCTGCCGGCACGTCATTCATTCCAAATAGTGTCACAATTAATAACATTCCCGTTCCAAACGCAAATCCATCCACAGGAATTCCAGTCGGAACTCTTAATCCAGCAGAATCAGTAACTATTTCATTCCAAGTACAGGTTATTACACTTCCAGCTAATAGAATGATTACAAATATCGCATCTATTACGTATACTTCTCAACCTGATCCTACTAGACCACCTGTCACAACAACGACAACAACACCACCAATTACGATAGAAGTAAACCCTAATGAGCCAAACACATTTATTAAGGCAGCGAATGTAAATAGCGTGGAGCTTGGTGACTTCATCACATATACACTTACCTTTACTAATAATGGCGCTATTCCTGCTAATAATGTACTCATTACCGATCCACTGCCTCCCGAAGTTACTTTCTATCCAAATTCAGTAACAGTAAACGGCGTTTCACGTCCTGGAAGTAATCCGACTATTGGTATTCTTATTGAAACTGTTAATCCAGGTGAATCCGTTGTTGTCCGTTTTATTGTTCAAGTAACAGCAGAGCCAAGAAATGGTCTCATTCGAAATACCGCTCGCATTCGCTATACACTAAGACCTGACCCTACTAAACCACCTATCCCTGTCGATGAGACTACAGAACCAAATATTATTCCGTTTATCGGTCCTTTCGTATCACCAAATTTAAATTGTTTCTTTAATGGGGAACGTTTTATACGACGCGGCTGGGACAGAAGATGTTAACAATATAAATAAAAAGACAGCGTCAAAAAACGCTGTCTTTTTATTTTATACATATACAGTTTTTAAGTTAATTTCATATCTTTTTCATTATAAAAACCATCTTCTTTTTCCATTTCCTTTTGTAATTTCGTAAAGGAACGGTACATAGCAATTCTCCATGACACAATCATAGCGAACGCCAGTAAGAAGAACATGCCACTAAGTTGTCCTAAATCAAGGGATTGACTTAAGTATGTTTTAAATACAATCCGTACGACAAGTAATCCAATTAATATAAAAACAAATGCTTTTGAACGCTTCAAATAAATCTCTTGTCCTCTAATTTCAAATTTAGATGTTTTAATAAGAAAAATAGAGAAAAACAAACCGACGCCAATTGCTTCTAATATTTCTGCTGGAGTTAGTCGAAATTCTGGAAAAACAAACATCAATGCTCCCGTACTCATAAAAAATGGTGGAAGTATAATTTTTTTCAATGTTGCGGGTTTCTTAGCTGCTTTTAAACGAATAAACATCGCACCGACAGCCATACAAACAGCAACGATACTGGATAAAACAACTATGTTCATATTTTCTCATCCTTTTTTGTGGCTATATGCAAAATATACTTTCATTATATGCTTTTCCGTTAGTATTTCCAACATTTTCACAGAATAATACTAAAAACCGGTAAAACCACCAAATAAACTTGAGAAATATACGATAATTTTCGTCATCCAGTTAAAGTATAGGAAGATACCCATGACAATCATAACGTATCCCCCGATTTTCATGAATTTCATACTATTTCTTTTAATCCAAGACATTTTTGTAATAAAGAATGATAGCACGAAAAATGGGATAGCAAATCCAAGTATGTATGCAATCATATAAATCATTGCTGATTCTGGGTTCGTTGCTGCTAATCCAATGACAGATACTAAAATAGGTCCTGTACAAGGTGTCCACCCTGCAGCAAATGCCAATCCAATTAAAACGGATCCAAAATATCCGCTCGGGCGATTTTTAAACGTAAATTTACGGTCTTGCATTAAGAATTTCGGTTTAAACACACCGACAATAATAAGACCGAACGCGATGATAAATATACCACCTAACTGTCTAATTAAATCTTTATAATCTGTAAAGATACCTCCGATAAAGCTTGTACCAAATCCAATTGCAATAAATATAATTGAAAATCCAAGTAAGAAAAACGCTGTATGTATCATACTTCTCTTGCGAAGCATTGCATTTTCTTCTTTCAACTCAGAAACCGACATACCTGTTATGTACGATAAAAATGCCGGATAAAGCGGTAAGCAACATGGGGAAATAAATGATAAAAAACCAGCGCCAAACGCTAAAAAAATACTAATATCTTGCATTGTTCCACTCCTCTCCTTACATATTGTAGCAAAAACATATAAAAATACTGTGAACAATTCGTGAAATCACTTTTCCAACGTAATAATAAGAGAAACTACTCTTTCACAAAGTTTCTAAAAAAACGTTTTCATTTCCTTCTATTATATAGAAAAATCTCAATTGAACTACGAAACCTCTCTAATTGTTATTAACATAACAAAGGTAACATAGTTTCTCAAATGATTAGCACGTTACAAGTACGTCTACATACATATTAATTAAAAAATATTTTTTCAAATGCTATCTTTATACAATACAAAGCTGATTTTATAATACTTTTATTATTATTAATTTCAAGATTATGCATAAATATCATACTTTTATTATTATTCTATAAAATGTCACACTTTTCTTTTATTTGACCCTTTATTTTTAATTTTGTATACTTCCCTCTAGTTATATATGTCCGTTAGGAACAATTTCATATAGATGGGAGGAATTTTTCATGCTTCGTTATTCTCTTTTAGTTTTATTAGGAGCGTGTAGTTATGGGATTTTAGCCATTTTCGTTAAACTTGCATATGCAGAAGGATTTTCACTTGGAGAGGTAATTGGCAGCCAATATTTGTTCGGTTGGATTATTTTGCTTGCTATTACACTTCTATTTTCTAGACATCGTGTTCCATTAAAACAAGCGTTAATTTTATTCGTTGCAGGTACATCTGCAAGTTTCACTGGAATTTTTTATTATGCTTCATTAAAAACTGTACCAGCCTCTATTGCAATTATACTTTTATTCCAATTCGTTTGGGTCGGAATTATTATTGAAGCAGTCGCAACAAAAACATTACCTTCAAGAGAAAAGGTAATTTCCGTTATTTTTTTACTTGCAGGTACATTTTTATCAAGTGGTTTACTAGAAAAATCAGCAGGTGATTTCGATATGACCGGAATCATACTAGGTTTATTATCTGCTGTTACATTCGCAACATACATTTTCGTAAGCGGAAAAGTTGCTGTTGAAGTACCTTCATTACCGCGCGGTGTTCTCTTAATGACTGGCGCTTTAACTTTAGTAATGATTGTATTCCCGCCAACATTTATTTTTAACGGTGCAATTTCTGAAGGACTTTGGAAATACGGTTTAGGTTTAGGAACATTTAGTATCGTTATTCCTTCTATTGCCTTTACAATTGGTATTCCAAAGATCGGTTCTGGCTTAGCAACTATTCTTGGTGCAGCAGAACTACCGGTTACAACAATTATGTCTGTATTCGTCTTAAAAGAAGCTGTGCTATCTTCACAATGGTTCGGTGTATCACTTATTTTAATCGGTATTGCAATCCCGCAAATTGCCTATGCAATGCGTGGACGTTATCGTAAACATCATACACAAAAAAATTTGGCAGCTTGAACTACCCCCACTTAACACTCTAACGAGCTGTTTGAAGTGGGGGATTCCTACGAAAACTAAGGTATCCCTCAGTTTTATGAGTAGGCAATCCTCGTAATCCCTACGGTTAGGAGCCTTATGGCCTCTTTTCTCAGATTTTCCGCTGCATTCACATCTCTATCATGATACATACCACAAGAAGGACACTTCCATTCACGCAGGTTCAGGCTTTTCACATCTTTATTTTTGTAGTCGCAATGCGAACATGTTTGGGAACTAGCGAATGTTTTCGACACCACAATCACTTGTTTCCCATACCAGCATGCCTTATACAACAACATCGCTTTGAATTGTGACCATGATAC
>NZ_VLTE01000115.1:0-4471 GCF_007558965.1 Bacillus sp. HY001 | reverse complement strand
TAACATTCTCCGATCCCGATTTTCCTTTTATTATACAAGAAATACCCTATAGAATAGACTTTTTTCAAGTGTCTATTCTATAGGGTACATTTTAAAATATGTCTCTCTGTTTTTTATTTTTTGTGCTCCTTAAAAACTTCATATTCATAGCAGTCCCCTCTATGTCCTTCGTGTTAATCGTAATATAAATGGAGGGAGATATTATTCGACTCATTTCATTTTTTCTTATGTATGTTTCTATACATTTGTTTGTCCCCCTTGTATTAAATGAAGTAACCGATTATCTTTACGAGCTTGAAAAACAATAAAAAAGCAACCGTCAGGCTACTTTGAATGCTTCTTATCCCCAAATGAAATGATATATATATTCCCCCGTTACACGTTCATCAATTCCAGCAACCCTAACGAGCCTCATTAAATCCGCCCCTTGAAGAAAATATACGGACATCATAACTGGTACTTGTGACCACATGAATCGATAAAGTTCATTCACTCTCTCATTCGTCGTAACAATTAAATCATTTACAGGTCCATTATTCCATGCCGAGGTTTGAACTGAAGTGAAAGAAAGGTCTTTCCCGTTAACCACTATTCTTGCCACGCTTTGAGTTATGTCCATTATAATCCCCTCCAACATTATAAAAATTGGACCTATTTCTTCGTTCATATTATTATAAATATTCGTTACTTTCATAAATGTATAAGGCAAACCTCTATTTTTCTCTTCTATTCAAATTAATTTATTTATTACAGTAAAAAACAAATAAAATTTTAGTATTACTCCCCCTCAACTTCCGTATTATTCAAATATCCCATACCATTGTTCGCTTTTTAAATCCGATATGTAAGCACTTTATACAGTAAATAAAAACGCACGTTATTCGTCACTTTAACGATAGCACGCTTCACTCATCTTCCTTATTTGGTTTCTTTGATTTTTCACTCACTTCTTTCTAACATCTAGTTCAGCTCGTTAACAATGCAGGATTTCCCTTTCCAATATCGAATTGGTAATGTTTAGAAAGGGGGTGTAACATGGCGGAAATTAAAGTGGGACTTACACAATTTTTAGACTTCACACTAAAAAGTAGTGCAGCTAAAACAAATTTTGTAAAGAATTTAAAATCTCAACCTGAATATCACCCGGTTTTTGATTACTGGAAACAATTACGAGAGACTCTTATTAAATTTCATAAAAACGAACTACCTTTTGACTGTTTTGAAACATTAGTACAAACTGTTGACCAGAAGAAAAAGCAAAACTACATTGATGTTATAAAGCAGTACAAAAAATTTATTAAAAACAAAGACGTCTCTTGGTTTGATCCAGGTAAATCACATTGGTTATCAGATAATTTAATCGTCCGCTCATCACCTGAACTCGGTTTGCTCATTAACGATGAGCCGCATCTTATTAAACTGTTTTTCAAAGGAAAAAAAGAACGAATTGATAAATATAACATCAACTCAACACTGACATTATTAAATGAATCAACATTTTCAAATGAATATAACGATGTGAATTATACAGTCCTTAACATCCAAAAGAACAGAATGTATACGAATAACTCTATTAATAATGATCATTTAATAGCCCTTGAATCAGAAGCCCACCAGCTTTCTTATTTATGGAATAAGGTGTAAAAGGGTATAGGTATCTATTTCAATACATTGTTCATGCGTAATTTGGGCACAATTTTCACAAATCCAATTCGTTTCTTTTAAGTGACGCTCACCTTCTTGTTTCTTACAAACAATGCAAGGAGGGCGTTTTTTGAACACAGTTTCTTTACCCATTTCACCACCCTAATTCCCCCTGACTTCTTAACCAATAAATAATTCCTAAGATGTTCTTATGATCCCTTTCGCATTCCACATCATGTTTTTTCTTTCACTCTATACAGTGCAGTAATTTCCCCACTTGTAAGTCACGCGTCTTTCACCCACATTTCTTTATTTGGTTATGATTATTGCTGGAACTCAGCTAATGCCGCCCTAACCTCTTCTCTCACAACTTCATGAATAAGTTCTTATAACGACTCCTCTAAATTCATATATGCATCCCCTTCATCTTTTTTTGAATTTCCTGCTTGTTTTATCCGACATTACATTACAGGCGCTTCATAAACATCTCATAAAAACATTTAAGGAAAAGAACGTTTTAGCAATGGCTATCATGAATACAGTTTGATCTACCCTACTTATACCTTATAATTCAGAAGTTTGACACAGCTCATGAAAAAGCTTATAAAGAAAAGTGAGGTTCCTAATATTCGCTTTTAGGATCTAAGGTGTGCAGCCGAAGACCATAAGCGAACGTTTAGAACTTAACAGAGTAGGTATAACATTGAACAATTACTTCCATGTTGTACCAGAACTTCAAGAAACTGCGGTGAATCAATTTGCAAACGAATTATTCGGAAAGAAAACTCTCATTAGAATTTCGTTAGAAGTTTTCATTTCACAGCAAATACACCAACTAATCAACCTAAAATATTAATAGTGAAAAAGGAGAAACAAAACATGAAAGAAATCAAATCAGAACAGGAATTCAAAGACATCATCGCAAGTGAGGAGCCAGTAGTTGTTAAGTTCTTTACTACATGGTGCCCTGATTGCGTACGTATGGACAACTTTATCGGAGATGTAATGGAAGAGTTCAACAAGTTTGAATGGTATTCTATTAATAAAGATGAATTCCCAAGTATCGCTGAAGAGTATCAAGTAATGGGCATTCCAAGTTTACTTGTATATCAAAATGGCGAGAAGCTAGGCCACTTACATAGTGCTAATGCAAAAACTGAAGAGCAAGTTACTGAGTTTTTAGAAGCATACTAAGATGAAAACCCTCTGAAAAATATTTTCTAGAGGGTTTTAATCTTTTTTCACAATTATCTTTCGTAGTTGTTTCGTCATTTCTTCAGAAGTATAATATACAGTGTCTTCATGACCAATGTACATAATTACACTCCTTTCCCCTTCATCTCCAAGGTATAAATGTATACCTTTCGTATCACTATTTTCATATGTAATGAGTAAATCGTATTGTGGTACTTCACCTCTTCTCTTTTGTTTTTTCACGTCATGAAACATATTATTAATTCCATTGATTATTTGCTTATCTTCTATGTTTAGAAAATAACTTTCATTTAATCCACCATAGACATTAAAAGTAGATATGGATACTTTAGAAATATTATGTTCCTTCTCATTTTCAATCTTTGATGAATTACACCCAGTCATTATAAGAACAATACATAGAAAGAACAATATTAGTTTTTTCATCCTTTTACCCTCCCATCTTTCAATTATAAAACAATTCCAATTATTTCCACACCTTAACTTTGCACTTTACAACATATTTTTCCTTCGCGAAACTTTGTTATCCCCTTCTTAAAAAGCTAAAAAACGTCAACAATGTTTGTATAGACCCACACGAGTTTCGTTTGGTACTCTATTTATAGAAAGAAATTCCTTGTAGAAAGGTGAGTGATTAAAGTGGATACTCTTTCTCATAAAGAAGCTGATAAAGGTGCGATTGTCAGCATTATGGCCTACATATTTTTATCCTCTATGAAAATCATCATCAGTTATATTACCCTCTCTAGCGCATTACGTGCTGACGGTTTAAATAACTTAACGGATATCGGTGCTTCTTTAGCAATATTAATTGGTCTAAAAATTTCTCGTAAGCCTCGTGACCCAGATCACCCTTATGGGCATTCGCGCGCAGAACAAATTGCATCACTTGTTGCTTCTTTTATTATGGCAACGGTCGGATTAGAGGTTGTTATTAGTGCCATTCAATCTTTTTTCAATCCGAAACAAGCAGCGCCTAATGTACTTGCTGCATGGGTAGCCTTATTTTCTGCTGTCGTTATGTATTTCGTGTATTTGTATACGAAAAAAATTGCAGCGCGCACAAAAAGTAAATCATTAGAAGCTGCTGCGAAAGATAATTTATCAGATGCTCTCGTAAGTATCGGTACAGTAGTAGGTATTGTCGGTTCGCAGTTCCAAATGCCTATTTTAGATCCTATTGCTGCTTTACTTGTCGGCCTTATTATTTGTAAGACTGCATGGGAGATTTTCGTAGAAGCTTCTCATATGTTAACGGATGGAATCGATCCAGATAAGATGGAAGAGTATGCTGGTGCTATTGAACATATTGGCGGCGTGGAAAACATCGTAGACATTCGCGCGCGTATGTACGGGAATCAAACGTACGTTGATATTACAATTGAGGTTGATGCTCATATGGATGTTGGTGAAAGCCATTGTATTACTGACAACATCGAGGCTATGCTACGGAAAAAGTTTGGCATTTACCATGCACACATTCATGTTGAACCAATGAAAAAAGAACCTATTATTGAAGTGAACCCCGAAAACGGGACACCGATCAAAACACCTAAACCATCTGTTCCCTAAATTCTTTAGGGGATAGGTGGTTTAATTTTTCTTGAATTCG
>NZ_VLTE01000114.1:0-2057 GCF_007558965.1 Bacillus sp. HY001 | reverse complement strand
CCAAGTCCGCAGTTTCGGATGGAGATAGACTTTGCATCTAATCTAGTAGCAGAAGCTACCCTGTGGGAATGCGACTTCTTGTCGCACCATAATTCTCGATATAGGAAGTTCTATTTTAGTAAACTCATAGCAACTACAATACATCCAACTATAAATAATTCTTTTTTAAATATGTATTTTTATCTTTACTTAGGATATGCTATAGTCTTTTCCTTAAAAATGTTTCCATAATATCTCTCTTAAATCTTTCATAATTGAACTGAAAAGCGATATTATGTGTTTTATAACCTGGATTTGTCACAAAACGAAAGTCTGCGATACTTTGACCAAATCCTTCTCCTTGATCGGGAATTACTTTGATGGGCACTTTTGACAGACGAACTGCATCTGGATTCAACAAATACCATATTGTTACAAAATCATGCATAGGGCTTCCTCCTATGCCAGGATTCGATTTAGAGTAGAAATTATAGTAGTAGTCTAACATAGGTTTGATGATGAGTCCTGCAAGGTCTTGTGTATTCCGGTGAAATGCATCAATTTGTTGAACCATTTCAGGTGTAACAATCGCGTGTTGGGTGACGTTTAATGGAATAATTGTCAAATTCTTCGCATGCTGCAGAATTAAGTTTGCTGCATAAGGGTCTGCGTAAAAGTTAGCTTCAGCCACAGCAGTCACGTTTCCGGGGTAAAAAAAGGCTCCACCCATGCAAATGTATTCTTTCACATTCCGCATTGCTTCTAAATTCAAAATAAATGACGTAGCCAATGATGAAAGTCTTCCCAAATTGATAATTGTAAGATCGTCTAAATTTGAGTTTATAATTTTGTAAATATCATTTATGGGATAAATTGGATAAGGGATTTCAGGTGGAATGATAGGTCCTAGTCCTACTTTTCCATGTACTTCAGGAAAATATTGAACCAATATACCTGTTAAAGGTACAGAAGCACTGAGAAATACGGGTATCTCTTTTCTTCCCGAAATATACTTCAAATAGTTAATATTTTTTATAGCATTCTCTCTCGATACATTTCCATAATCCGCTACAATCCCCACAAGTTGGATATCCTTACGAAAAAAGGTGTACAGAATAGCAAACACATCATCAATTCCCAAATCTGTAAACAAGAGAACTTTTTTGGGCATATGTTTTCCTCCAAAAGCCATAAAATTTTATTTTTACTAAGGATGTAATGAATAGGCTTGTACTATATTTGATATATATTTGATATATATTTTATATATTCTTCAATAGTACATTTTGTTCATCTATAACTTTAGATATCTTATATGTGTTTGCATCTAAAAAAGTATTTTTGTTTTGTATATTGTATACAAGTACAGTTAACATAACGCATCATTATTGGTAGAGAGGAAAAAAGCGGGCCCTTACTCTCACAGGGAGTCCGCTTTTTTTTGTTCTATGGATCTATTCAATTTTTTATACATTCCTATCTTGGCGCGGTTTTAGGGTTCTCGTTTGTTACTGAATTACTCGAAAAATTGTATAAAATTATGCATACTCTTAGCGTGTTTTTTCCGAAATACTAGCGGTCCCCCTAGTAAGGCTGCATTCTAGATTTTGATTTAACCTATAGCAAACTTATGATTTTAAAATTATTCTTGCATTTGAGTAGAAATACCATTATATTTGTATTAACAACTATATAAATAAACCATAATTTACGTGAAGGACACACCTTACGTACCATCCCAACGGTACAGGTGTGTCCTTTTTTACGTTCTAGGAGGAAAATATAATGGCAGAAGATAAGACAAACACTCAAACTGTAGAAGAACTTGGAATGGCTTTTGAAGCAGAGAACCTACAAGGTGACACAGTGCTAGAAACAAACTTTAATCAATTTGAGCGAGTACGTGATCATGAACTAGAGGAATTAGCCCGTATGAAACGTGAGCGTACTGTAGGAAAAGGCTTGATTACAGTCGTATCTGAAAAGCTATTCCCAACTAAAAACGGAAAGTCTGAGCGTATACAAGTACTTACAATGCAAATTGGTACTCATACAACAGCATATTGCCCCATTACAGA
>NZ_VLTE01000113.1:0-16871 GCF_007558965.1 Bacillus sp. HY001 | reverse complement strand
AAGCTCTCTAGCGCCGATGGTAGTTGGGACCTTGTCCCTGTGAGAGTAGGACGTCGCCAAGCAACTAAAAACACAAGTCTTTTGACTTGTGTTTTTTTGTGTTTTCAAACAGTACGTAAAAAGAAGTAATGATAATACAAACACGTTGCCCAAGGATTAATCATATTATATAAGAGATTGATGTATATTTTTCTGTAAATTGTTAAGGAATAGGAGTATAAAATATGTCCATTTAAATAGGGAGGGAAGGATATGAAATCGAAAAATGAAGTTTGTATTGTATGTGAGACAGAAAGAAAAGAAGGGATATATGTTTATAATAATTTAATATGTTATGAATGTGAAAAAGATATGGTGAATACGGAGACAAATGATCCGAAGTATATATATTATTTAAAACAGCTTCGGAAATTAGAAGTATCATATTTTTAAATAGGCATATGCCTATTATTTTTTTTGTTCTGTATAATAGAGAAAGAATGAAATAATAAGGAAGAGATATAGATGAATCAAAATCGCATACCTTTATATGAGGCATTAATAGAGTTTAAAGAAAGAGGGCCGTTGTCCTTTCATGTTCCAGGTCATAAAAATGGTTTAAACTTCCCTCAGGAGGCTGTAGAGGAGTTTAAAGATATACTATCTATCGATGTAACTGAGTTGTCAGGATTAGATGATTTACATAGTCCGTTTGAATGTATAGATGAGGCACAACAATTATTAGCTGACGTATATGAAGTGGAAAAAAGTTATTTTTTAATTAATGGTTCAACAGTAGGGAACTTAGCAATGATTTTGTCTTGTTGCGGGGAACATGACATTGTTCTTGTACAAAGAAATTGTCATAAATCGATTATTAATGGTTTAAAATTAGCGGGAGCAAATCCAATTTTTTTAGATCCATGGATTGACGAAGCTTATAACGTACCAGTGGGAATTCATGATGAAATTATTAAGGAAGCAATTGAAAAATATCCAAATGCTAAAGCACTTATTTTAACGCATCCTAATTATTATGGTATGGGGATGGATCTAGAGGCAAGCATCGCTTATGCACATGCACATCAAATCCCTGTTTTAGTAGATGAAGCACATGGAGCCCATTTTTGTTTAGGGGGAGCATTTCCAAAGTCAGCATTAGCATATGGTGCAGATATTGTAGTTCATTCTGCACATAAAACATTACCCGCCATGACGATGGGATCCTATTTACATATAAATAGTCGCCTAGTGAAAGAAGAAAAAGTTTCTACTTATTTAAGTATGCTACAATCTAGTAGTCCATCGTATCCAATTATGACTTCTCTTGATATTGCACGCTTTACAATAGCGCGTATAAAAGAAAAGGGCCATGATGAAATTGTCGCATTTTTACGGGGATTTAAAGAAGAATTGTGTTCTATTCCACAAATAGCTATTTTACAATATCCATTACAAGATGAGTTAAAGGTAACCGTACAGACACGTTGCCAGTTATCAGGATACGAATTACAGTCTGTATTTGAAAAGGTCGGTATATATACAGAAATGGCGGATCCATATAATGTCCTATTTATTTTGCCCTTGCAAGTAAATAAGGAGTATATGAAGGCTATAGAGATGATCCGAGAGGCATTGCAATATTATGAGGTGAAAGACAAGAAGGAATCTATTCGTTATACTTATAAAGGAGAAATTTCTCCTTTACCGTATACATATAAACAACTGGAAGGATATGAAACAAAAGTAGTATCTGTAGAAGAAGCAGTTGGGATGATAGCGGCAGAAATGGTGATTCCGTATCCACCTGGAATTCCATTGATTATGTATGGAGAAAGAATTACTTCAGAACATAAAGAGCAAATTATGTATTTAGAGAAAGCAGGCGCTCGTTTTCAAGGCAGTGCGAAATATATGAAAGTGTATGATATAGAAAGTGGGTTTTAGGATGAAGGGATTATTTGTAACAATTGAGGGTCCAGAAGGTTCTGGTAAGACAACGTTAATTCAAAGTTTATTGCCATACTTTGAACAAAAGGAACAGAAGGTAATGGCGACGAGAGAACCAGGTGGTATTGCAATTTCTGAGGATATTAGAACGATTTTACATAAACAAGAATATACGATGATGGAAGCACGTACAGAGGCGCTTCTGTATGCTGCTGCACGTAGACAACATTTGGTGGAAAAAGTTATGCCAGCGCTTAACGAGGACTACCTTGTATTATGTGACCGTTTTATAGATAGCTCTTTAGCGTATCAAGGATATGCAAGAGGATTAGGTATGGACAAAGTATTTGAAATCAATCGTTTCGCAACTGAGGACTGTATGCCTAGTCTAACGATTTACTTAGACATTGAACCAGAGATCGGTTTAGCCCGAATTGAAAAAGATGCAGGACGTGAAGTGAATCGATTAGATATGGAAGATATCTCTTTCCATAAACGTGTGCGTGAAGGATATTTACAAGTTGTAGAACGTTTCTCAGATCGTATTGTATTAGTAAATGCTGATCAACCAATGGAAAAACTTATAGAAGAAGTTGTTCAGATTATAGAAGATAAATTGTTATAATAGAAGGAAAGAATGAAATAAGTGAGGTATGCATTATGACGAAGACGTGGGAGCAGCTTTCTGCTATACAACCCATCGGTGTAAAAATGTTGATGAATAGCATTGCAAAAGAGCGTATATCCCACGCTTACTTGTTAGAGGGAGGGAAAGGGACAGGAAAGTTTGCGACGTCAATTCAAATGGCAAAGAGTTTCCTCTGTTCTCAGCGAAATGGGGTAGAGCCTTGTCATGTATGTACAAATTGTAAGCGAATTGATTCAGGTAACCACCCGAACTTACATATTGTAAAACCAGACGGATTATCTATTAAGAAGCAACAAATTCATGATTTACAAGAAGAATTTTCAAAAACAGGATTAGAGGCAAATAAAAAAGTATATATTATTGAGCACGCAGACCGCATGACAGCAAATGCAGCGAATACACTCTTGAAATTTTTAGAAGAACCGAGCAGTGATACAACAGCTATTTTACTTACTGAACAAAGTCATCAAATTTTAAATACGATTTTATCTCGCTGTCAAGTTGTTACATTTAGACCATTACCTACGGAATCTTTAATTAGAAGATTACAGGATGAAGGTATTACGGCATCTTTATCAACACTTGCTGCACAACTCACGAATAGTTTTGATGAAGCTTTAGCTTTATGTAGTGATGAATGGTTTGCACAAGCACGAGCTTTAGTGATAAAATTATGTGAAGCGCTCGAAAAGGATAAAGCCTCTATTTTTTTTGTACAAGAAAAATGGGGAAAACACTTTGGAGAGAAAGAACAATTACAGCAAGGTTTAGATATGTTACTCCTTATTTATAAGGATTTATTATATGTTCAACTTGGAGAAGAAGATCGTCTTGTTTTTCATGAGCAGAAAGAGATGTTTGAATCTTTCTCCTATGCTCAGAAGCGCATTGTATCAGCTCTCTTTAATATATTAGAGGCAAAAAATAGAATCAACGCTAATGTAAATGCGCAGCTTGTGTTCGAACAGTTAGTGTTGCGGTTGCAGGAGGGATGACCGTTTTGTATGATGTAGTAGGTGTTCGCTTTAAGAAGGCCGGAAAGGTGTACTATTTTGATCCGAACCAGTTCGATATCTCTGAAAATGAGTTTGTAATTGTAGAAACGGTAAGAGGTATTGAATACGGAAAAGTAGTTATTACCAAAAAGCAAGTTGATGAAAACGACGTTGTATTACCGCTAAAAAAGGTTATTCGTATTGCAAATGAAAATGATCGTACCATTGTTGAAGAGAACAAACATGCTGCGAAAGAAGCATATCAAGTTTGTCAGCAAAAGGTAGTAGAGCATAATCTTGATATGAAACTTGTAGATGTAGAGTATACGTTCGATCGTAATAAGATTATTTTCTACTTTACTGCGGATGGTCGGATTGATTTCCGAGAACTGGTGAAGGACTTAGCAGCAATTTTTAGGACAAGAATTGAACTAAGACAAATTGGTGTTCGTGATGAAGCGAAGATGCTTGGTGGTATTGGTCCGTGTGGTCGTATGCTTTGTTGTTCTACTTTTTTAGGTGATTTTGAACCTGTATCTATTAAGATGGCAAAGGATCAAAATTTATCATTAAATCCTGCAAAAATCTCTGGTTTATGTGGTCGTTTAATGTGTTGCTTAAAATATGAGAATGATGAATATGAGGCAGCAAAGGAACAACTTCCTGATTTAGATCAACGTATACAAACCCCGCATGGTACTGGCCGTGTTATCGGATTAAATATTTTAGAAAGATTAATTCAAGTGGAACTAGTAGACAAGGAACGGATAGTAGAATATACGTTAGATGAGTTAGTGAATAAAGGGGTCGTTTCGAGTCAAACCACAGATTAATGAGGTGGGTGCTTGTGGAGAAAAAAGATATTTTTGCATCGGTTTCTAGTATGGAAGAGCAAATTGGACATTTATACAAACAGTTGGGAGAATTAAAACAACATCTTGCAGAGTTGTTGGAAGAAAACCAACATATAAAAATGGAAAATGAAAATTTGCGACACCGTTTTGAAGAAGTGCAGATTAAAGAAAAACAAAAAACTCAAAAACGTAAAGAAGTGAAGCCGAAGACAGCTGATATTGGTGAAGGCTACGATAATTTAGCAAGACTATATCAAGAAGGTTTTCATATTTGTAATCTGCATTATGGAAGTGTACGTAAAGAGGGAGATTGTTTATTCTGCCTGTCATTTTTAAATAAAAAGTGAAATTACCTTTCCAATGATAATTGGAAAGGTAATTTTTTATACATGAGAGTAGAATGAAATATGTTTTTTATTAGTAGAAGATGAAATAGGGTAGGTTAAGTGTAAGAAAAGGAGTAACATATGAATTTATATGAAGATGAACGTTTAGATTACTTATTAGCGCAAGATATGAAGATCGTACAAAGCCCATCAGTATTTAATTTTTCGTTAGATGCTGTTTTACTTGCAGATTTTGCTTGGGTACCAATTCAAAAAGGTAATTTACTTGATTTGTGTACAGGTAATGCAGTTGTGCCTCTTCTATTAAGTACAAGAACGAAAGGGAATATTACAGGTGTGGAGATTCAAGAACGTTTATATGATATGGGAATCAGAAGCGTTCAATACAATAAGTTAGAAGAAAGAATTCACTTAATACACGGGGATTTGAAAGATATGCCGGAGAAACTTGGACGTCATCAGTATGATGTTGTCACATGTAATCCGCCTTATTTTCAAACACCTGCAACGTCTGAGAAAAATATGAATGAACATTTAGCGATAGCTCGTCATGAAATTATGTGTACATTAGAGGATGTTGTATCTGCAAGTAGTCAGCTAGTAAAGCAAGGCGGAAAAGTAGCATTTGTACATCGTCCAGGCCGTTTACTAGATATTGTTACATTAATGCGTAAATATAAAATTGAACCAAAACGTGTACGGTTTGTTTATCCAAAGGCAGGGAAAGAAGCAAATACGTTGTTAATTGAAGGAATTAAGGACGGAAACGCAGATTTAAAAATATTGCCACCTCTTTTTGTATATGAAGAAAATAATGAATATACAAAGGAGATTCGTTCAATTTTATATGGAGAAGAATAAGCATTATTTTTATGTAGTAGTGTGCTCTGATGGAAGTTATTATGCTGGATATACAAATCATATAGAGAAGCGGATTCAGACACATAATAGTGGAAAGGGAGCTAGGTATACGCGTGCTAGACTTCCAGTTGTTTTAAAATATGTAGAATTTCATGAAGATAAGCGTACAGCTATGCAAGCAGAGTACTATTTTAAGCAATTAAATAGAAAACAAAAAGAAGAATATATGCAAAAAGGAGAACGCTATGTGGCAACAAAAAAGCTTTCAACAAAATGAAAAGGGAGTTTTATATTTAGTACCAACTCCTATTGGAAATTTAGAAGATATGACATTTCGTGCAATCCGAATTTTAAAAGAAGCTGATTTAATTGCTGCTGAAGATACGAGACAAACGAAAAAACTTTGTAATTACTTCGAAATTGAAACACCTGTTATGAGTTACCATGAGCATAATAAGGAAGTAAGTGGGAAGAAAATATTAGATAAGTTAGACGAAGGAAAGACAGTAGCGCTTGTTAGTGATGCTGGTATGCCTTGTATTTCCGATCCAGGTTACGATATTGTTGTAGAGGCTGTAGCGGAACAGTATCATGTTATCCCGCTTCCTGGGGCAAATGCAGCCCTTACAGCGTTAATTGCGTCAGGTCTTGAAACAAAACAATTTTATTTCTATGGATTTTTACAAAGAAATAAAAAAGAAAGAAAAATGGAGTTAGAAAAGCTTCGTTATGTACAAACTACAATGATGTTTTATGAAGCGCCTCATCGTTTAGATGATACTTTAATCTCGATGCAAGAAGTGCTGGGAAATAGAGAAATTGTATTATGTCGAGAGTTAACGAAAAAATTCGAGGAATTTATTCGTGGAACAGTCGAGGAAGCAATTGAGTGGACGAAACAAAATGAAGTTCGTGGTGAGTTTTGTATTTTAGTAGCTGGCTCAACGGAAGAACCTGCTCCAGAAGAACAATGGTGGGAATCTATTTCGGTATATGATCATATTGAACATTATATAAACGAAAAAGGTATGAATTCAAAAGAGGCGATAAAAACAGTCGCTAAAGATCGAGATTTGTCGAAACGCGATGTATATCAAATCTATCATGTCGATAAAAAATAAGCTTCTCATAATTGAGAAGCTTATTTTGCTGTTTCGATATAATCTTGAAGTTCGTTTAAGATTTGCTCAGCGCCTTCTTTGCTTAAGATAATTTTACCTTCAGCTAAAGATAGGTTACCATCAGATACTTCACCAGTTACTTGGCAAGTCATGTTTGGCTTATATTTTTTTAAGATGATTTTCTCGTCATCAACGTAGATTTCAAGAGCATCCTTTTCTGCAATACCTAAAGTACGGCGTAATTCGATTGGAATTACTACACGACCTAATTCATCAACTTTACGAACGATACCAGTAGATTTCATAATTCTTTTCCTCCTAAAGAAATAGTTTATAAGTTTCGAGTCTATTTTCTAGATTCATCATTTTTCGACAAAATACCCTATGGACATATGATACCAATCATTTACATTTCCGTCAATTCTTAAATTCTATATTTTTTAAAAAGATTTATAGATTTCTTACTTCTTATATATAATAGAATGTGAGTAATTTCTACTATTATTTCACTTTGTTTTCAGAAAAATTTATAAATTTAAGTGAAGATTGTATATTTTCTCGAAATATGAGTAATAGATGATAAAGGCACTAGATACTAACTTGTTTTTTATCCCGCGTTAACGAGCAGTCAGATTCCCATTTCAAACCTCGGTTGGAAGAAAGAAGTCAAGTGGGGATCTGACTGCTCGTAAAAGCCCAATTGATGCGGGCCAATAATCCGCGGGAGTGAACAAAACCCCACAGATTAAAGTTTCACTTTATATATAAGTTTTTGATATACTGTTTATAAATACATATGAGGTTATTCGGGAGGTCCAAAACAATGACAGAGGAAAACAAGTCCTTTTATATTACTACCCCAATTTATTATCCAAGTGGAAAATTACACATTGGACATGCTTATACGACAGTAGCAGGAGATGCGATGGCACGATATAAGCGTATGCAAGGATATAATGTTCATTATTTAACAGGAACTGATGAACATGGACAGAAGATCCAAAAGAAAGCAGAAGAATTAAACGTTACACCACAAGCATATGTGGATAACATCGTTGCAGGAATTAAAGAACTTTGGGAGAAGATGGATATCTCTTATGATGATTTTATTCGTACAACTGAAGATCGTCATAAAGATGTTGTTGAAAAAATCTTCAAGCAACTAGTAGATCAAGGTGATATTTATCTTGATGAATATGAAGGTTGGTATTCTGTACAAGATGAAACATTCTATACGGCACATCAATTAGTAGATCCAATTATGGAAGGTGACAAAGTAGTTGGAGGAAAAAGCCCAGATAGTGGTCATGATGTAGAACTTGTTCGTGAAGAATCGTATTTCTTTAGAATGGGTAAATATGTCGACAGACTATTAAAATTCTATGAAGATAATCCACATTTCATTCAGCCAGAGTCTCGTAAAAATGAAATGATTAATAACTTCATTAAACCAGGATTAGAAGATTTAGCTGTTTCTCGTACTTCATTTGACTGGGGAGTTCGTGTTCCAGGTAACCCAAAACACGTTATTTACGTATGGGTTGACGCATTATCTAACTACATTACAGCATTAGGTTATGGAACAGAGAATGAAGAGATGTATAAGAAGTTCTGGCCGGCTGATGTGCACTTAGTTGGAAAAGAAATCGTTCGTTTCCATACAATTTATTGGCCAATCATTTTAATGGCATTAGATTTACCTCTTCCGAAAAAAGTCTTTGCTCATGGTTGGATTTTAATGAAGGATGGAAAGATGAGTAAGTCAAAAGGGAACGTAGTAGATCCAGTTACATTAATCGATCGTTACGGATTAGATGCATTACGTTATTACTTACTTCGTGAAGTTCCATTCGGATCTGATGGCGTATTCACACCAGAAGGATTCGTGGAGCGTATTAATTTCGATTTAGCAAATGACTTAGGTAACTTATTGAATCGTACAGTAGCTATGATTGATAAGTACTTTAACGGAGAAATCCCTGCATTTAAAGCAAATGTAACGGAATTCGATGAAACGTTAGTAACGTTTGCACAGGATACATTGAAAAAAGTAGAAGAAGCAATGGAGAATATGGAATTCTCTGTAGCGTTAAGCTCAATTTGGCAATTGGTTAGCCGTACGAATAAATATATTGATGAAACACAACCTTGGGTATTAGCAAAAGATGAGAATGATCGTGAAAAGTTAGCTTCTGTAATGGCCCATTTAGCAGAAGTACTTCGTCAAACAGGTATTATGCTTATGCCATTCTTAACAGTAGCACCAAGCAAGATGTTTGCTCAGCTTGGCCTTACTGATGAAGCGCATAAGTCTTGGGAAAGTCTATCTACAGTTGGCTGTATTCCAGCTGGAACAAAAGTAGAAAAGGGACAACCAATTTTCCCACGTTTAGAAATGGAAGTAGAGGTAGAGTACATTAAAGAACAAATGAAAGCCTCTGCTCCTAAAGTAGAAGAGAAAAAAGAAGAAGAACCGAAGGCAGAAGAAATTACAATTGATGATTTCTTTAAAGTAGAATTACGCGTAGCTGAAGTATTATCTGCTGAGCCTGTGAAAAAAGCAGATAAGTTGTTAAAAATCCAGCTAGATTTAGGTACAGAAAAGCGTCAAGTTGTTTCTGGAATTGCAAAATTCTATTCACCAGAAGACCTAAAAGGTAAAAAGGTTATTTGTGTAACAAACTTAAAACCTGTAAAATTACGCGGTGAATTATCACAAGGTATGATTTTAGCGGGTGAAGAGAATGGCGTATTGTCATTAGCAACAATTGACCAAAATCTACCAAATGGTACAAAAATTAAGTAATTAAGACAAGAAAAGAGATGTTTCACGTGTAACATGTGTGAAGCGTCTTTTTTCTTTTTACACTCTCAATTTTTGCATTAAGATTGTAGTATTGTTATCGTTAAGTTAGTAAAGGGCTTATTTGTGTAGAATAAACTTGATTTCAATATAAAAGGAGTTATGTATGATGTTGTTTGATACACATTCACATTTGAATGCAGAGCAATTTGAAGAAGATTTGCAAGAAGTTATTGCGCGAATGAAAGAAGCGGGAGTTACTTATACAGTTGTTGTTGGTTTTGATGAAGTAACGATCAAAAAGGCGATTGAATTAGCTGAAACTTATGATTTTATTTACGCTGCAGTTGGATGGCATCCAGTTGATGCAATCGACATGACGGAAGAACATTTAGCTTGGTTAGAAGAACTTGCTTCCCATCCTAAAGTTGTTGCACTTGGAGAAATGGGCTTAGATTATCACTGGGATAAGTCTCCAAAAGAAATACAGAAGGAAGTATTCCGTAAACAAATTGCATTAGCCAAAAAGGTGAAATTGCCGATTATTATACATAACCGTGATGCAACTCAAGATATTGTTGATATTCTAGAAGAAGAGAATGCGGCTGAAGTGGGAGGCATTATGCATTGCTTTAGTGGCAGCGTAGAAGTAGCAGAGCGATGTGTTGATATGAACTTTTTAATTTCGTTAGGCGGACCAGTTACATTTAAAAATGCTAAGAAACCGAAAGAGGTTGCTGCGGAGATTCCGTTAGAGAAATTGTTAATAGAGACGGACTGTCCATATTTAACACCACATCCATTTCGAGGGAAACGAAATGAACCGAGTTATGTAAAACTTGTAGCAGAAGAAATTGCGAACTTAAAAGGAATTTCTTATGAAGAAGTAGCAGAAGTAACAACAAAAAATGCAAAAGCTTTATTTGGTGTTGAATAAAAAGGAGTGGGAGAACCCATTCTTTTTTTTATTTTTGTGAAAAAAGAAGGGCGAATGAGGAAGTGTTACAATAAGGAGGGAGAAGAAAGTTTTGGACATTCTATTTTTTAAAATGTAAGAATGGGGAAAATAATAATGGAAAAGTCGTCATTTTTTTGTTTTACTAAGTAGAGACGAAACGAGTGTGGAGGCAAGCATGAAAATTAAAGAGATTATCGTTGTAGAAGGTAAAGATGATACAGTGGCGATTAAGCGTGCTGTTGATGCGGATACAATTGAAACGAACGGTTCAGCAATCGGTGATCATGTTATTGAGCAAGTTAAATTAGCGCTGCAAAAAAGAGGCGTTATTATTTTTACAGATCCGGATTATCCTGGAGAACGTATTCGAAAAATTATTTCTGATAAGGTTCCTGGATGTAAACATGCTTTTTTACCGAAGGAAGAAGCACTTGCTAAAAGGAAAAAAGGTGTCGGAATTGAGCATGCTTCTAATGAATCAATTCGCCGTGCTTTAGAGAATATACATGAAGAAATGGAAGCTTACACAAGTGAAATTAGTTGGAGCGATCTAGTCGATGCAGGCTTAGTGGGCGGAGAAATGGCAAAGAGTCGCAGAGAAAGAATGGGTAAGCTATTAAAGATTGGTTATACAAACGCAAAACAGTTACATAAACGTTTACAAATGTTTCAAGTTTCAAAAGAAGCATTTGCAGAAGCTTATAAGCAAGTCATACAGGAGGAAAGAAAATGAAGGATATCGCAACGCCAAATCGTACGAAAGATATTGTTGAAAAGTACGGATTCTCATTCAAAAAAAGTTTAGGACAAAATTTTTTAATTGATACGAATGTATTAAATCGTATCGTTGATCATGCTGAAATTGGTTCAGAAAGTGGTGCAATTGAAATTGGACCAGGTATCGGTGCATTAACAGAACAATTAGCGAAGCGTGCTAAAAAAGTAGTAGCTTTTGAAATTGATCAGAGATTATTACCGATTTTAGATGAGACGTTAGCTCCATATAGCAACGTTACAGTTATCAATAAAGATGTATTAAAGGCAGATGTCCATGAGGTGTTTAGTGAGCAATTTGAGGAAGGGCAAGATGTAATGGTAGTAGCTAATTTACCGTACTATATTACAACGCCAATTTTATTTAAATTGCTGGAAGAGAAATTACCGGTTCGCGGATTTGTTGTTATGATGCAAAAAGAAGTGGGAGATCGTTTAGCTGCTAAGCCTGGAACGAAAGAGTATGGTTCTTTATCCATTGCTATTCAGTATTATACAGAGGTAGAAACGGTTATGACTGTACCGCGTACAGTGTTTGTGCCACAACCAAATGTTGATTCTGCGATTATTCGTCTTCTGAAGCGTCCGAAACCAGTTGTAGAAGTAACAGATGAGATATTCTTCTTTGAAGTAGTACGAGCAAGTTTTGCACAGCGTCGTAAAACTTTAATGAATAATTTATCAAATAATTTAAATGGTTTCCCGAAAGATAAAGAGCTGTTGGATCGAATTTTAACAGAAGTAGGAATTGATCCGAAACGAAGAGGCGAAACGCTATCTATCGAGGAGTTTGCAACATTAAGTAATGCATTAGTTCTTCATAAATTGTCATAAGAATACAAAAGGGACAGTTCAACTTGAACTGTCCCTTTTGTCACCTTTCCTCTCCTACATTCATACTTTAAAAACAGGTAAGATGGCCTAACGAGTTTGGAGGTAGGAGAATGGCTTTACATGTTGGAGAATTAGTGGAACGATATTCTCATAAGAGGGATATTCTTTTTCGTATTATAGAAATAAAAGGCGAGATAGCTATATTATTTGGAGAGGAAATTAGACTGGTGGCAGATGCGCCACTTGAAGATTTAGTTAGTATAGATCAACGAGAACATAAAAAAAGAGCAAAGCGTGAGAAGGAAACGATGGAGCGTACGTATCGTTTGTTTCAACAAGATTATGTATTAATGAAACAAAGGCATGAACACACTTCAACGGGTGGATACACAAGTGAGGTGAATTATTTTCAAATGCCAGGACGTGTATTGCATATAGATGGAGACCCGTTATATTTGCGCAAGTGCTTAGATTTATATAATAAAATTGGTGTTCCTGTACAAGGTATTCATTGTAAAGAAACAGAGATGCATGAAAAGGTAGTAGATTTAATAGATCATTTTCGCCCGGACATTTTAGTCATTACAGGGCACGATGCATATACAAAATCAAAAGGGGTAAAGGGAGATTTAGCAGCATATAGACATTCAAGGCATTTTGTACAGGCTGTTCGAGAAGTGAGAAAAAAATATCCATCATTGGATCAACTCGTTATTTTTGCCGGGGCATGCCAATCACACTTTGAAGCATTAATTCGAGCTGGCGCTAATTTTGCTAGTTCACCATCTAGAATTAATATTCACGCACTAGATCCTGTATATGTGGTGGGCAAAATTAGTTTTACGTCATTTATGGAGAGAGTCAATGTATGGGATGTTGTACGTAATACGATTACTGGCGAGAAGGGACTTGGCGGAATTGAAACGAGGGGAATTTTACGAACCGGATTACCCTTTCAACATTATGAAGAATAAGCAAGGTACATATGTATCTTGCTTTTTTGTATGGGAAGGATTTAAATCAGCTTGGATAAAAAGAGAGAAGAACGCACAGACTACATAATGATACTTTTACAATATAGTATTTCTTTTATCTATTCGAACGCATAATGCTTTTATAATGATATTGTCTGTGAGTTGCGGTTAATAATTGGGATAGATATATCGTGTTTTAAGTGTTCAATCTAAATTACAGCGAGGTGTAACGAAGTATATGTCAAAACGTTTAGATGAAATTAAAAGCGAATTAGATCACCATCTTGGAGAGAGACTGATGTTAAAGGCAAATAGTGGGAGAAGAAAAACAGTAGAACAATCAGGTGTACTTGCAGAAACGTACCGTTCTGTTTTTGTTGTACAATTGGATCAGCAAGAAGATGCGTTACAACGTGTATCATATAGCTATGCGGATGTTTTAACAGAGACAGTAGAGTTAACATTTTATGGTGAACCTCATAATGAAGTGATTTTATAATTGATGTAACGTTACATATATTCCCACAAATGAAAAGCTATATTATTTTGCATACTAATTATACCGTAGCAAAATAAGGAGGGACTCTGCATTGAGTAGACGAAGAGGTGTCATGTCAAATCAATTTAAAGAAGAGCTTGCAAAAGAGCTAGGCTTTTATGATGTTGTTCAGAAAGAAGGATGGGGCGGAATTCGTGCGAAAGATGCTGGTAACATGGTGAAACGTGCTATAGAAATTGCAGAACAGCAATTAATGAAACAAAACCAGTAGTTATAAGATACTTTCTATGCTACGGTAGCCGAGGAGTGATTCCTCGGCTTTTTGTACTCTAAAAGGTGCCATCATTTTACATAAGTAGTTTCATTCTGAATGCTTTTCGTTATAATTAGGGAAGTGTCATCGTCTTACTATAAATTTATGGTAAAATAAACGATAAAAGATTGAGTACATAGAGTGGGTGAATAGATTGAAGCTACTAGTGAAAGCACCAGCAAAGATTAATCTGTCGTTAGATGTACTGGGAAAAAGACAAGACGGATATCATGAAGTGAAAATGATTATGACAACAATTGATTTAGCGGATCGTTTAGAACTAATGGAATTAGCAGAAGACCGTATTGAAATTTTATCCCATAATCGGTATGTCCCAGACGACCAAAGAAATTTAGCTTATCAAGCAGCGAGATTATTAAAAGAGAAGTTTAATGTAAAAAAAGGCGTATCTATTACTATTGAAAAAACGATTCCAGTAGCAGCTGGATTAGCAGGTGGAAGTAGTGATGCAGCAGCGACATTACGTGGCCTTAATAAATTATGGAATTTAGGGCTTACAATTGACCAGTTAGCAGAGCTTGGCGCAGAAATCGGATCAGATGTATCGTTTTGCGTATATGGTGGGACAGCAATTGCCACTGGAAGAGGAGAGCAAATTGAGCACATAAAAACTCCACCTTCTTGTTGGGTTATTTTAGCAAAACCCCATATTGGTGTATCTACTGCTGATGTGTATGGAAATTTAAAGTTAAATCGAGTTACACATCCAAATGTAGATAAAATGGTTGATGTCATAAATGCCGGGGATTACAAAGGGATTTGTGATACTGTTGGTAACGTTTTAGAAGATGTAACGTTTGCGATGCATCCTGAAGTTGCACGTATTAAGGCACAGATGAAGCGATTTGGGGCGGATGCCGTATTAATGAGTGGAAGTGGCCCAACCGTATTTGGCCTTGTGCACCATGATTCGCGAATGCATCGTATATATAACGGATTAAAAGGATTTTGTGAACAAGTATATGCAGTACGTTTATTGGGAGAGCGAGAAACGCTTGAATAAAGACGTATAATACGTTATGATTTGTTTAGAATATTCGTGATTTGAGGTGGGAGTATGAAAATTAGACGAAGTACAAGATTAGTCGATATGACGTATTACTTGTTACAAAATCCTCGTCAGCTAGTTTCTCTCACTTTTTTTGCTGAAAGGTATCAATCAGCTAAGTCTTCCATTAGTGAAGATTTAGTTATTATTAAGCAAACGTTTGAACAACAAGGGGTCGGCACATTGCAAACGATACCAGGAGCAGCAGGAGGAGTGAAATATATACCATATATAAGTGCGGAAGAGGCAGATCTCATTATTGGAGAGCTTTGTAGCCTATTTGAAAATCCAGGTCGTATTTTACCCGGTGGTTACTTATATATGACAGATCTTTTAAGTAATCCTCGTCATATTAATGGCGCAGGTCGTTTGTTTGCTTCTGTTTTTGCTAGGCAACCAATTGATGCGGTTATGACGGTGGCAACGAAGGGGATTCCACTTGCTTATGCGGTGGCAAATTACTTAGATGTACCGGTAGTAATTGCAAGAAAAGATAATAAGGTAACAGAAGGCCCAACTGTTAGTATTAACTATGTATCAGGTTCTTCTAAGCGAATTCAAACAATGACGTTAGCAAAGCGTAGTCTTCCAGAAGGATCAAATGTTTTAATTATTGATGACTTCATGAAAGCTGGCGGGACAATTCAAGGTATGATGAGTATGTTAGAAGAGTTTAAGGCTAATGTTGTTGGTATTGGTGTATTAGTAGAATCCACGGATATCGAAGAAAGACTAATTAATAATTTTGTATCATTAATTCGCCTATCAGAAGTTGATGTGAAAGAAAAAGCGATTCAAGTGGAAAAGGGAAATTATTCACTGGCACCATTTGATGAAGGGCTTGTAGAGGCTGAGTAAAAAGGTAAAGCAGATCGCTTTATCTTTTTTTTATTCTATTTATAAATTATAAAATAGATGGACAAACTGCTTTTCGTGCACTATTTTTAAAGAGTAAAAATAAATAATAAAAGGGTGGAAAAATATGAAAGTTGTTCAAACAAGCAATGCACCACAAGCAATTGGACCATATTCACAAGGGATTATTGTAAATAATATGTTTTACAGTTCAGGACAAATTCCATTAACTGCAAGCGGAGAGCTTGTAGCAGGAGACGTGACAGTACAAACAGAGCAAGTATTTCAAAATTTACAAGCGGTATTAGAAGAAGCAGGTGCTTCATTTGATTCAGTAGTAAAAACAACAGTATTCTTAAAAGATATGGATGATTTTAATGCTGTTAATGACGTATACGGCTCTTATTTCTCTACTCATAAGCCAGCTCGTTCTTGTGTACAAGTAGCAAAATTACCGAAAGATGTTTCAGTTGAAATCGAAGTAATTGCCCTAGTTAAGTAGTTCTTTGTAAGCGATAACCTCCACTAATCTCTATATTCAATTACATTAAAAATTTTTATCTTAAAAATTTTTAAAAAATTAAAGGGAAAATAGAAAATTTGTGGAATTTATACAAATATATCGCTTATTTAGAAAAGGGTGGTGAACACAAGATGGAAGTGACTGACGTAAGATTACGCCGCGTAAACACAGAAGGCCGCATGAGAGCAATTGCCTCTATTACTCTAGACCATGAATTTGTTGTTCATGATATTCGTGTAATTGATGGTAATAATGGATTATTTGTAGCAATGCCAAGTAAACGTACTCCAGATGGAGAATTCCGTGACATTGCACATCCAATTAATTCTGGTACACGCTCTAAAATTCAAGATGCGGTTTTAACAGAGTATCATCGTTTAGGCGAGTTAGAAGAGGTTGAGTTTGAAGAAGCGGGTGCTTCGTAAAATTCGAATGAAAAGGGCTTTTTAAAGAAAGCCCTATAATTTTGCAACAAACTCCTGTAAGCATTTACAGGAGTTTGTTTTTTTTTTT
>NZ_VLTE01000112.1:0-564 GCF_007558965.1 Bacillus sp. HY001 | reverse complement strand
CACTACACCACGGGACCATTTGGTTGCGGGGACAGGATTTGAACCTGCGACCTTCGGGTTATGAGCCCGACGAGCTACCGTGCTGCTCCACCCCGCGACAATATAATATTTTTAAAAAATGGAGGAGGTAGAGGGATTCGAACCCCCGCGCGACTCTCGCCGCCTGTCGGTTTTCAAGACCGATCCCTTCAGCCGAACTTGGGTATACCTCCATGAAGGAAAAAGAAATATTTTATTATTTATGTCTAAACCATTTAAAAAGAAAATGGAGGAGGTAGAGGGATTCGAACCCCCGCGCGATTCTCACCGCCTGTCGGTTTTCAAGACCGATCCCTTCAGCCGAACTTGGGTATACCTCCGAGACATATAATAAATAAAGTGGAGCCTAGCGGGATCGAACCGCTGACCTCCTGCGTGCAAGGCAGGCGCTCTCCCAGCTGAGCTAAGGCCCCATGTTTTTGGGAATATCGGGAAGACAGGATTTGAACCTGCGACCCCCTGGTCCCAAACCAGGTGCTCTACCAAGCTGAGCCACTTCCCGTTAATAAAAGCGCGCCCGAGAGG
>NZ_VLTE01000111.1:0-3843 GCF_007558965.1 Bacillus sp. HY001 | reverse complement strand
CGACTTCCTTATGTTAACATCTTCGTTAGTTAATGTCAACTAAGTTTTTCATTTTGTTTGCCGCGTTCTGCGTTATTGCATCGGCGACTTGTTCTATATTACACCTCTAATGTTCAATCGTCAATACCTTTTTATAAATATATTCAAGTTAATATTTTTACACTTTCTACTCTAGAGAAGAGCCTATAAAGAAAAGTTTGTATTGCAAAGCCTCTTCTACTTTACTTTCATTTCTTCTTCTAAAATACATTCAAGTTTACTTATACACTAGACTTAATTTACACGTAAGTTTTCCCCAGCGAAACTAACAACCTTATTTTAATAAATACTAATATGTAGTTTAAAAATCCCCCTCCCTAATACCTCTTTACTTATCAGGCACTCTATTAGAAACGATTAAAGATATACGCATTCTTATAACAGACAACGATACAGAAATCTTTATATACTACTCTAGTTATGGAGTTCCCCTTATATGATGTAATGGTTACTTACTTGTTTACTCGTAAATATATAGAAACACACTAATACATTTACTAACTATCCCTTTGTCACTGAAATAGCAGACTTATATCTCTTTCATCTTTAGCAGCATCCATTTCCATACGGCCTAGCCGTAACAATTTTATATCCTCTTAACAAACATTTAAGATACATAACTAAACTATACTCGATTAAAAATATGTACCTCAATTGATCGAGTGTACCTAACACACCCGAACGGAACATTCGTTCTAATTGTACTTTATTACTTTTTATCACATTTAAGAATGTTTATCCTATACCTATTATTTACGTTTTAACGCTAGAAGAGCGAATCGAGTTACTAACAAAGTATGTAATTTTATTGTTTCTATTGTATATCCCTCGTTTTGAAATACATATAAAACACCCAAAAAACGAGGGATACGTCTGCACAATTATAAATCATACTCTTTTCAACACCTATAGAAGTCCTATACGTATTTAACGCAAATATAAACTACAAAAGTTTCAATATAAAAAGAGCCGAAATTTCTACTCTAAGGAAATCCGACTCCTTTTATATTGGGCCATAACCAAAATAATTTTTACATTTAAGATTAAATGTCTATTTAATATTCCCTACTCTGCTTCGTTGAAGACGGATGTACCATATCTGTCACTGCATGATATAGATTTTCTGGATGTTCAGCTATCCGATGACATAAATACAAGTACCACTCTTTCCCATAGGTCAAATATACTCTAGCGTTATGTCCCTTGTTTTTCAAATTACTTAACATATCCGGACGAATTCCATATAGCATTTCTATTTCTACATTAGATTGACTAAAATATTGACGTTGCTCCATCTCTTTAATAATAATTTCATCGTGTGTAGCTATAGATACAGGGTGATTATTTTCAATTAATTGTTCTACAATCTGAAGATACTGTTGATTTAAGTCAGTTGACCTAGGCATAGCAATATCTGAAGCTTCTTGATAGGCACCTTTTACAACTCTTATTTTCCCTGGATAATGTAGGAGTTCTTGAATATCATTGTTCGAACGATATAAATGTGCCTGAATCGTTATCCCTACATTAGGATATTGCTCAGTTGTTTTTTTATAGATAGAAAGTATGTCCGCTACTTTAGATGATTCTTCCATACTTATCATAAGGGTAGTTCCATATACTTTTGCCTTCTCTGCCAACTCCATTAAATGAATATAAGATATTTCTGGATCTATAGATAATCCAATATGCGATAAATCGAGTGATACTGTTTGTTTTATTGGCAGAGCACCCACGTCTCCAATAAGATTCAAAAACTCATTTTTCGCTTTATAACATTCCTTTATATCTAGAGTATTTTCCCCTATGTATTCTAGCGAAGTATGATACCCTTTTGTAATTAGTTCTTTTGCCGTCATAATCCCCTCATGTCTCGCTTCTCCGGTGACAAAGCGTTTCGCAGCCTGCAATAATAACGCATAGAGTTCGGTAGATTGTTGTACATAGGATTTTATATGTTCATTTCGTGCAATCGATTTAAATGCCTGAGCTACTTGGAGTTCTGGTTTAGTCATCACATTTTCATCTCCTTTAGAACTATTTGTTCCAACTACAGCATGCTAAAATGGTTCGTATCAGTACCATTTTAGCTATACTTTTATGGTACCAATTTTGATGAAGGGAGCATTTATATGCTTTGGATGCCTATTGATCGATCGCTAGATATAAGTTTAATTCGCCAGGTTTATCACCAAATACGTGAACGAATATTAAACGGAGAGCTACAATCCGGAGAAAAACTACCATCAACACGGGAATTATCTTCTGAGTTGAGCGTGTCTAGGAATGTAATTTTAGAAGCTTATGATCAATTACTTTCCGAAGGTTTTTTGGTCACTCGACAGGGAGCCGGGACATTCATTGCCGAAGGGACTTATTTAAAACAACATAAAGAATCAACTCTAATTGATTCTTTATCTTGGTGCGAAGAAACAAACAAAGACAGCAACATCATTAATTTCCGTTCAGGGATACCAGCATTAGACTTATTTCCACGTAAAGTATGGGCAAAGTTATCTCACACCACATGGAATGAAGCACCCCCTTCTACATTTGGATACGATATTCCCGAAGGACGTCCCGAATTAAGAAAGGCTTTATCACGCTATTTGCTAAAAACAAGAGGAGTTTTTTGTCATCCAGAACAATTGGTGATTACTTCCGGTGCAACTCAAGCTTTAACACTTGTTTCTAAATTACTTTTGTCAACGGGCGACGAAGTACTAATAGAAGACCCCATCACCAATGACATTCAAACAATTTTTAAAAATTCAGGAGCCTTCCTTCATCCTATACCAGCGGATGATAATGGGATGGATACATCTTCGCTGCCTACAAATAAAAACCCAAAATTCATCTTCACTACTCCTTCTCATCAGTTTCCTTTAGGAGGAGCATTACCGATTCAACGACGGGTTCAATTGATTAACTACGCAAGGAAAACAAATTGTTATCTCATTGAAGATGATTATGACAGTGAATTTCGATATGAAGGTTCACCTGTAAGTTCATTACAGGGATTGGATCCCGAGCGTGTTATATATGTAGGTTCATTTAGTAAAATTTTATCACCGGCCCTTAGGATGGGATACTTAGTTCTTCCCTCACAACTTATTGAAAAATGCCGCAGTGTAAAATGGTTTTCAGATTTACATACATCTTCTTTAAATCAGCTTGTCCTCGCTAAATTTATTACCGAAGATTATTTGGAACGGCATATTATGAAGATGAAAAAAATCTATAAAAATCGAAGGGACTTCCTTATCCAGCAATTAAAATTAGCGTTCTCAAATAAGATTAATATTTTCGGTTATTCTACAGGATTACACCTGATTGTTGAATTCCATCAAGTTCAATTCACAAAAGACTTACTTGAGAAAATCCAACAACTCGGAGTGAAAGTATATCCCGTGGAAGACCACGCCATCGAAAAAGGAAAACATCATAATCGAATTATTGTGGGGTATGGACATTTAACAACTGAAGAAATAAAAAAAGGTGTGAGTAGACTGCAGAAGGCAATACCTTTTAGATATTCTTGTTAACAAATAGACAGTCTAACAAACTTGGCCATATTTTTCTGAAGGTATGCTATTTAGATGTGAAATCATAATAAAACAAAGCTATTTCTCGCTAGATAAACGTACTCATAGAGTCGATATTAATTACAAAATCATTTTATTTAACACAAAAAAGACGAGTCATTCTGACTCGTCTTACAGTTGCTTGGCGACGTCCTACTCTCACAGGGACAAGGTCCCAACTACCATCGGCGCTAGAGAGCTTAACTTCCGTGTTCGGTAT
>NZ_VLTE01000110.1:0-227 GCF_007558965.1 Bacillus sp. HY001 | reverse complement strand
TGGGTGTTTTTGCCCATCCCCCCGAAAAGGTGGAATAAGGAGTACCTCACTGAAAGATTAGGGAAGTACTCCTTAAACATCGCTTACTCTGTTTCCGATATTACGTTTAATTGGGCTAATTCTTGAATAATTGCATCCAAATCAACAGACTCTTGTTGTATATTAAACTCGTATCTTCCATAGAAGTTAATATGTTGCCATGCAACTGGGGATATTTTTTTCATAAC
>NZ_VLTE01000109.1:0-2323 GCF_007558965.1 Bacillus sp. HY001 | reverse complement strand
ACCCTTTCTAGCTAGCTTTTTAGAAAGAATAACGTTTTTTGTCACTTGGGGGTAGTGAAAATTCTTAAGTTGATGGGCATGGGGTCCTACCAACAAAAAGCGCAAAACATACGCTAGGCAAAATTTAACATGACGAAACTGTTGAGTGACAATAAAGTTCTTTCCTTACCAATAAAGTTGTTTACTAATCGGTTTGTTTTATTACAATAAAGTCGTTTGCTTTTACCATAAGGTTGATAAATCAACTGTTTGAACGCATAAAAGTAAACAACTATTTTTATGCATTTGGCGAAAATCTAAAAAATGGGGTTGCCAGCAAGATTTCTTCAGGAGGCTCTCTTGTGCTAAACAGCCAGGCCAAGTACCTTATTTCACGATAACGGTTGATCAATTCCAGCACTTCTCCGACTTTGTTTTCCTTCATCAATCTCTCGCTGAACAAAATGGCAGAGATTTGTCCCAAGTTTAAGCGTTGTTGTGATGTACTGTACAAATCATTTGCCGCCTCCGTAAACGAGGAACCTTCGCCTTTGCCCACCCAAACCGGGGGCTGCTCCGCTTTTTGCTGTCCCTCCAGCTTGGCCACTGTCGAGAAATCAAGCAATTGCACATACAAGGTGTATTGGCCATCGACATAGTCTATTCCAACAGCCGTAGCATAGTTCATGTTTTGCACTTCATATCTGCTCCAGCAACCGGTAAGGGTGAGAAGAAGGAAAAGTGCAACCATACTTTTATATCTCCTCATTTATGCCTGTCCCCTTGCCTTGTAGAATCTCGTGTCTTCAACATGTCCGGTCGAGTGTTTCGCTATGGCCAAGGTAATCGAAACAAAGCGTTGGCCAAGTCTTTAAATGGAGGTGATATTGGGGCCAAGTAAGGCAAGCCGCATGAACGCAATGAGGCTAAATGGCTGAGCACAATAAATAATCCAAGAAAGAAGCCATAAATGCCAAGCGTGGCAGACAGAATGAAAAGAAAAAAGCGTAAGGTACTAATCGTTCCAGCCAATGATAGGCTCGATAAAGTTGAACCAAAGATTTGTGTAATTGCTCCGATGACAACGATACCTGGGGATAAGGATCCAGCACGAATGGCCGCATCCCCCAGGATAAGTCCTCCTACAACCGTTACCGTGGAGCCGACCGCAGAAGGCAATCGGATACCAGCTTCCCGCAGGATTTCTAAGAAGAGAAGTGCAATAAACATTTCAACTGCCACATCAAAAGGGATTCCCAACCGGTTAATCCCCAAAGTGGCAAGTAGATAATAGGGCAGCTGATCTTGATGATAGGAAAGAATGGCAACAAAAAATGCAGGAAGCAGTAGCGATACGGACAAGCCAAGTAAACGAAGCGTTTGACCAAATGTAGCTGCCAAAGCAGTAAAGTGGATATCTTCGGGTGCTTTCACAAGCAAAAATAAATTGGCAGGCGCAATCAACGCAGCCGGTGTACCATCCACAATCAACGCTACACGCCCATTGAGCATACAGTTCACGGTAAAGTCTGCTCTGCCTGTATACCCCATCAAAGGAAACAATGCTTTTGTCGGTTCCATTAATTCTTCTAGCTGAGTGGCGCTAAATGCTCCGTCAATGTGAAGATCATCTAATTTATTCTTTACATCTTGAACAATCTTAGGATCAACAATGTCACGCATGTAAAGAATTGCAACGGTTGTTTTCGTGCGAACGCCTACTTTTTTCGTTTCATAAACCATGCTGGTTGATTTGATTCGTTTCCGAATTAACGCCACATTGACTCCCACTTCTTCCACAAATCCATCCTTTGGCCCCCGTACCGAAAGCATTCGCATCATCTGTACGTTCTTTCAAGCTGCGCGTAATATCTGCTGTTCTACTCATTTTAATTTGCAGGCCTTCATAATGGTTTTCCAAGAGATTTCGGATGCTACGGGAAATATTTAAGGTAATTTCTTTTTCCTGCATCCCATTGCCAATAGCTCCTGGGTCCATTCTCCCGTGACCAGGATCTAAATATAATTTAAACATTTTACACCACCTCGTACAAATAAAATATGATCGAAGAGTAACGGAGGTATAGGAATTCGTCTGAGATACATATAAAAATAGGTGATGATAGGCATTACATTTCATTGAATCAGATGATTTATTTTAAAGCTAAGAAATTTTCCAAATACGAGACCATATGTATGAGCAGCAATTAATGTTCCATATTTTTCGTGGGTCAGGCAAACTCTTGTTCATCTAGACAGTAGGCTGATTGATTATTGATGCTTCTTTCTTAACAAAACACCTAAGTGATTCTCTGTGCATATACTGTATCATTACTACAGGATT
>NZ_VLTE01000108.1:0-9688 GCF_007558965.1 Bacillus sp. HY001 | reverse complement strand
TGTGGAAATGGAATAATTTTAGATAGAGGGAAATTTTTCGGGTGTAGCAATCATCCAAACTGTAACATTGGATTACCCAAAAGAATAAAAGAAAAAACAATTCCTGCAGCACAAATTAAAAAACTGTTTGAAGAAAATAAAACGGACATTATAAAAGGATTTAAATCTAATGGCAAAGAGTTTTCTGCTTATCTAGCATTTTTTAACGGTGAAGTCAGCTTTAATTTACCTTCAGTTGAAGAATTATCGCTAGGTCAGTGTCCAAAGTGTCAAAAAGGACAAATCTTAAACCGTAAAACGTTTTTTGGGTGCTCAGAATATCAAAACGGATGCGATTTTATGTTGCCGGCTAAAATTAAAGGCAAGAAATTATCCGATAGCCAGATTAAAAAGCTAGTTAATAACAATGTAACAGACTTCATTAGTGGTTTTAGTGGGGGAAAAGGAGAATTCACAGCTGCGATTCGATTAAACCCGGATCTTAGTATTTGTTTTGAATTTCCAACTACAGATGATCGTACAGTAGGTAAATGCCCATTATGCCAGAGTAGAGTCATAATAGGGAAAACAAACTATCTATGCGAACAATACAAGAAGGGCTGTGATTTCATTGTTTCAGGAATGATACTTGAAAAAAGAATTACAGCTAGTCAAATAAAAAAATTATTAGAAAAGAATATGACGGATACAATAAAAGGATTTATATCGAAAAAAACAGGGAAATCATTCGATGCGAAATTAACATATGACTCTTCACAGAAGAGAGTCTCGTTTATATATGAGAAGAAGAAATAATATCGCAAAATCTTAAATTTCATATATAAAATTAATTAGAACTATGATATGATAAAAGTAACAAAATACTTCTAAAACTATCTTGCAAAAGGACACACCTACGCATACATATGCCATAGGTGTGTCCTTTTTTATTTGTTTTTGAAATTTCAAGACTCAAAAGGGGGATATATATTGTGTACCACTAGTATAGCATCTACTAATGTTTCTTTTGAAAAATTGAAAAGTCAGGAAGAGAATGAAGAAAATATAGTTTCAATATGTCCAAATTGCAAGAAACGCTCATTTAGAGCGCTTTATAATGATTATCCAAAATGGATACAGTTTTGCCTATGTTGTAATAATCGAGAAGTAAATACAATAGAGAGTCCGTTTGTTTATTAGACGCAGCTATTTACGTATTTTGATTAGGAGGAAGAAATTTCGATATGAAAAAATGGATTAAGGCTATTTGTATAACATCATTCGTATTTCAAATTGCAGCATGCAGCAATTCGACGCAAACAAAAAATGATTCAAGACCTGCCCAAGCAGTACAAAACGGGATACAACAGCACGTGGAAGGGAAAGGTATTGTTGATATTCCAGAAGCTTATAAGGGGAAAATAAGGGGCTTAGAGACTGTTAAAGGAAAGGTATTACATATAAAGGACGGAGATACGATAGACGTGAATGTAAAGGGGCAGAAACAGACGGTAAGGTTACTGTTATTAGATACCCCTGAGTCTGTATCTCAAAAAATTCCACCACAAAAGATGGGGAAAGAAGCCTCTTCTTTTTTAAAGAAACAGCTAGAAGGGAAAAAGGTAACCTTAGTTTATGATCGGGGACCAAAAGAAGACAAATTCGGTAGAAAATTGGCGTATGTATTTTGTGATGGAATACACATCAACGAATTAATGGTCAAGTCGGGTTATGGGATTATAGCCTATATTTCTAGACCCAATACTACATTTCTACCTGAAATGCTAGAAGCAGAAAACAAAGCAAAAGAATCGAAAGCTGGCGTGTGGAGCATTAAAGGATTTGTAGATGAAAAGAACCGGCATTATAACCGTAATGATGCAGCTTAATATCAATACTTATTCAAAAAGGAGGTTTCCTGAATGAATGGGAACAAAAGAAACATGCTCTTATCTTTTTTTATTTCTACTTTCTTTATTTTTTTGAGTCTATTTCCATTTAGTGGTAATGAATATGTATATGTTATATCAAAAATTGGAGCTGCAGCTGGTGCAATAAATATTGTCATGATGAGTGTGTTCTTATATTTTCAAAGCAAAAAAATGAAACATCTCTTAAATTAATACGGCAAAAGCGCTTGTTTTCCTTACTCGCATACAAAAGAAAGGGGTAAGGAAAACCGAAAGGAGAATGTTTTAGATGAGTCAAATGCCAGGGTTCTTGAAGTTTGTTTTAGCAAAGGAAAGACGATATGTATATTTGGCTGTAGCAGAAAAGAAAAACAAACGAGTGAAAACACATATTGTATATAGATTCGGCCCACTAGAAAAAGCATTAGAAACCATGTATGGAATGCGTGACAATTTTGAGAATCGCTTTCCACCAGAGTTGAAAGATAAGGGGTATGACTGGGAAGATCTAAATGATTGGATACTATCCATTGAAACCGGTTATTCCAAATACGGAAATAAGTTAGTGACATTCTAAATAGATAATTGAGATAATATCACATCCTTATTTAAAACCCTTTAATGCAACTAAACTCGTGTGAGGAGAACGTAAAATGGAATGGATTCGTAAGTACCACATTGCATTTGCTTGGACGATAGCTACTAGTGCAATGTTAATTAGTTTGTTTTTTAGTGAATGGATGAAGCTGCCGCCATGTGATTTGTGCTGGTACCAAAGAATGGCCATGTATCCATTAGTATTTATATTGGGGATAGGAATGTATAGAAGAGATCCGCATGTCAGCACGTATGCATTTCCATTTGCGTGTATGGGTTTGATTTTATCTGTATATCAAATTACAATTCAAGCGTTTCCTATTAGGGAGATGAAGACTTGTTCAGTAGGAGTTTCTTGTACAGAGGATTACTTAAATTTATTCGGTTTCATCTCAATACCTATGCTATCTTTTATTGGATTTTTAGCCATCATAATACTTCTATATATTAAATCTGATACAGAGACAAAAGAACAAACAATATAACAGTTATGAACAATGTAATCAAGTAAAAAAACATACTTAAAAATAGATAATTAAAACAAAAAGAAATTATAAAAGGAGAAATTAAAATGACAACTATGCAAGCAAGTAATGAAATGTACAAGATCCCAGAGGCGGATGTAGAATTATTAAAGATTATGGCCCATCCAGTTAGATTACAAATCGTGAAGGAGCTAGAACACCGCAAAATTTGTAATGTAACACAATTAACAGAGCTATTAGATGTCCCTCAATCTACCGTATCTCAGCATTTATCTAAAATGCGCGGGAAAATTTTGCGTTCTGAAAGAAGAGGGTTAGAGATGTACTACTATATTGCTAACTCTAAAGCATGTCAAATTGTGAGCGTGTTAAATTTATAGAAATATATTAATGGGGTGATTGTATGAAATTAAAAACATATAACGAAATTCATATAGAAACTATAAATGAAGAAATTAGTCGTTTAAAAAGAGAAATAAAAGGAACATGGGTATTTTTCGGAAGCGTTCAAATCATGTTAGTTATCTTATTATATTTCGGCAGGGAATTGTTTGATCAGTTGTATATTTCAGGAATCTTGTTATTTGACACTTGTTTTCTTATTTATAATGTAGCGGGAACATTAATTGTGAGAAATGTAATTTTCGATTTGAAGAGAAAAATAGTAAATTTACAAGAAAACAATTTTGACACTACTAATGAATTCAATAAAAATGGAACAGGAACAACGAGCGCTGCTGTTTATGTGAATAAACGAAGTAAAAGTGATGGAAATAAAGTAGATGAAGAGAGTAAGAGACGTGTATTTAATCAAAATAGCAACGTCATTATTAATTCTTCTCAGCCTACAAACACTGAATCTAGAAAACAAGGAAACGCAGAGATAAAGAAAAAGAAAATTGTATCTAATGATGATACAAGTAATACGACACAAGTTGCATTAGGTGTAGCACTAAGCGTTGCTACAACAACTTCAGCATTCCAAAACGATACTACTAGCTTGGGATGTGGCTCTTCTGGTGATGGTGGAGGAGACTGTGGTGGTTTTTAATTAAATCATTATATCTTTTTAGATGTTTATAATAATACATAAAAAACAGGCACAGTCTCAACTGATTTTATAGATTACTACTAAAGTCGAAGGGTGGTTATAAATTGAGGGTCTTCATAGAAAATGGTGATATTACAAATTATTGCGATAAAGTAGATGTAATAGTTAACGCTTGGAATAGAAACTTCATACCAGGATTTTTATTAATTGCTTCAGGTGTTTCGAGAACAATATTTAAAAAGGCTGGTAAGAGCGTGTATGAAGAAGTAAGGAGAAAAGGTCCCTTAAAAATAGGAGAGGCAGTTATTACTTCGTCTGGATTTTTAGATTGTAAAGCTATCATACACGTCGCTGGTATAAATGCATTTTGGAAAGCTTCAGAGTATTCAATTAGGGAGTCTACTAGAAACGCTTTGCAATTATTAATTAAAGAGAACTATAAGTCAATAGCAATTCCGCTAATAGGAAGTGGATCCGGTGGATATAAGAAAGAGAAATGTATAGCATTTATTAAAGAAGAATGCGAGAAGTTCCAAAAATATAGTGTTAATGTATTTATTGTTAATTATGAGAGTGACAAGTAGTAATCCACTTAAATGTATTTGGGTTAGAAATAAGTAAAGTCGGTGATTAATTAATGCTAGATAAAAAAGCAATTGGAAAACGAATTGAACAGATTAAAAGTTCTCATATCCCGCCTTTAAGCCTTGTTGAATTAGGAGCAAAACTTAAAAATAAAAAAGGGTTATCGATTCCAAAAGGGACAGTAAATTCATGGATTAGAGGTCTAAGCTTACCATCGATAGAAATTGTCCAGCAGCTTGCACTTATAGGAGATGTAACACCAGAGTGGATTTATACAGGGACAGAGATACTTAAATTAAAATGCGAAGACTGTAAAAGTGATTTGATAATTGAATCGAATAATATTGTATTATGTATTCAATGCAGTACAAAATTTAAATTGAGTAAACATGTAGGCTAAATTACTTAGATATTAGACTTAATAAAGAAGAATGCAGATTATATAACTGTATTCTTTTTTATTAATATGCACTATATTAGCTAGGAGATTAAAAGGTTTCGTTATTTTCGAAAGTAACAATTTAATCTTCTTAAATTAATACAATATATAAGTGAAGATATAAAAATACAGCTGTGTTTTGTCTGCTGATACTAGTGGACAAAAAAAGAGATATTATCGATTGGGCAAAAAACCCTGGAATAAGGGTAAAAACACACAAGAAGAAATGTAATTCACTAGATTTATAAAGGAAACTATGAGGATACAAATGAAATAGGGGCAGTTATGCCAGGCTGCCCCTATTTCATTTGTGATTTTGCATTTATTGTGCGAATTTAGTATAGCAAATATTTTTCTTCTATATCAAATAAAAAAAGCCTGTATACACAGGCCAAATTTAGGTAGATAGATATAGAAACTAAAAATAGTCACATGTACATTTTATATAAATACAATTGTTATAACAAGAACAATCTATATAAAGTAAAAGAATCCCCTACATGATAAATGGTTCTTTTAAAAGGATTAAAGAGCAGTTGTGTATGACTCATTATCATTTTATATTTAATAGTAAGAATATAAAATCTTGTTTTTGTTTCTCAATATGTTTCGTTTGTTTTTATATTATAATATAAGTAATTCTTTTTATTTATGTATCTCTCTTTATATTTTCCTGGGTTGAATCCTTTTATTAAGGATTCTTTTTTTGTTGCTTCGTACATTAAGATAATTCAAATTCACTTTTAAAGTTGAACATATAAATAACGAAACACCGGAGTTCAAAATCATTTAAATAGCAACCGTTGAAATCGCCTGCTTATAAAGGAATTGTTGTTTACCATTATTGGAGATCAGTACTGAAAATTTATCCGTAGCCATAATGATTCCAGGTACTCTAACACCGTTTATTAGGAATACTGTTACTACTCTTTGTTCCTCTATTAATTTTTTGTAAAAACCTTCTTGTGTATGCATTAATAGTTTTCTCCTTTTTAAAAATAGTTATTATATGGGAGGGATAAAAAACAAAAGTCCTCACAATGAAGTGAAGACCCTTGTTTTTTTATCATCCGCCAGTATATCCGTGAGCATATTGTACAATTTTACCCTCGTTGAATTAAATTACAACCTTAACCACCATGATTTCCGTGTGCATATTGAACAACATCAATAGCTTTATGTGTTTCTGTAGGGGATTGGGCACCAAACATTAAAGTAAAAATAGTAATTACACCAACTAAACCGAAAATTGTTTTTTTCATTTTAATGCCTCCTTCTCAAAAGCTTTTTTTCCTGCTTGAGAACATGAATAGAAATAATGACTTGCTTTAACATGATTATTTTCTTTATAAAATGCAGTAGCAAGGCATTCTTCATACTCTTTAATGTATTCGAAAAGTTCTTGCTCTTTAAAATATGATACGCCTTCTAACACTGTCCTTTCAAGTGCTTCGGCAGGAAAATCTCCATTCATTGTATCTAATATTTTAAAATGGTGCAGATACTCTATATTTTCAACCTCTTCACAAACGGAATGTCCTTTTGCTATGAGATCTTTTGCAACGGAGTGATTTCCTTCTTTCATATGTTCCCTTGCCTCAATAAATAATGCTTTATAATTGTTAGGCATTTTTTGATTTACTTCTGAAAGATATCTAATAGCTAATGGCGAAAGGTTTTGAGTAGCATACATTAACCCTAAATTTTGACGCACCATTAAAATAAATTGCTCTTCGTCTATTTTTTGGAACATATCCATTGCTTTCGTGAAATATTCTTCAGCGAGTTCCCATTCTCTCAAATGAGTACAAGCTAAGCCTATAAGGTTATCACAAAAAGCGACATTAATCTCATACCCAGCATGTTGAGCAAAGATTTCCCTTGCCTCTGATACTTTTTGATAAGATAAGAGCCCTTGATATATATCATAATGAAAAGCTCCAACTTTATAATAAAATTCCGCTTTTTCCAATTCATCAGGAATGCAGTCTAAAAGTTTTTCTGCGTTTTCATAACTCTCTTTTGCGATTTGATATTCTCCAATAGTAGAGGCATGAATTCCTTTGAAAAAGTGATAATAATAAGCTAAGAAATTATCTGTAGGCATATCAAAAGCTTCAACTTTGTCAAAACTGCTTTTTGAAACGCTTAAATTATCAATTACAAATTGATATCTAAAATCTAGTAGTGAGTAGTAGAGCAATAAATTCTGATCCTCTTCAATACTATGAATCTTAGTATCAATTATTTCTTTTAATTGATGAGCATTACCTATACGTCTTGAGCGGATTTCAAGATACCAATCGTTTAGTAGCTTTGTAATTTCATTGTTTCCATTAGTTGAAACAATCATCATATATTCCCCCATCCTATAGAGTATCCTATTTATTACCATCATAGCAGAAAAGTAGGATTTATTAAGTGATTTTAACATATTTATCAATAAAATTCTGAATAAAAAGTTAATTTGTTTATTATAGAACAAAGCAACAATAAACTTCATTAAGTTCATTGTTGTTTTTCGTATATATAAATTATATAATTTATATGGGTATCATTTTATAATCAAGGATAGAAAAGGGTTAAGGATAAATAATGATTATAAGATTTAATAGGGAGTATAATTGTTAATGTGCATAAGTAGTGAGGGGTATAAGTGAAAATGAATTTTAAATTGAAATAGTTTGCTAGAGACTAATACTTACAGTAATAAGGAATTTAAAAAAACAAAAATGTATTTAAGAATTTGTTAGATGTTTAACATATAAAGGAGGCTAAATGATGAGTTTGAATCATTTACTTGAAAATGCAATTCTAATCTCTAAGGACCCTAATTCAAAAATGGAGAAATCTAATGGTTTATACCATTTACCTACATTCATTTGTTTATTATGGGAGACCATATTTACATTAAATTATTATATGGGTAATAGTATCTTAAGTATAGGAGGTTCAATGCCCCCACTAATTGTATTACTTTTAACTATTGGTGTAGGTATTGCGACATTCATTTTCACAATAATTGTTGCGATAAAAGGTTATGTTTATTCTTATACAAAAGAAGTTCCGCTTGATATGTACATTTTCAAATCTATTTTAGGATTAATTTTTATTTGTATGCCAATTTTTTTAGTGCAAGGTTTTGAATTATATATAGATTTCTTAATAGGGTAATACCGATTCGTTAGTTTATAAAAGGCATTTGAAAAGAAGTTGCTGGCATGTGGTACCTTCTTTTCATTTTTGGATAGTTATAAACAAAAGTTTATAATTGTTATATATAAATTATATAATTAATTTATAGATTATTTTACAATTAACGCTCTGAAAGGAGGAGTGTCGAGATGAATATTAATAAGTTATAAGTGAAGAAGAAGCAATTTAACTCAGTAAAGAAAGAATTGTAGAAGTAAGAGAGAAGTGATTTTCATAACTGGGAAGGGATAAATATAATGCATAAATCTAATGAAAAAACCAATGCAAATGTTATAGTGTGTTTTTTTGTAACTATTATTACAATTATAATTGTGTGGTTTGTTTTTCCAGCAATACAGTCAGCTATGACAGAATATGAAATTGAAGAAGAGACAGTAAAAAAAGGAAGGTTAGTACAGGCGAAGGTTATTGATAAAAAATTTATCGAAGGCGATCCTGGAAATCCTCTTATGGGTGATACAGGTTCTCCAGACAAACACCTTATTACGTTATATGCACATGAAAAGATGCGAATTATAGACGTGAAAAGTGATGTTTTTAACCAAATTGATGTAGGTAATGAAATAAAGGCTTATGAATATAAAGAACGTATAACAATAGAACAAGAAAAGAGAAAAAGTGGTTGGGATTAAGGGCAATTGCTCTAAGTGAATATGAAAATTTCACCTTTATTTAGTTAAGGGGGGATAGAAAATTTGAACGGTGATTTATCGCGGTTACATATATAATACATAATATAATGATATAATGTATTATATAAAAATTTAATACGTTTAGTTTACATAAATTGAAATGGGGCGGAACAAGGATGAAAAAGAGTTTACTTGAAAAGATTTTAAGTGCATTATCAAATAATATACCTGCTAAGGGGCTTTCAAATTACTTATACCAACAAATTCAACAGTTAACATCACAAAAGGATATTGAAGCTTTTCAGCTAATTTACAAGAACGAGTCAAGAATATTGAGTCAGCATCTCAATTCGAATTAGTGAATTTAGGCACAGCACTATATGCGGCGTTTTCAGCTGATAGAGAATATAAAAAGGGTTGGATTGTAGATGCTTATTGGGAAGTGTACAATAAATGTAATTCAGCCAATCAAGCTGTATTAACTGGTGTTTCAGGCTGGTAAGATTTTTATCGTAGAGTAATAAATTCAACAGTAAAAAAACAGGATACTTCCTTAAGGAAGTATCCTGTTTTTATTCAAATTGTCTTTTTTCTAATCGATCAATAGCTTCACGTTTCTTCTCGTTATTAATATTTGTATAAATACTAGTCACCTCAACAGAGGTATGGCCAAGTTGATCGCGTAATAATACTAGGTCCTTATTTTCTTTATAATGATTTGTAGCATAGGTATGTCGTAGTTTATGAGGACTGCGTTTTTCATCAAATGCACTTGTATATTTATCTACTAAATT
>NZ_VLTE01000107.1:0-3749 GCF_007558965.1 Bacillus sp. HY001 | reverse complement strand
ACAGGAGGTAAAATGTATTCACCATATGCACATGTAACTCGTGAACAATATAGCCAGTTCTTATATAACTCTATTAATGCAGTAGAAAAAGAGACTAAGCCAGAAGTGAAGCCAGATCCAAAACCTGAAACAAAGCCTGAAACAAAGCCAGAAGAAAAACCAGAAGTGAAACCAGAAGTGAAACCAGATCCAAAACCTGAAACAAAACCAGAGGAAAAACCAGAAGTAAAGCCAGATCCAAAACCTGAAACAAAACCAGAGGAAAAACCAGAAGTGAAACCAGATCCAAAACCTGAAACAAAACCAGAGGAAAAACCAGAAGTGAAACCAGATCCAAAACCTGAAACAAAACCAGAGGAAAAACCTGAAACTAAGCCAGAGACAAAGCCAGAAGTACCAGCAGGCTTAGATGCTAGTTTAGCAAATGAGAAATTGGTTTATTATCCAGAAGCATTAAAAAACCCAATAGTACAGAAACAAGTATCTAGTGAAGCTCAGAGTATCATCAAAGATATTAATAGTACCTATAGTACAAGCTTAAAATATAAAGAGATTGGTGGTTCTATTGATTTATTAGATAGTAATATGTATCTACCAGAAGGTTCTATTGGAGCACAATTTTCTGTAGTTGGAAGTTCAGGTGATTTTAAAATATATTTCCTAGATAACAACAAAGCGACTGTTGAATTAGCGAAACAATGGACTACTTTACTAAGTGGCTTAAATCTAGATAAGGAAATTCAAGAAACGGTTGATGCACGAAAAATAAACAACTATGAAAAAGGAAACTATAAAATTCGCATTGGACAATCTATGGCTGATCACACAATGTATGTAGACGTTCATTCTAAATAATGATATAATAATTTATAATTATAATAAGATAAACAAATGATATGCGTGAAGGACAAACCTTACGTACCTAACCAATGGTACAGGTTTGTCCTTTTTTATGTTTTAGGGGGGAAAATAATGAAAATAAAAAGTAAACTACTGTTGGTTTGTACTTCTGTTTTATTAGCGATGCCTACAATGGTCGAGGCAAAAAATGCCGATGTACCTTTTCTGAATGGAAATGAGGATAAGTTTCTTAAGTCAAAAGATTTACAAATGCAAGGTAAATTCTATCGATTTGGAAGAGATTATGCACCACCTGGTATAGATTTAGCGTACAAAGGAGACCTTCACTATCCGGCTGTTTACAATGGTTCTTTTAGTTTTGAAAACCCACAAGCAAACTTGGTACAAAGAGAAGACCTAAGTGAGCCTTTTGTGCGGATTTCAAACGATGGTTATTGGAATAAGGCTGTCACAGTGGGAGATCGGATGGTTACAGAAATCGAAAGAGTGAATAATGGTGTTATATCTGATAAATATTGGGGAAATCCTAAATTTGTTTTAGATAATATAAACAGTCATGTCATTTTTAATAATACAGGTTCTGAGAATTATGGAGCATTTTACTGGATTCGTGATATAGCTTACCTTTCTGGTGGATATGCAGGTGCTGGCGGCGTAAATGGAATAAATAAATATAACCTATGGTATGTACGATCTAGTAAACCTGAAATAAAAGATTTTAAAGCTTCTAATGGTAAGAAGGATACACCTGTTAAGTTTACATTTAACGGTTTCGAGTACGTAAGTAAAGATAAAGGATATACAGAACGTGGTCCCAAACTCGATATAGGTAACCCTTATTCATCGATAGCGGGTGAACGGAATCGTGTGAAATGGCTGTTGGATATCACTAAAAATGGTGAAAAAGTGCATCATCAAGAAAATTACTTGCGCTCAACGCCACAAAAAGATAATCAAAAACCAAATGAAGGTGATGCAGGACGATTTACGAAAGAAGATATAAGTTGGCAACCTCAGATGTGTGGTCGATATACGGCAAAATTAAAAATTATTGATGGAGTTCAAAGGGATTCAAATGAGAAAACAGTTGATTTCATTGTAGATGGAAACTGTGGTACAGAAGTAACACCTAATCCAGATCCAGGTGATGAAGATGATTTTAAATATAAAATTGATTTCTCTGCTGACCGAATTGAAGGAGAAACAGCAAGAGAAGGAAAGAATATAAAAACAAGAATAGATGTATCACGTGATAATTTTAAACCGGAACGTGACCAATATAGAGCAAAGGTGAATAATAATATTAATAAATCTCAACAGGAAGTATATAGCGCTGAATCAGGTAGGGACAGTGCACAGTCTAGTTTGAGTTATTGTCGTCGTAATCCAATTCATGAGAAAGATGAAAAAGGCAATGATTACTACATTGATAGAGACTGTTCTTGGGAAGAAAATAGATTAGACGATGCTGCAAGTAGACTAGATACAGCAAGACAGAAACTAGAAAAAGAGAAAAATAAAATTAAAAAGTTAGATTCATTAGAAGCAAAATATGCAAATCCTGAAACAGTAGTCGTGCTCAAGCATAACGGACAACAAGTAGCGTCACAACAGGTAAGGTTAACTGAGGGAGAAAAGAAAACCTTGAACCTTGGCTGGCAACATCAGGGGAAAGGAACAATTCAGGCAGAAATTAACCCTGCTGGTAACCGTCTAGATATAGAAGAAACCACATACAAAAATAATCCTATTAAAACAGCTATCTATACACCATCTCATGAAAAAGGGATGTGCGGAGTAACGAGTGTAAAAGGTGTGGTAGAAACAGTAAGTGAACGTGTGTCAAAAGAGGATACAGTGGGAGAAATGTTCTATGAAACATTAAGTGGAAGTATTGATAATTTAGCACCATCTAAGCTCCATGCTGGGTATGGTTTTTCTTATGAAGTTAATGGGAAATACAAAAATGATTGGAATGCCAATTATCCAGGTGTATTTACAAAAGCAACGGCACAGTATCCATTTGCAGATGAAGGACTAAAAACAACATATGATTTAGAGAGTGTTTCTAATAATGGCGTAACATCAAAATTCTTACCTAAAAATATGTATTTGTCTGAAATAACGGGACATGTCTTTGATAGTAAAAGACCAACTAAGTCTTTATATTGGGATGGACAAGAGAAAATTATTGATGGTGGACAAAAATGGTATGCACCATTAAAGACGAAAGATGGGAAGTATTCTTTCAATGTGGAGACAAATCCTGCCGGTGTGAATGAAATGAGCTTGTGCCTGACAAATGAGGTAGAAATTAAAGGTGTCGCGTATGATGACTTTAAGAAGAGAAGGGTGCTTGCAGACCTCCCATTCCCTGTACAAACGCCTGGATGGAACTGGGTTGGAAAAGAACACATAATTACAGACTTATCAAACTGGTACTACATGAAGAATAAAAATTAGTTAAATAGTATTATATAATTAGTTGAATCGATAAAAAGTATATAATCCTTCTTAAACTAGTAGCTGAATGGATAAACCAAAGGCACATCCCTTAATGAGGTGTGCCTTTTTTACGTAGAAAGGAGAATTTTCGAATGGATAATAATAAAAAACAGCGTATGAAACGAACGATTTTTATTGGAGTTATCGCAATGATTATCTCGCTATATATTGGAAGTGAATTTCAGGATCGGAATGGGACAAGTTATGCTCCTGCAAAGTATTTTGAAACGGGAACAAAATTGATTTCGTTTTAATAATAATGTCTTTTTTATCAACTATTGCGGTTAAATCTGCATGACATGTACAATAGTTGATGTTATAATAAGTGTAGAAGTATTATAACAATAGTTTTTGCATAAACTAAAGAAGACGAGATGCTCCAA
>NZ_VLTE01000106.1:0-4700 GCF_007558965.1 Bacillus sp. HY001 | reverse complement strand
TCGGCTAGTGAAAGAAAACCCCGTCCCCCACAACAGAATGTTTCCTTCACTTTTCCGTATGGATCATTGTTGTAATTCCTGCTGCATGTATCAAATCAACGCTATTCCCATTGTTACGTATTGCTTTTTATTCCATGGTTCCATTGACGCACAGATTCCACCCTCTGCACTCTTAAGGAACCAACGCCACCAGGGGAAACCACCCTGCTGGGTCACTTCCTACGAGTGTAAAGCAAAGGGTCACTATACATAAATGGACTTTCACGGCATAAACGCACTACTCAGATACTCACTTTTCATTCACTGATAAAATCCATTGAATAGCTTGTTCATTCTTCTGCTTCTCAGCTTCTGTAATGCCCTCACAAGCGTTCATTCGTTTTAAACGAGCCACAACATCCATATAAGAAAGGAGAGCCATAATCAGCCCTCCAGTAGGTCATTGGGTGTTATCGGATAATGAAGACGATAGTCCAATGGATACAGTTTGTTTTCTTCTGCTACAGGCTCATAAGATGGCTTTTTACGTCCCAACTTACGATACGTTTGAATACGCCATTCATTTTCCTGCTTCTTACTTGCCGAAATGTCAGGATGTTCATTTTGCTTTTCCAGTCTTTCAATTTCTTTTTCTACTTCTTCTGTTAATTCATACTTTGCAATAGCCATGATTTTCTCCTTTCAATCCATCCTAGTTAATTTGTTTGGTTTAGCTCCAGAGTGCAGAGCTACATACTCGTAATAGCCCCTATTTTGGTCACCTTGCCATACTGGATGATTTAATGTAATTGCTAACTCAAGCTCTTTTATGCGTGCTAGATTCAATTCTCGTAAGGCTGATGACGTACTTTCGTATTCATTCACTCGTACAAGTCGTTCAAGTTCAATTTGCAGCTGCTTCATCATTTGTTTATCCATGGATCATTGCTCATTTTCATAATCTCGTACTAATTTTCCATCACGATAATACTTAATGCCGTACAAGTACTCGCATACCAATTTCATACTTTTCGCAGGAACGAGCACACAACCTCTCTCGACCTTAGATAACGTCATTTGAGCCATATTAAGCATTTTACATAGTTCTTTTTGCGAGAAACCATCTACAAGCCGTTTCGTCCGTATCTGCTGATGTAATGGCATATGCATAAACTCACGTGTCTCATTTAACCAGTTCGCCATTGGAATAATCCTCCTCATACAAGTACTGCTCAATGCGTTCTACATAAAGCGGAGGTACTTTACCACTCTCAAGAGTGCAAACACGTGGAGCATATTCCAAACCAAGAATTTCAGCTAACTTTTGTTGGCTTAATCCTTCAATCAAACGTTTCATACGTACTTTCTTGTGTAATGGCAAATCATCAGCAATAACAATCGTTGTGTTTTTGTGTTCTTTTGGGTTGAAGTTGTCCCATGTAGAAAATTTCATGTGGATTTTCCTTTCTAATTTGAGGTTGTAAAGCGAGGTAGCGACAAGGAGGGAAGGAGCATCAACTCTCCTCATCACTATAAGTAAATCGTAACCCTTTGATTTTTCACTTGTCTATAATTAAATTACAAATTCCATAACTAATTTACAATAGATAAAACTACAATAAACGCTGTTATATAGCGTTTTATCATATATATTTGTCAATTGTCATGAATGAGAGTTGATAAAAACCAATTGATTGCTTAAAATATAATTAGGAGGCGATAACATGAAAGAAGTATATGGTTACATTCGTGTTAGTACGGAAACTCAAGCAGAAAAGGGATATGGATTACATACCCAAGAAAGTGCAATAAAGGACTATTGCAAACAGAACAAACTAAGATTAATTGGAATCTTTAAAGATGAAGGCGTGAGCGGTACAACAATAGACAGAAATGGACTAGCTGACTTGCTTTCTAGTCTTGCAGATACAAAAAGCGTTGTCGTAATGAATACAAGCCGTTTATGGCGTTCTGACAATGCAAAAGTAATGATTAAACGCCAATTGCTCAAAATCGAAGCTGAAGTGTTAAGCGTAGAACAACCAACGTACTCAATTACTGATAAAGACCCAAATGATTTTCTCGTAAATGGGATGATGGAATTACTAGACCAATATGATCGTATGAATACAAACCTCAAATTAGCAAAAGGAAGACGTTCCAAAGCAAAAAGTGGAATCAAAGGCGGAGGAAATGTTCCGTTGGGTTACCAATGGTTACATGATGGAGTAGAAACACCAATAGTCGTTATTGATAAGCCAAACGCTGAAATTGTACGAGATATTTTCAAGAAGTACTATGAGTTGAAATCCATCGGTAAAGTGAAAAAGCATTTAGACGAACAAGGTTATAAAACCGCTAGAGGGAATAGCTTCTCTCAGCAAAGCATTGCTACGATTCTACGAAACCCATTTTATAAGGGAGAAATCATTCATTCAGATGTAAAAACGAAAGGACAACACGAGCCACTAATCAGCTCCATTCAGTTTGGTAAAATTCAATCGTTACTAACTAAGAATGTACGCAATAAATAACTCATAATCCATGAAAGGAGGTGAAAATATGAAAGTCCGATATAGCCATGAAGAAGGTCAATTCCCATTTGTTCTAGGTGACTATGTAACTATTATCGTTCGCTACTTGTATGCAGAAGATACAGAAGAGGAATTGTACTATCATGGAACAATTACACAGATACATGCAGAGGGCTTACACGCCGTTCTAGACGATGATAAGAGCAAGGAGCAATACTTTGCTTTTGCAGACATAGAAAAGGTGATACAAGGGCATTTAATACCGTTCCTAGGTGGATATACTAGAAGACAAGATATATAGCCATTACCAGCGATTCCATGGCACGGCACATGCAAATCCCTGCTCCCTTGCTAAAAGTCGGATACAGTCAAATCTGAGCGTTCTGAGTAACATTCTAGCGACTCGCCGTGTTCCTTGTAGAATCATAGGAAAGAAAATAGACTGGTAAAGGGAATCGTCTTTACATAGTGGAACATTTTTTTCTAGTAAAGCAACAATTTATACGATAAATGCAGTAATACCAAGCATTCGAACACGATAACGGACAAAATCACAGTTTTTGGGCATAAGAAAACAGGGGGTAGGTACTCCCCCTTAAAAAATCGCTATATTATTGTTGTATCAACGTTCTTTACGGTTATGATAGAGTTGAATCTACTTTACGAAACTAGCATACATATAATACATGAAAATTTTCTTTTTTCTGTAGGGCTTGAATCTTTTTTATAAATTCGTATATACTTCGGTTAGATATTTATTTTTCGGTTGCTCTTATTGTTTCGCACACAATAGGAGCTTTTTTTATGCCTTCTTGATGCTTACGTATCATTTCATAATGTTTCGTTTTCAAACGATTGCACCCCTCATCGATAATTTCAGCTATTTGGTCTATATCATTATCGAACGCTTTATACACCAATGCCAACGTAGGAGCAAGACTTCTTTTAAGCCACTCTTTTGTTTCCAATACCGTTTTTTCTTCAGTGATCGTAGTTAATGGCAACTTTTCAACTTCTCCCAAGAACTTGTCCCAAAACTTAGCGGTTTTCCATCTGCGTTTATTCGTATCCTTACTTTTCCCTTTTTCCACAAAACGGAGATAGTGTTTCAATATACCGCAAACAGTTTCACCAATGGACTCTTCTCCATCTTCTTTACTTGTGATAATTTCAGCAACTCGCATTGCTTTTTCATCTCGTAACTGCAATTCCGTTCTAATCCATACTTTAATATCTTCTGACACATTGTAATTTGTACCCTTACGTTCCGCTAGCTTATCGTATATCCGAATTTGAATATCAGATTGCGGAGAACCAAAATATAGTGTCATCCCATTTACATCACCAGAGTGTATTTTAATAGTTTCTAATACCCTAGCAAGTTTAAACGGAGATATTAATTCAGCTTTCTTAATCTTGTTTACCAGTTTCGGTATAGTAAACATACCTTCAAAATCATCAACCGCCGTATCTAATCTAGTAAGATAGCCCTGGTGTGCAAAAATGGACTGAAACAACTCTTTCCAAGTCTGTTTCCCAAGATTCTCATACTCACGGCATCCTCTACCTTTCAATTCAAGATGTAGACCCATATCCTCACGACCATTAAAGTAAATTACAATACTTCCATAACGGAAAGATTCTTTGTAACCATAATTTCCATCACCGTTAGAAAAGTCATCAGAATTTAGCTTCAAAACGTCAAAAATCAACTGCTCCATCTCGATATTTTTGAAAGTAGCTCCAACCCAGTCTACACAAGCTCTCAGCCCAGTTTCGGTTGTACGCTCCACCCCCATGTTATGTGTACGGGGGTTCGAGTATGGATGTAAATATTCTTTCTTCATTTCTTCACCCATTTTCTATTAAAAAATTTCAAGGAACACGGCGAAAAAAGATTCGCCTTGTCTCCAAGATTAAACATTAGCAAACTCATTCGTCAACCGATTCTTTTTATATTCTTCTAGTATCTGATATAGGAAAACCCTATAGGGACTTAAAAAAATAGTAAATTTTGCAACGCAAGTAACCTTATATGTTGGCGTATTTTCGAATCTTTCGGAGGGTACACCCCTCTTACATATGGCCTTCGGCTAGTGAAAGAAAACCCCGTCCCCCACAACAGAATGTTTCCTTCACTTTTCCGTATGGATCATTGTTGTAATTCCTGCTGCATGTATCAAATCA
>NZ_VLTE01000010.1:0-10924 GCF_007558965.1 Bacillus sp. HY001 | reverse complement strand
CAATGTTTGTAGTTTCTCTGTTTTGCCTGTTCTTGCTCATCTGTACAATTCACTGATAGGTTGTTCAGAGGGCAAATTGAACAATGGGTATCTTCTAAATTATGGATTTCTTGTAAAATTTTCAGACGAAGACTAGTCAAAAAAATCTCCTCCTACCGCATTGGATTGAAATGTACAAAAAAATCAATTAAATATTTCCATTATACATCATCTAAACAGAAACATTAAATAGTAAGGCGAAAATATATGTTTAAACATTTCATTTTATAAAACAATAAATAATGCGTTTATTGTGGTATAATAAGAATCATAAAAATTTATATAAAATATATGTTTGTCTTTTCATTCTAATAAAAGGTGTGTGTAAATTTGAATATTATAAATTACGAACATAGTAATCAACTTGTAAAATCCAAATCGGATTTTTTTGATAGCAGTCATTTCGAAAAAATTATGGGCATGGGCATTCGAAATATTGACTATTCCCAATTAAGCGAAGAATCATTAGTTTATTTATTTTTACACGATGAGCCTTCTTTAACGAAAAAAAGAAGTGAGCGAACAAAAAAACTTTATCTGCATGATCTGTCTCATTTTCTTCGATACATAAAAGAAAAAATAGGAACCATTCATGAGTTATCCCATAATGAGATGGAAATCTACTTCTATGAACTAAGTAAGAAGTATGCTGCCACTACATTACGTCGAAAGAAAACGGTAGTCCAACAGTTTCTAAAATACGTTTATGATAACAATGGTCTCTCAGATGACTATAGTAGTCGTCTCAAAAAAGTATCTGTAAAAACAGAAGATCTGGTCAATCGTGATCTCTTTCCTGAAGAAGTAAATGAAATACTAAATACACTGAAGAAAACAAATTTCTTTATGTATACATTGTTTTTCCTTCTTACGACTACTGGACTCCGGATTGAGGAAGTTGCAAACGCAAAATGGGCAGATCTTGTATTCCATTCCGCATTAAATGCTTATCTCTTACGTGTAGTTGGGAAGGGAAATAAAGCCAGGGAAGTTCGTATTTTTGAAGATGTACTCGACGATATCTGTCGCCTTCGTCAATTGCGTAAACAAACAAGTAAATTGGACGCCTCTAGTACATCTGCTTTTCTACCTAAAGCCGATGGCTCTTACTATAGGGCCGACTACTTATCAAAATATGTAGCAGAAAAGATTGAAGAAACAAACTTACCATTTTTACGTTACCGAAAGGATAGGATTACCCCCCATACCTGCAGACACTTCTTTGCAAATCATTTGATGGGAAAAGGTGTCGAACTTAAGAAAATACGTGACTATTTAGGACACGAATCTATTATGACGACGGAACGCTATTTAAGAGAACGTACAAGACGTCAAAACTTGGCCACAATAGATATCGGAAATTCGTTATTTTAGTAAGTATATATAATAGGAAGATTCTCGATTTGATGTATCGATTTCTTCCTATTTTTTTCGCGTATAGAATTATAAATGGCTTTCTATTATCACAACATCAAGACTAACTATTACAAATAAAAATAATTTATGACTTATTATAAGTCGTAAGGATGCAATTTAACTTTTCTGTTTTACACTAACGTTATAAATCAGAAAGGAAATGTGATGATATGTCTCAACTAAGTAAGCGACTTGCTGAATTGCGAAAAAAACAAGGATACACCCAATCCGATATATCACATCGCCTAAATATTGCCGGCATTACTTATGCCAATTGGGAATATGGGAAAGCTGATCCTGATGCAGATTCGATAATGCGGATTGCAGAACTGCACAATATCTTCATTGATGAATTGTTTGGAAGAAATAATCCTCTAGAAAGTAAATTAGAATCCATTAAAGTAGCACTTGCAGATTTACCTGCTGAAAAACAACAAGAAGCGTTAGATAATCTTATCGATTATACATATTTCATTAAAAAACACTTTACCAAATGAAATTAACCAAATGCAAATAACACCTTATGTATTATACGGTAGTAAAGCGACCATTTGTAGTAGTTGAAATTCTTAAATTTTATACTATAGTTATGATAAATTTTAGTGAAGTATTAAAAAGACTAAGAAAATCTAGAGATCTTACGCAAGAACAGATAGCTGAACAATTGAATTTAACTCGAAGCCAGATTGAAAATGGGGAAACCAATCGATACGAGTCTGATATTAGTACATTAATTCTTTTAGCTTCCTATTTTAATGTATCGGTAAATATGTTAATTGGTTATCAAACAGATTTTGAAGACGAACCAATTAAGGATCTGATTTCGACAACACAGGCTACCTATGCAAGTCTGGATGAACAGCAGCGTGAGCATTTTTGTAAACAGGTTGAACAATTTGTATTGATGATTGATTCTAATAGGGACATTTTCTAATGTACTAACATTACAAAAAACTTACCATTCTATAGTGGTAAAAATGTGTTTAAAATCCAGGGAAAGGTATGTGTTTGGATAGTCAAACCATACCTTTTTTCATTATTTGTGAATGCTACACTCTACAATATCATCTAAGTACAATGAATTGTTAAAACCAAATGCATCAGTAACAACTAATGTCTTATTTATTGCATCAAACTTATGAATTCCAACAATCTTATATAATATAATTCCATCTTTATAATGCCAGAGATCAATTTCTTCATTTGTCTGTATGGCTCGTTTTAACATTTGATTTATTTCTTCAGATTTTTGCGAATCTAATATTGGTTTGGAAACTTTTGATTGATCTTGAATTAATTTATGTAGACCTGCAAACTGTGTCGGCATACTAGCGAAGGGAGCCCATTTCTCAATGCCCCGCCCTCGTGGAATACGTGTTTCTTTCATGCCTTGTGGCCTCCTACGAGTGTGTTTCTGTATTTAATCGTTGAATGTGGTGTATAAGATATCGCCCGTAAAATGCTATTTCTACCGAATCGAGTTCGTATTTCATCTAAAGCTCTTGTTAACTTTATTTGTTGTTCTCGCTTCTTTATATCATCAAATATTGATATCTGTTCCTCACCTTCGCTTACTAAGTTAGTCAGAGAAATACTGATACTTCGAATTGGTTCGCCTGTATGCAACTGCATCAAATATTTTAGGCATATATGATAGATATCCATTGTCATACAAGTCGGCCGCTCAAATGTTACGCTTTTTCTAAAACCACCACCATATGAACGACTGTAACCTATGGAGAATTGAACGGTTCGAGCGAGTTTATGTTTCATTCTCATACGGTAGCAAACCTCTTCTATATGTTCTAACAGAATAACTGGTATTTCTGCAAGTTCGTAATCTCGCATTAATATTTGACTCTTCCCTATGGAAGTAGATTTTGGTTTGTATGTATCTGTAATCCGGCTAAAGTCAATTCCATGGCTATGGAGATGCAAATCGGTACCTATGACTCCAAATTCCTGCTGCAAATAGTTTAAAGGATAATGAGCTAGGTCACCTATAGTACGTATCCCTTTCCTATTTAACTTAGCCTCTGTTTTTGTTGATATTCCCCAAAACTTACTTAATGGGCGTATCGACCAAAGTTTTGTGGGTACATCACTATAATCCCATTCGGCTGTTAAGTCCGGATTATGTTTCGCCTCCACATCAAGTGCTATCTTTGCCATAAGCATATTTTTTCCTATTCCTATAGATACAGATATACCCTTTGTTTTCGTATATATTTCTCTTTGTAATTTCATCGCAAATTCTCTGGGATTATCCGCAAAAAGATGCAGTATCTTGTCAATCTGTATAAAACACTCGTCAATACTATATTGGAAATAATATTCTGCTGGAACGTACTGTAATATTATTTGAGATATGTAATTTGAACAACGTATGTATGTATCCATCTGCGGATTTACAACTAGCACATCTGGTATACTTGCTAGTTCGTATAGCCGACTGCCCTGCTTTATACCTAATTTTTTCAGCGGTTTAGTAGCAGCTAAAACAACAGAACCTGGTCTTGTCGTACCGCTAACTTTGTTTGTAGTGGATCATAACCTAATTTCACGCAAGAAACAGATGCGAAAAACGAAACAAGGTCTAGGCAAAATACTGTATTGTTTGGACAAAGTGAATAGTCATACACTTTATTATCCCTCCTTTGCAGAACGTTTGTTCTTATTATATTCCTACTCACCCTTAATATTCAACCTATTTTACGAAAATACGTTCGTTTTTATGGTGATTTGTGAATATTTATTGCATTTAAATTTATATATACTTAAAATATAATTTATTGGGTTAGAATGAATATGATATGAAAGATTGCTGATATATTTGCTATTGTAAAAGTAGTGTTAGTAGAATAATGGTGGTTCAAGTCAAAGAAAAAGACATCTATATAGATGTCTTTTTCTTTAATATGATCTTACTTAACTAAGTGTTGCTGGATTTCCTTAATTAAATGTTCAGCCCCTTCAGGACTAAGAACGATTTGACCATTAGCTAATGAAATATTTTTTTCTGAAATATCACCAGTTATTGCACAAGCATCATACGATTTATATTTTTGTAATATTATCAACTCAGCTTCCACAAATATTTCTATAGGATCTTTTTCTGCGATTCCTAATGTTCTTCTTAACTCCTTCGGAAGAACAATACGCCCTAATTCATCTATTTTACGTGTAACACCTGTAGATTTCATGGTATATCACCCTTTTACTTATTTTTAAAATCATTCATAGCCTAGTTCCAATGTTAAAACTGTAGCCTCATTTAACAGATATAGTTTTTAATTTCTTTCCCTGTTTCACGAAGATTTATATACTGTTCTATCGACATATTTTTCTTCTCCTCTCACTACACTTATATATCTAAATTCCTATTATCATCTTTTATTTCATTTTCTCTTTCTTTAGCTTCTAACATAAATTTAGCGTAAGTCATTATCTTTTCTAGCTCATCTTTCGTCGCGTTATAATCTGTGATATAACGTTCTTTTCTGCCTGGGCTCATATATTTATTTTTTTTCATTTCGTTTATTGTTTCTATATTCAAGATTTTTTCTTTTCCTTTTAACTCATGTAAGAGTTTTAAATTTATAGCTAGACCTATACTCCAAAGAGTCAACCCGATAACGAAAGAAGGTAATAGATGTACTGAAAGAGAGTTATTAATGAACATGAAATAGAGAAAATAAATAATTGAGATTGTCCACAAAAATGGATTGTAGTATTTTTGTATATTTTTATATTTTTGTATTTTTATTTCGTGTTGCTTTTTTCTTATTTCAAGAGTCTCTAACATGTATAATCTCCTTTTAAATTGTTTACAAAGGTCCATTTGCTAAATGCTCGTTTTTCATACGTTACCTTACTATGCTAGTACGCCACAATTTCGCCTAACAACGTATTAAATTTATTTATGGCCTAATCACTTTAACAATAGCAAACACCAGAAATCATTATAATAAACTTAAAACCATTACATGCAACGAGACCCCTGTATACTGACTAAATATTTCAGTGAATTTGTTATAAGTGACTTCGAATTTATTCTTAAAAATAAGTAAAATTACAGAACTAATTAAACATATAATTGCGCCGGTTAATCTTTTGATGTCAGGAGTATAAAGCTGGTTAGTTTTTAACCATAAGATAATACTCATCACTATGACAGTTGTAGAAAAGATGAAGATAGAAATGATAAGAGATAAAATTCCGATAGTCACAGCATCTTCATTTTATAGTAACAGTTCTAATACATCAATATTAAAAACCTTATATATAAATTTATAGAAATTAATTAAGGTTATTATATAACTATGAATAAGTTAAAGGGTGTTCAATATGACTAAAAAGAAACATTTTGAACTACCTCCACATTCACTTCGTTTAGAAGTGGGGGATTCCTAAGTAAAAGAGTTCTATCGAACTCTAATTGATTAGGCTATCTCCGCAGTCCTTGCGGTTAGAAGCCTTATCGCTTCATTCTTTAAATTAATACTTGCGTTAATATCCCTATCATGATGTGTACAACAAGAAGGGCAGTCCCATTTACGTAGATTCAGATTTTTAACGTCTTTGTTTTGGTATCCACAACAAGAACATAATTGGCTAGAAGCAAATGTTTTCGATACAACAATGACTTGTTTGCCGTACCATTTTGCTTTATATTCCAACATGGTTCGAAACTGTGACCAGGATACCTCACTAATTGCTTTTGCTAACTTATGATTCTTTAACATATTCGATACTCGCAAATCCTCTATACCGATAACATCGTGGTTTTTGATGATTTCAGTTGAGATTTTGTCCAAGTAATCTTTTCTAGCATTTGATATGTATTCATGAATTCTAGCTACCTTTACTCGTTGTTTATTCCAGCGAGAAGATCCTTTCATTCTTCTAGAAAGAGTACGCTGTGCTTTCGCCAATTTATCTTCTAATGATAGGAAAAACTTCGAATTTTTATAGAGTGTTCCATCTGACAAAATGGCGAAATCTTTTAGTCCTAAATCTATTCCAATGTAAGAATGTGTTTTCGGAAGTTCTTGTACTTCTATTTCAACTAATAGTGACACAAAATATCTACCAGAAGAGTTCCGTCTAACTGTAGCATTTAAAATACGTCCCTTTACTTCACGACTTTTGGCAAATCGAATAAGACCTAGTTTCGGCAACTTTATCCTGTTTCCTACAACAGCAATGTTTTCATTTGTTTTTTTTGTGGTGTAAGATTGTACGTTGTTTTTCTTAGATTTAAAGCGGGGAGCGCTGTTTTGTTTTTTGAAAAAGCGTGTATAAGCATCCGCAAGGTTGCGAACAGACGACTGAATCGCAATACTATCCACTTCTTTTAACCAAACAAGCTCTTTCTTCATGGCAGGTAGTTTGGCAGAGCATGTACCATAGGTCAAGCCTTTTCCTGTCTCTTTGTATGCGTGATCCCATAAGGATAGGAAATGATTGAATACAAAGCGAGAACAACCAATCGTTTTGTTGATTAGAATTGCTTGTTCTTGATTTGGATAGATCCGAAACTTATAGGCTTTATTAATCATCATTTGTTTCACCTCCATTTTGATATATATCTATTATATACCAAACGTACATTCGTCATATAGTGAAATGATCATGACAAATTGTCAATTAACACTTTACTACCTATCGAACAATTAATATGGCTTCCTGCCATCCCTTGTCCGAAGCCAACTTATCTAAACCTGTTCTAAATTTATACATATTATTAATTGCATCAAGATTATAAGCACGTTATAATGGTCACCTAATCACATATAAAGAGGTGCAGGAAATGAATAAGACAGAATTAACAAAAGTAGTAGCAGAAAAAGCAGAACTTACACAAAAAGATGCATCTGCAGCAACACAAGCTGTATTAGATGCAATTACAACGGCGCTAGCAAATGAGGAGAAAGTTCAGATTCTTGGATTTGGTACATTTGAAGTACGTGAAAGATCTGCACGTACAGGACGTAACCCACAAACAGGTGAAGAAATGCAAATCGCTGCTTCAAAAGCACCTGCTTTTAAGGCTGGAAAAGAATTAAAAGATGCAGTGAAATAATTACATATAATGAAAAGGGTTTGATATTCATATCAGACCCTAATGAGACTAACTTAGTTTTAGATATATAAAAATTCAATTTTCCTAATAGTATTTGAGATGATTCTGCTAATTTTACAAAAACTTAATATGCTCAAATTTAAATGTATAAATATTGATTTTAATGTTATACTAGATTTAACCAAGAAGCATCCAACAAATTATGATTAATCACTACATTTTCTTTCATAGTATGTCAACGTAAAAAAGACACTTTCTATAGTGTCTTTTTTTACGTTTCTAGATGAATATATTGACCACAACTTATATTTGGCAATTTTTATCGATGCCACCTGCGAACCCGTCAATGTTTCCCGTTTCTTCTTTTGATTCTTCAATGGTATTAACGCAAAATATTATTATAGACATCTCTTTTTTGGAAATAATACACCTATGTTAGCTTTTTACACTCTAAAATAAAGTCAATATCCTTGCAAGTAGTATCCTCATTGTAAATACGTTCAATAACTTCTGCTGCATACTCTTTATCTTCATATGTTTCTGCTAATCTCTTTAGATAGTTTTTTAAAATTTGTATTGCTTCTTCCTGGTCTAGATTATTTTTCATTAATTCAGGGTTGAAATATCCCAATTCGTACACTCCTTTTTCATTAATGTAATGATGATTTCTCTCTCTTTTCTCGCATATATAATGCAAATTGCATTACTTTTTATTTCGCAAATTACTCCCCTTCTGTTGCTCCTTGTTTAGCAGTTCCAATAAACACTAATCTAGTTGTTTATTCTATAAGAAATCTTCTCAAAACGGGGTGCTGCCAACACTTGGCGCCCCCACGTTAAACAATGGAATACTAAACTGATTTTTTAATAGATTGAACAATATAATCGCACACAAACTCATCTACGTTTTGATCTATATTAAATTTCATATTTAAAGCTCTGCTAATTTCATCAATAAACATAGCTAAATAACCGATATCCGTAGAGTCATTCCTGTCTTTTGTATTAAAATATGGAGCAATATTAGTGAAAAATTTTTCGCATTCTAGATAATTCTTTTTATCAAAATTTGGAGTGTAATCTGAAAAGATTTGCATTATGTCCAAGTCAGGTAACTCCTCACCAGGGATATTTACATCTATATAGTTCTCCCAATAGTCTGTCATAACGTTAATTATGCGCTTATAAATAAGATCTTTTGCTTTTGAAGAGATATCTGAACTGTTTTTTGTATATTCCATTAATCTTTTTAAGCCAAACCCATTCCAATGTTCAATTCCACTCTCAATAATATACTCACCTCTTAAATCTTTAGATACTAACTCTGCTATCTTATCGAAGTTAATTTTGTTATTTTCTTTGTCTATTATTACTTCGATAGGAGGAAATTTACGAGTACTTTTAACTGTTTTTACTTGGTCAGCGCTAGTTATAAAATACTCAATTTGTGCCATCACAATATTTCGGACTTGTTCTGCTTTTAAATATATTCTTTGGTCAAGAAAGCTTTCATTTTGTATGTGATAATCAGCTGTCGATAAATTATCCTTTTTAGATTTGTCTTGTTTGTCACTCGCTATTTCCAAACAATAATCCATTTCAGCTAAGCTTTCATTGTTGAAATAACTAAGTTGAGTAAACGAATCATTTTCTTTATTGCTAAAAATCCTCCAAAGTTGACTATCTTTATACCTCTCTAACTTTAGAGATTCAATTTTTGTAAGCTGCTCTCCTGAATGAACAATAAGTGTTCTGATATCTAAAAGAGTATTAAATTCATCAAGAGTTTTATATTCTTTTAAATCCCATAATCTTTTTAGATATTTCATTGCATTATTTAATCGATACAGATTGTTAGCAAAATGATCCGCTTGCATACTTGGAATGCCTGATTTATTTCCTATACCTAAAAACTCATTGTCTAATTGGCCAAAATAATCAATACATCCTCGAATAATCCAAACCAAGGGAGCTTCTGAATTATGAAAAGTGGTTTCAGTTTGATGTTTTTCTTGATACTCATTAAATTTCTCTATTAAATCTTTTGCCGTGGTATTAAATTCTGTTGAAAGTTTAACAATAATTGGCTCCATTAAATTACTCCATTCATCTAAAATAATGATTAGTTTTATTATATCATTTAGGCTTTTGAGACATAGATCGTTGCATAGTTTAATGTTTTATGGAGAGGTACATTGTATCTAACAGTTGTAGGCAATACAAAGAATCCCACTGTTGTAATTTTTATTAATTTTTAAATATATTTTGGTACGTGAAATTATATATACTAAGGTGTTTCTTTGTTTTTCTTTTGAAAATTATTATAGCATTCTATATAAATGTTATGTTATTATATAGATAGAAAATTTGTTCCCATTGTTTATACTCTATTGTACGTAGCGTGAAGGACAAACCTTACGCCCAGTTAACTCGGGCGAGGTTTGTCCTTTTTTTTTACTTTAAGGAGGAATTTACTATGAAAAAAGTCTACAAAATTGGAGCAATTGTTACTACATTATGTGTTGCTTGTATCGCTATCTTTACTTTCACTAAAAATGAATCTGTTAACCCAGAGACTGTAACACCAAACAAAACAATTGTATCAGCTGCAGAAACAAAAGGATCACTCGAAAATATTAAAGATATTTCAAAAGAAGAATTAAAGCAAAAAATACAATCCCATGAAGAGTTTATTGCGTATTACTATCAACCAACTTGTCATTATTGTAAAAAGGCAGCACCAGATATCAATAGTATGTCAAAAAAGCATGATAGAACCATCTATCGTATTGATATCTCTACGCCAGAAAATCAAAGTGCCTTTCAAGAGTTCGACATTCCTGGTACTCCAGTTGTTGTAGCTTATAACAGAGGCGAAGAAATTGAACGCCTAGAAGGGGCAGTATCAGCTGCTACATATGACGGATTCTTTGCGAGACGTAATTCGAGCGCTAGTTAATATAGTGCTCGTTTTTCTTTGTAAGAAAGGGGAATTTACATGCAACAAAACGTCCGTATTTATTCTTTAGACATACTAAGGGGGATTGCCATACTATGTATCCTATTTGCTAATCTACCTACTATGACGGGACTAGATCCCTTTAATCAAGCGGGTTACTCCGGTACAGATAAAGTAATTCGTTTTTTAATAGATTTGTTTATACAGGCAAAATTCTATACTATTTTTGCGTTCTTATTTGGAGTAGGGTTTTATATCTTTATAAAAAATGCTGAAGCAAAAGGTTATTCTATGTATAAGCTGTTTAATCGTAGATTGTGTATCTTACTACTCTTTGGTTTACTCCACTTTATCTTTCTATGGTATGGAGATATTCTACACGCATATGCCTTAGCTGGTTTTATCCTATTGTTCTTTTATAAGCG
>NZ_VLTE01000105.1:0-9199 GCF_007558965.1 Bacillus sp. HY001 | reverse complement strand
ATTGCATCCAAATCAACAGACTCTTGTTGTATATTAAACTCGTATCTTCCATAGAAGTTAATATGTTGCCATGCAACTGGGGATATTTTTTTCATAACATCCGAATCTAGAGCCTTTGTTTCTCTGTAAGCCAACATATTAGATAAAATACTGGCATTGTAATAAATAATGCAATTGGAGAGTAAGCGACTGCATTCGCCCCAAATATGTTGATCATTTTCATTTTTGAAACGTAATTTTCCAAAATTGGCAAAGGATACTGCTTTGCGTAATTTATGATAACTTTCCCCTCGATTTAATGCCTTTTGAACATTCCGGCGTAAAGGGGGAGAATCAATATAATCCAAAAAATATAGACTTCTTATGATGTTATCGTACTCCCATAAAGCACGTTTGGTTTTGTTCTTCCGTGCATAAGCGCTTAGCTTACCAATAATAATGCTTTGTGTGGTTGTTTTAACTGCAAGGGATAACATAATTCGTTGAATATTTTCCCATTCCTCTATAATAAGATTCGTATTAATCTTTCGAACTGGCTTGATCAGGTTATCTCCATATTGGCTTGGATGTTTGAATCCGTAAAGAGATTTGTTGACCTTATCGTGAATATCCTTGTAGCGAGGCGCAAACTGATAACCAAAAAAGTTCAGGATAGCAAAATTCACTTCATTGGTTCCATGTGTATCCGTGGAATGCACATCAGGCTGAATATCAGTTGTGTTGTTAAATAAAATATCAAATACATAATGACTTTCATGCTCATTGGCCCCAATAATTCGAGCATTAACAGGGATATGGTTGGCTACCATTGTGTAGGAAACAATCCCTTTACCAAGACCAAAGTATTTAGGTGAATGACGGGAATTAATGGTATTGATTCGAGTCTCAACTTTCTGCCCGTCACTACTAGAATGAATCGTCTCCCCAATGTCATAATGTTTAAAGATTGGGAGTTTGGCTATTGCATTACTGATACAATCATTCGCTTCTTTTAAAGTCTCCAGACGAATAAAGTTATCAGATGTGGCAGCCAGTAACGGATAGCTAATATCAGAAATTTCCCCCATTCTCCCTAACCCCATGTTGGTTCCCCAAGCAATCAGACAGGCGACAAGAATTCGATTGTCTTTATTCTGTTTGGCATAACGTCCCAAGATGTGCTCAAATGAGTCAAGGAATTGACAGTGCTGTTGAACAAAATGCAAGACACTCCTAATGTCTATTTGCTTTAATGTATCGTAGAATGAGTGATTAATAGATTCTGTGTCACGAGTATAAGGTAATGTCCATCGGGTATGTGAACCCCGTTTTTTGATTTGAAGATGCTCATTTTTCCCAGATGAAATACTCTGGTTAACTTTAGTAATGCGATCTTCTAATCGCTTCTCAAGCTCCACTAAATGACTATGAATGGGTTGGTTGAAAATCGTCAGACCAGTGTCAGCGATCAACATTTCTTTCTGTTCCCATTGACGATCATTGATCAGGTCATCCTCAAAACTGCGAAATCGGATACTATCACGACAAAAAATATCTCCTGCTTCCAAACGGTTGCGTAGGAGGCGATAGACTAAAAATTCATATCGATCTGCTAAAATTGTTTTTTGTTCATAGATATAACGCTTCACACCATCGGATATGAAACCATTTGGCAAATCATCTGAGTGATATTGTCCTAACGCTTTATTCTTATTAAAAGCAGTTTTCATAAAATTCACTGCTTTAATTAATGGATCATTTGGTGAAGGAGCTACGAAATCAACCTGCAAAAATATAGGTCTTAAATAACGTTTAAATCGTCGTGCCTGCTGACCAATATGTTCCCATTGGAAGGCAGTTTCATCATATTTTATATTTGTAGTAATCTGTTTGGCTACGGATTCCAGTTTCTGACGTTCCAAAATAGTAAATGCACGGTCTTGAATATCCCTAAAGGGAGTATTGGCAGGAATATGATCATCAGTGAATATTTTAAGCAGTTCCCCTGCTTTTTTGATGTCTTGATTACTCTCTGTATAGCACTCGTAAACTCGTTCTTTTGCTGCTAATTTAGCTTCATCTGCATACCCCCTTACACTATATATGAGGGTATTGATCAGGTTGTCATGCATCCGTTGATAACGATGGGATACAAAACATAACAAATAGACATAAACAATCCATACATTCAGCCGTTTGAGCTTGTAGACAGAGTAGTAACTTACTAATGAAGCATAGTACTTGATGCTTTCGTTGGAAATACCTAACTTTGGTAACAGTTCTTGAGCAAGGTAATATAAATGCTGTATTTGTTTACCACGATTCATTTCAAGCTTTATTTCAGTGGCGCTAAAGTCTTTCGGTTCGTGTTTCAGTAGTGTTATTTCATACAGCCCTGAAGAATCTTCAAGTAATCGATCTAAGGATTCCATATCATTCTGTTTTAGATGATCCTGCATCAATGAAATTAATCGGTTTTGCTCATGGGTTATTGCCTGTCCTGTCATATCTTGCATAAAACTATAGCCAGGAACAACAATGCAGTTTTCAGACAAATAATTCATGATTTCTCGAAAGATGTAAATCGGCTTACCACAAAACGCCGCAGACTTTTGAGCTTTTTCCTCCATCTTACGCCGTTCTTCGGCACCGCAACTGTGGTAGTTAAATAATTTAAGAATCAATTGTTGTTGTTTTAACCTAGTGGACTTATCAATTGAACTCAAGTCATCAATTTGACTGTTGTTGAAATGTTCCTTCAGAATATATTGAAGATCCTCTTCTACCTCATGGAGGTCAAATGTAAAAAATAGTTGTCTGGCTTTGAAATAACCCAGTTGTAAAACGAAATAAGCCTTAGATTTGACAGAACGCAATGTGTGTAGCAGCTCTTTCTCTGGCTGTGAAAGAGAAAAATAAGAACAGCGATCTTCGTATGAGAAACCTGGTCTGTCATAAATGATCTTTACTTCATCTTCGCTAAGAATCCTCAACCGTTTTTGGGTAGTTGTATTATTCTCCATATTCATATTCCAATCTCAAATTCCCTGACTACTTTATAAAATGAGTTCTTTTTCAACCCAAGTAAACACATGAACTCAACGCCCGTGATCTCTTTATTTTTCCACTTCGGATAGTGAGAATCTAATAATTGGCGCTGTTCATGGGAAAGGGTCCGTAAATTAAGCTTTGGTCGTCCCAAATGTCTACCTTGAGATTTGGCGAGCGCTATGCCTTCGGCTTGGCGCTGTTTGATTTTTTTTCGTTCTTGTTCGGCCACATAAGAGAGAAGGTTTAGAAACTGATCTTCCATTAACTTTCCGATATCTCCCATCTCTCTATATTTACGACTATCAAATAACGTTTCGTTTTCCAACACGACAATATCTGCTTGAATGTTCCTTGTAATGTGTTTCCATTCATAGATAATCCCTTCGTAATCCCTCCCCAATCGATCTAGGGCATCCAGATAAAGGAGATCCCCTTTCCGCAGGATACGCTTCATCGTCTGGTAGCTGGGGCGATTAAAGTCTTTTCCACTTTGTTTATCAACAAAGATCATTCGCTCTTCGATGCCTAAAGCTAACATTTTTTTGATTTGACGTTCTTCATTCTGATCTGTAGATGAAACGCGAACATAACCGATCTTCACAATGAACTTCCTCCAGAAGATATATTTTCTTCTACTATTTTACTATATTTAGTTTCTAAAGGTATGACGATTTTAGTAAACGTTTATAAAAATATTTTCATAGATTTATAAACGCAAGAACCACCCTTTATTAGACAGGTTTTAAAAGTACACCTTTATAAACAAAAAAGAACCCAAAGAATTGAGTGTGGAATTTTTGCTCCACGTACGGACCATTTAGTTGAACAAGAGATAAATTAAATAGCTAAGGATTGTGAAGTATTTTATAATGATGAATGCTTTTTATTTTAGTCTAAAAATAAGAATAAAAGGGGTTGTTTAAAAAAAACAATAATATATTGCATATGGATAATGATTTATTGTAAAACGATAAATAAGTGAGGTGCATTTTTATGAAACGAGGAACAACTGTTTTTTTAAAGATAGCTGTTTTTCTTATTGGGATTACGGTACTCGCCTTGTGTATATTTTGGTTGCCTTGGTTAGCAAATGATACGGCAGAAATGTTTCCGGAGTTTGCTTTTTTGCAATATCCTGTATTAATCGGTTTGTATGTAACTGTGATACCATTTTTCCTTGCTCTGTATCAAGCTTTAAAACTTTTAAACTACATTGAAAATAACAATGCTTTTTCGGAATTGTCTGTAAAGGTTTTGAAATATATAAAATACTGTGCAATTACAATCAGTATCTTATATTTGATAGGGACCATCGTTCTTATGTCTCAAAACGCCTTACACCCAGGAATAGCAATTATCGGATTAACAATTATTTTTACTTCTGTTGTTATTGCAGTCTTCACTGCGGTTCTTCAGAAATTATTAAAAAACGTTTTAGATATAAAATCAGAAAATGATTTTACGGTCTGAGGTGAAACAGTGGCAATTATAATCAATATCGATGTGATGTTAGCTAAAAGAAAAATGAGTGTAACAGAACTATCTGAAAGAGTTGGAATCACAATGGCTAACCTTTCTATTTTGAAAAATGGAAAGGCTAAAGCGATTCGATTATCAACTTTAGAAGCTATTTGTAAGGCATTGGACTGTCAACCTGGGGATATTCTTGAATATCAAAGTGACATTGACAATCAAGAATCAACCATTTGATAGTTTAAACACATTAAGAAGGAATGTCATAAAATTGTTGAATTTTAACTAATGATAGTTGGCTAAAAGAGAGGAATGGACTAAATGGCTAAAGAAATGTTTGTGCAAATAAGTGATTGTAAACTATATGCTAAATTGATAGGGGAAAATAATGGAAAACCAACAATAATAATGGACGCTGGATATGGAGACTTTTCCAAGGCTTGGGATTCAGTAATTGGGGATATTTCAATGCTCTCTAATGTTCTAATTTATGATAGAGCAGGACTTGGGAAAAGTGAAACAAGTTCAAACCCCAGAACCAGCCGTGAGATGGTAAAAGAATTGAAGGAACTTCTTATTGAAGCCAATATTAAACCTCCGTACATATTAGTTGGTCACTCATTTGGTGGAGTTAATATGCGGATATATGCAACTGAATATCATAATGAAGTTTGCGGACTTGTCTTAGTTGACTCTACGCCTGAAGATTACAGAGAAAGATTTCTCCCAACGATGTCACAAGATTTTCAACAAGCATACAACAAGCAATTTGTTTATGAAGGCAATTATGATGAATTTATGGAAAGTCTAAAGCAATTAAAAGAAACCAGACTTAAATTAAATGTCCCATTAATTGTTCTTTCAGCTGGTAAGAAAGCTCATTATTCAAAGGAATCACAAGAGTTATGGAATGACATGCAGAGAGAGATTCTTGAAATATCCTCAGATGGTGAATTGGTGATTGCTGAAAACAGTGCTCATTTTATACAAAATGATGAACCAGAAGTAGTAGTTAGTGCGATAAAAAAGCTAATTGACATTTTTAAAAATTAAATTGTGGAGGATAATACTTAAACCTTAAACTCCCTCAGTTTAATACGATTTTCTCCCAACCCAAATACTCGCTATCGGGGTGCGTTAGTTTATTAAGTAATTTTATGGAAGAGGTCAGAATTTAGTTATTCCATTAAATGGCGCTATTCTTGCATAAGGAAGCGCCTTTTAACGGGGATTTGTTTTTAGGGAGATCCCTTAATCCACCTTTTCGAGGGGATGGGCAAAAACACCCAAGTTATTTTTATCTATATTGTGTTTATTGTAGCAGTAAATATTTTAGGGAAATCAGCTCTAGCCCAACTTACCCCTCATGATTTTGGAGCGATTCTTTTTTTATCTTAATCGAAAGTTAAAGGAAAGTAGATATCCTTTACCTGAGCTGTTGTCTAATTTAAGAACAACAGGATATCCGGATATTCACGATAATGAATATGCGATTTTGGAAGCAACAGGTGAAATTAGCATTTTTCCAAGAAAAGAATTAGTTCCTATTACTCCAAAAGATTTACATATGAAAGTGGAATACCGCGGATTACCCATAGCCGTTGTCATTGAAGGGAAAGTGCAAAAGCGTAAATTAAAATTTATCAACAAAAATGAAAAGTGGTTAAAGGAAGAACTAAAGGCAAAGGGATATCTTCAAATCAAAGATTTTTTTTATGCTGCTGTTAGAGATACCGATCATTCATTAACCATTAACAAAAAAGATGTTAACGACTAATTTTAAGACGATTTCCTCCCAATATAAATTAATGTTTTCTCTTATTTACTTCTTATTGCATTTACCACTTTCATTTTCCAAATTTATAAAAAATTATACCTATATTTAGGAATTTACCAGATGGTAATTTTCAAAATCACTAAGTCTCTAGTTAGGACAGTGCCCAGATCATTACGCCTTTCTTGATGTCAGAACTTTCCCAACCTTAATTCTCTTTTTTTCGTTCTTAATATCTTATACAAGTTCTTATAAAGGTAGTCCATAATATATAACAGACAATCCCTTCATATTCCATACGTATACTGGTTACATAGTTTGTACATGTTAAGAGTAACAGAAGGAGGGATTCCAGTTGGAGTGGATTTTTTATCTATACCTGTTAAATACGTTCTTTATCTTATTCATAGCAATTTGGGAAGTTCGTCGGCCTGCCAAGGCTTTGAATTGGATAATAATCGTCCTTTTTTTACCTGTCATTGGTTTCTGGCTATATCTTAGCATATCAAACCCTAAGTTTATTCATCGAAAAAGATTGACCTGTTCTAAAAATGAATCTAACAAATTACCTGAGACATTCGGTGCTTCAGCATCGGTAATTGCCAATGCTTTACGGCATTTCACTGTGAATGGGCTTCGAATGGGCCAAGTCCAAGTGTTTAACAATGGGATAGCAAAATATGATCAACTCCTTGTATCCCTGCAAAAAGCCCAAGAAACCATTGATCTGGAATATTTCATCTATCGGAACGACCAAATTGGTAATCGAATCACAGAACTGCTAATCGAAAAAGCATTAAATGGAGTGCAGGTTCGTTTTATGAGAGATAGCTTGGGGAGTTATAAATTCCCGCGTGAAAAAATCCGGCAGATGGTTGAAGCAGGGATAGAATGCAGGACAATATTTCCTCTGCGATTTCCCTGGATTTTGTCCAATTGGAATTATCGGGATCATTGTAAGATTGTGACGATTGACAGAAAGGAATCCTTTACTGGCGGTATGAACGTTGGGTATGAATATACAGGATTAAAGCCAGACGTAGGATTTTGGAGGGACACTCATTTGCAAATTATAGGGGAAGCAACAGGCGACTTGCAGACTGTTTTTGATGTTCATTGGGAAATCGCTGTGCCGGAAAGGATAAAATCAAAAACAAATTTGAAAACAAAATCAGAGGTAACGAAAATCAATTCAATCGGCAGAGCAGATCATTCCAAATGGTCAGCCGAATTGGGATCAGAGTTGAGCACCCTTGATGATAAAAAAATGGACATATCCGGAAAAACTAGGACATTGCATAAAGCGTATATCCATACGTTGGAAGGAAACCCTGGAATTCCTACCCCAGTCATTCGGCAAGCTTACTTTATATGTATAACACAGGCGACCAAGACTATTGATTTAACAACACCCTATTTTGTACCAGAAACGGATATTATCATGGCATTAAAGACAGCAGTAACTCGTGGTGTCCGTGTAAGATTGCTGGTTCCTCGCCACAATAATCAAAAAATCGTGGGTCTTGCAAGCCGTACTTATTACGGAGAACTTATAGAAGCTGGAGTTCAAATCTACCAGTACGACAAAGGAATGATACATGCGAAGGTGTTGACCATCGATGAGGAGATTGCTGCCGTAGGCTCAGCAAACTATGATATGAGAAGTTTTCGCCTGAATTATGAGGTGTGTCAAGTCGTGTACAGTGCTGATGTGACAAGGGAACTCACAGAGCAGTTCGAGAGGGATCTTACTGATTCTGTACCATTAAGAATTGAAGACTTGGTGCAACGATCCCTGACCGAGCGCATTGTTGAACAGGGTGCTCGCGTGCTTTCTCCATTATTATAAGTTGAAAAAACCGGTATTATTTATCTTTCTGATTTTAATTAGCTTACATGTTGTAATATAAATATTTTAAAACATGAGGATTTTTGAAATCGAGTGAAATATAAAATGGAGGAATAAATTTTGGGTGAAGTTTTTTTGGGTTTACTGGCAATCAAAGTCATAGTAGGTTTTGCAACTTTATTTTTTATCATTATCATAACAGGCAGAACATCCATCTATCAGTTAAACCCCGTTTCACTTAGTTTTTGTGTTAGTACTTGGAGATTTTTTAGGAAATAACATTTATGAAGATAAGGTAGGGATTTTTCATTTTTTATATGCCATCGGATTGTGGACGTTTCTTATGTTGGGAATAGAGTTTATGACTCTAAAAAATAAATCGACACGTTCTCTCTTATTAGGCAATCCTAACATCATCATTCGAGATGGTGTTATGGACAGAAAGTTACTTACAAAGAACAAATTGGATGTAAATCAAGTATTGAGTATACTCCGTCAAAATAATGTCTTTTCAGTTCGCGAAGTCAAATACGGTATATTGGAAGCTAATGGGCAAATAAGTTTATTATTAAAATCCAAGTATCAAAAACCAGATCTCAATCTTCCAGAAAGTCCAGTAGACCTCCCAACATCGTTAATTATAGATGGGGAAATTTTATGGGATAATTTACATGAACTCGGATTTGATCAACAGTGGTTAGATAACCAATTAACTACCAATGGATATGATAATGTAAAGCGTATACTTTACGCAGATTGGCGAGAGCGTGAAGGCATACATGTAAGTCCTAAATAAAATTTGTTAGGATAAGAGCACATCAATTTTCTTGGTGAATATAAACTTTAGTCTTCAACAATCAGGCGCTTTAATGAAGTAACTAAAGCCTAATTTTTCACTTATAACACCGAGAAATTAGACTTTTTATATTTTGGTTTCCTTAACGTTGTAAATCCGCATTTTCCTGACGCTACCCCGTTATGAAAAAAATATCCCCAGTTGCATGGCAACATATTAACTTCTATGGAAGATACGAGTTTAATATACAACAAGAGTCTGTTGATTTGGATGCAAT
>NZ_VLTE01000104.1:0-212 GCF_007558965.1 Bacillus sp. HY001 | reverse complement strand
ACGATAATAAAAGGATTTGGCCACTAATATCAAAATGGTAAATTACAAAAAAATAGTAAATATCATTTCAAGTGTTTAAGATGAATAATTTTAGTCACAGACTGAAAATTAATAAAAAAAGTTGATGGAGTACGGCTTATATAAAAAAATGTTAATTAATAATTAAATGAAACCGTACTTATTCAAAGCCCGCTATGGGATTTGAATAAATA
>NZ_VLTE01000103.1:0-269 GCF_007558965.1 Bacillus sp. HY001 | reverse complement strand
AAAAAAGTTGATGGAGTACGGCTTATATAAAAAAATGTTAATTAATAATTAAATGAAACCGTACTTATTCAAAGCCCGCTATGGGATTTGAATAAATATAGTATTCGATATATTGAATTAAGGAACCTTGTTTTAAACCCATTTGAAACATACGGAATTGGCTATGAAAAGCAGAATTCTTGTATATTTTCCTCGTCTATCTACTTTGGATTGATGAAGCCGATAATAATGATGAATGGTTAGAAATTGATAATGTTCATAATAATAAT
>NZ_VLTE01000102.1:0-230 GCF_007558965.1 Bacillus sp. HY001 | reverse complement strand
TATTTATCATGGATGAAATACAATTAAATTTAAAAGAATCCTCAAACTCTCAATCATTTTTCCTGACTAATCTCCATATGGAGGATTTGTTTATTTTTATTATGAATTTTGAATTGTATCCTTTAAAGGAGGCTAGATATTCATATGAAATAGGGGGCAAAGGATATATCAGAGACTTTTAGAAATGGAATACTAACAAGTGAAATTTTCTTATAAATTTAACGTATTTC
>NZ_VLTE01000101.1:0-9125 GCF_007558965.1 Bacillus sp. HY001 | reverse complement strand
TCCTATTGTTATTGCACCAACTAAAATTTTCTTCATAAATTTCTCCCCCTATAATCTATTGTAAGATTTTATTCTTATCACCTAATAGATTAATTGTTATATAAAGAGGAGAAAATATAATAAATTAGACAGTATTCTACATATTTTTTACGTTTTGTATTTTTATTAATATTTAATTTTAATGTCTTTGTTTTTTCAATACATTATGAGATTAGATTAATGATTTATGCAATAAAAGTACAAAAAATACATAATGTGAATATTCTAATATCAATTGAGAAATAAAGATAATTATTTTATGTAAAACTTACTTTAACTATACACGTATTTTGTAAAACTGATAATCTTATTCTTTTCATTTGATAGCGATAAACCAGTAATACCATAAAAAACACATGCTATCACAAGTTCGTCTGAGTTTAACATTTTGTGCACTTTGTAAAATTCGTTTTCGATTTGCAAGCATTAAGCATAGTTGAAAAAAGAATCTATGATAGTGCTTTTTCTAAACGAATATGTTACTATCTAACAGCTGGTATTCATCATCTTAAGGAATCCAGTAACTTCATCTAAAAAAATGCTCCTAGATTAATCTAGGAGCATTTTTTTATGAAACATTATTTTTTATTTGTCTATGATCCACTTTGTTATAGTAACCATGTTTTACTACTTGCCTAGCATCATCTACTTCAATTCCCATTATATCGGTAATATCTACAACAATTGTATTCTGTAGAACACTCACTACATATCCGATTAATTGTAAATTAGGATTTTTACGATATAAAAATTGAACGTAATCCCCAATTGTTACCTTTTTTTTATGTTCCATTTGGTCCCCCTGAATCATCATTAATTATTCGTTAGGTTTCCCTTTTTTTTCTTCTTCATACTGTTTAGTAAATTTATAAAATGAAGAACGCTTAATATCATATTTCTTCATAGTTTCTACTTTAAATACAATAAGAAAAGTAAAAAGAACTTGTAGAAATTACTACAAGTTCTTTTTGAGGTTACAGCCAATATACAGGACACATAAAAATATCTGGTTATTCATATCGGGGAAACCATCTTGAATATGGTTTGATTCCATTATATAACAATTATCAATTATTTAAGTTTTAATTTTCGAAAATTATGTGAATTAATAAAATGAGGTGTTGCAACGGGTCGTTAATCCCTAAAGATATCAATTATACATTTTGCAGAGAATGTTTTGAACCAATACCTATACCATAATAAATTATTAAAAATATAAATATAGGTAAATAGTGAAGAATAGTGTGTTCTTACAGAAATATGTATAAAAATATTTAAGATTAATTATAAGAAAATGAGTTTTACGTTATAACTAACTATAATTCTTGAATATATATAAATGGGGGATTCTTATTTTTTTATTTATGTGATGAAGAAGTTTTGTGTAGGAGAATTATACAAACGTTTGTTTTAAATATTTTAGTTATGAATCAATATATGAAGCAATTAAAGTATAACATTCAATTATCTGATTAGTTAATTTCTCATTTATTATATAAATTTTCACAAGTTCTTCTTAACGTTTATTTATGAGAAATAATTAACTTTTAAATTTTTCTAATATTCGAAACCACTATTTGTAACTCCGACCATATTTTATTGATACCAATACAGTTACAGGTATGTTAAAATCCATTTGAAACATTGCTTTTTGGAATACAATTGCAATTATAATCGCAATTTATTTTCTACAAACTGATTGGGTTGTAACCCAAATTGCGGCTTTATTCCGCAGTCCTTAACAAACTGTTAAGGATCTTTTTTATTTGTCCTTTAGTTGTAAAAAATAAACTTTTCATTCTGGGGGTATCTTAAAATCTTAGCTTGATGTGCATGTGGCGGTACCCCATTGCCATCAACTTAAGAAAAGCAAATACCCCAAACAGATTTTTTTGTTTAGGGTATTTGTATATACTTCCAAATATTGAGTCGATAAGCGTAGAAGATCTCCCAAAATATGAGAATCTACAGTATTTAAATAAGTAACTTTACTACGTTCTTTATAGTTCTTTATAGTTATTTATATCATGATATAATTATATTTATACAATTAAAACTCAGTCTATCTTAAGAACTGAAAATAGCTACTAAAAATGTGGTTGCTAATTTTATTTCGATTTTCCTTGCACCCAATTGACAATATCATTTATAACATACTCAGGGATATTAGCAGGAGTATAATATTCATCTGGTTTACTTAATTCCCCGTCTCCTTCTGTAAAGAAGTGATTTAACTTTGGATATAGTCTATATTCAACGTTATCTCTCTCTTTTAATTGTTCTTTCCAAAAAGGAATTTCACTTTTTGATTGAACTTGAAAGTCTCTTTCTCCTTGAAGAATAAGAAGTGGTGTTTTTTGCTCTTTTGACATTTCTGCTGCTTTAATTTTACGGATAGAATCCCAATATACTGGTGATCCTAACTGAAAATCTTTTGGAGGATTCTGACTAGAAAAATTAGGGTTATTTAATAATTCAAATTGTGATTTGTAAAATTTATATTCTTCTGGTTTCATTGCTCCAATAGAAAGACGATACTCAAGTTGATCTAAAGCACCGTCTATAAATGAACGGGCCGCTCCTCCCATCACAATTGCCCCAGCAATATTTTGATTTTGATCTTTTTCAATCATCTTCGGAACCATCATTCCACCTAGACTATGACCAAGAATATAAATTTGATTCTTATCTATCATAGGTTCATTTTGAAGAAATTGAGTCACAAGAAGAGCATCATCTGTTGTCTCTTTATCAACTATATAAAACGGACTAAGTTCTGTTTTCAATCCATGTTCATAAGTTCGTTTATTATAGCGAAGGACGGCAATTCCTTTCGAGGCAAGACCTTCCGCTAAATCGCGAAATGGTTTTAAAGCATACGCTGTTTCATCCTGATCGGCTGCTCCAGATGCATGCACAAGGATAACAGCTGGGAAAGGACCCTTTTTTCCCTTTGGAACAGATAATGTTCCTGGTAATGGAAACGCACCACTTCCAACTACTACTTCCTTATTAACAAATGATTCAGGCTTACTATATGATGGACGATCTGCTACAGGACTAAACGGCATACTGAGTTGAAAATCATCTATTTTTCCAGCTGGATCCAGTTTTATTAGTAAAGGTACAGTAATTTGTTCAAAAACTAATTTAATCTCTACATTTGTATGAACGGAATTTATCTCTTTTTGTTTAACCTCTCCAATTTCTATAAGAGAACCTGCTTGTAATTGAGAAGGAATTTCCTTCCAATAATTCTCAAGCCATTTTTCGGATATTACTTTCTGTAATGATCGAGAAGTTAAATGAAGTGCAGATTTATAATCTTCACTGTGCATGGAACGTATAAATGAAAGAGCAACAGATATACCAGAATTTTCATCGACAATATTGTCTATTTTTTTTATATTTGTTTTCTTTTCCTTTAATGTCGATTTAAATTGGTGATTAAACGGATTATTATATGTATTAGGATATAAACTTGATTTCAATACATCCTTATTTCCCCCCTCAAACAGGCCTGAAGAACCCACGGAATTTTTAGATAAAATTCCTTCCTCCGCATATGAAACCGAAGGAATCGTTATTACACAAATTGTACTAACAAGTAATAACTTCTTCCCTATTTTTTTCTTCGTACTCATATTTATTGATTCTCCTTTCAAAATTAATATTTCTTATTACGGTATGCCTAGTACTATAAGAAAGAAATTTTTTAAAAGAGATTAATAATCTACTTTACGGTTCCTTGTAACAGGTTAAAAAGCTATTATAAAATTGATAGATTGGATAATACATAGCATAGAAAGGCCCTACCATTCTCATAGGATAATGAGGCTTTTATATACATAAAGACACCAACAGGTGTCTCTATGCTATTTAAACCATCATATTGTACTAATTATTAAGTTGTATTAGCACATTACTATTTGTGAACAAATTTAATGGTTTTTGGATCTACTTTTGCGTTAATAACTTTGACCTTTATGGAATAACTACCTTCTCCTAGATCTTTTATAGGAACTGAGAATTTTTGCGTATTCGATCGGTAAGGAATATTTGCACTTGCTACATGTGATAAATCGCCTCGTAAATTATAAAACTCAAATACTACATAGCTTTTTTTCCCCTTGGTAGATGAACTTAAATCAGCACTTCCAAGAATGGTATTGTAATACGGAGAATGTTTTATTGGATTTCCATTACCAAGCCAAAATTCACTTTTATTAACGGAGGATTTTTCAGTGTTAACCTGGGCGGAAACTGTATTCTGATCAGGACTATAAAATGCACCAAAGACTAGAAAACCTATACTCATTACAGGAATCAGAATTCTTTTTTTCATTTTAACTACTCCTTTAATTATATTTTTAACAAATACATAATACAAATAAATTCCTTTAATGTAAATATATAGAATATAATTGGAATATTAATCTATAGAATTGTGTTTTTATTTCCTCATGCTTTTTTGATTAGAGCACTAGAACGTCGTTTGGAAACACAATCCCTCATATTAAACATTTTAAATTCACGAATTAGAAAAAATACTCATTGCTATTAAGCTAAGAATTTAAGTGTAGTATCATTTGTGGAAGTTCTCTTTGTAAAGGGAATACTTAAAATACAAATAACACCTCTTTTCCTTGTCATACTGTTTTATTGAAGTCTATCCCAAGTTGTAGCTAGTTCAATGCGACTGTAAATTCGGAGTTCGGTGCGCCAGCAAATACAACCGTTCCGTTCTCTGGTAGTTTCACTTTATTATTGTCACTAACGACGGTAAAATTGACGCATACTCCATTCTCATCATACACTGCGAATGAACTTCCTAATGGCAACTCCACAGTCATCGTTTTCCCAGCTGCCTCTTGCGGGATCGTAAACCATTTCGCATGCCCATTTTTTTGCAGTGTAACTTTCGATAATTGACCTGTATCAAGAGATTTTACGTTAGATTCACTGACGTATAAAAAGCTGGACATCTCCATATATTCAGTACCATCCTCTGTATAGAAATGAGCTTCCTTTGTATCCCGCCCATTCATTACGGGAATCTGAATTTGATGCGTCGCCGTATTCGGACCTATAATTTTTTTACCGTCCCAATAGCCATCTTTGAGCGTTATTTGTGTGTTAAGAGGTATTTGTTTTCCTAGATAATTTATAGAATTAAATTTTTCGTTAACGAGGTAGAACTTGCCACCCTCACGCTTCGCCCATGCAGCAGCTGTTTTCTTCGGTAACACATTGTTTTCTAATTTCTGGGCTAAATAGTGAGTCAGCACATTTTGTCCCAATCCCGGCGATAATTCATATGTGCTCTCTCTCAAATAAACTTTTCCATTCTTCTCTGTGACGAAGTTAAGCTTGGAAGTACCCTTCTCATTTATAAAGCTTCCATCCGCCGTATATACATATTTTTCTTCTGGTTTAGTTGGTAAAAACAGTTCTCCCTTCTTCGTAATTTCTATTTTGAAATCGCTGTAGCTATTTCCATAAAAACCCGCTTTTTTTACCACGTCTTGGGGCACTTTAGCCTTGACGGGCTTGCCGAAGGATTTATCTGGTTTTATATCCTTAATTGCCCCTTTCTCTTTAAGCCTAGCTAGCAGTAATTTATTTGCCAACAGTTGATTTGTCATACTGCTGCCGCCGGAGGACAATACAGCTGCTGCCATCTTCTGTTCTGGAAGTACGACCAATGTAGCATGTTGCAGCATCGTATCCCCTCCCTTAGCCAATGCTTTTATCCCATATTCACTAAATGGGTATAGTTTCACACTATCCCAGCCAAGACCATAGTTGAACACATTATCGCTATCTCCTGGCCACATTCCTTTTTTATATTCTTCTTGTTCCATCGCCTTGACTGCTTTATTAGAGAGAATTTCTTTTCTCTGTCCCATAAATATTTGTGAGAATCGTACCACATCTTCTGCAGTAGAAGAGATTCCTCCCGTACCAATCACATTTACCATTTCACTTGGAAGCTGTCCCTGATATGTCGGAGAATACTGTCCAGCCCGCTTTTCGTCTTCCCATTTGTCTTGCGATGTTATCGTATGATTCAGTTTTAATGGCTCTGTAAACTTTTGATGTAGAAATTCAGTAAAATTCATACCGCTGACTCTTTCTACCAAGATCTCAGCCAGCGTAAAACCATCATTACAGTATACTGAGAACGCACCAGGGTCTGCCTTCAAGTTTTGGTTGGACAATTGTTGCAACAAGATATCATGGGCATAAGCATCATTATCTTTAAATAAAAATGCATTATTGAACGTCATACCTTGCAAACCCGTGGAGTGATTTAACAGCATACGCGGTGTAATACGCTTATATCGTTTATCTTTCATTTTGAAATCAGGAATATAGCGGGCAACAGGAGCATCCAAATCAACTTTTCCTTCGTCTACCAGTTTCATAACAGCCGCAGCTGTATATACTTTACTGGTTGAACCAATCCCGTATAGAGTATCTTTGGTTAGTGGCTCTTTCCCTTCTATGTCGTTCTTGCCTGTCTGCCCCGATACAATAAGTTTACCATTATCAATCAACGCATACTGTACACTAGTCGTCTCATAGGACTTCGTGAGCAGTGCAGCGTTCTCTGCAGCAATCTTCTCCAAATCTTTACTAGCAACTTCTTGGCTAGATACAACCGGAGTCTTACTGCTAGAAGACGCTATCGCTCCTGTTGGTAGGCTCATCGTTAGAGCCAAGGTAGCGGCTAACACCTCAGATAGTTTATTTTCCATAAGAAAAATGCCTCCTTAGATAAATGATCGATTTCATCTCTTATTTGTTTAATTACAAACATTACATAAATTACTATTCCATCTGTATTCTTACTGGCTAAATTCAGCAAGTAAAATACTTTTAAAAAGACCAGGACTCTCGGCTCTACCCATACTGTTCAAATTGACCGTCAACATATGCCTACCTCCATGTGTCCCTCCAGTAAAAGTATCAAATCCTGGAATGCCACCTGTATGTCCCCATATCGAGATATCGTTAGGAAGTTTAATTTCATAGATTCCTAGACCATATCCATTGATTCCTCCCTTTCCGGTAGGGACCGTAGTGAGCATTTGTTTTAGTTGCTGTTCTTTCAGTAATTTGCCACCAAGCAAATAAGAAAAGAATTTATTTAAGTCGTCTGCAGTAGAAATCATATCCCCAGCTGAGCTAGCTATACTTGGGTTAAAATGAGTAACGTCTTTTAACTCACTTCCCTCTTCTTGTTGAACATAGCCACGGGCGTGCTTGTTTCCTGGAATGATACTTGAATTTCCAGGTAAGAATGTATTCGACAATTCGAGTGGTTCAATAATTCGATTTTCAATCTCTTCTGCATAGCTGTTTCCGGTTACTTTTTCAATAAGCATACCCAGTAATACGTATCCTGTGTTTGAATAAGACCATCCCTTTCCTGGAGCAAAATCTGGAGGTGCTGAAAGTCCAATCTTTACTAGCTCTTCAGTGGTATACACCCTTTTGGGATTCGTAAAATCAGCTTCTTTTGATTTCGAGTACTCAGCAATACCACTTGTATGATTCAACATTTGACGGATAGTAATCTGTTTAGCGTCATATCCAGTTCCTTGAATGACACCAGGTAGCCATTTTTCAATTGAATCATCTAAGTTTAATTGATTTTCTCCAGCTAATTGAAGGATAACCGTTGCAGTAAAAGTCTTCGTTACACTACCAATACGAAAGCGAAAATCTGTTTTCATCGGTTTCTTAGTTCTTAGATCCGCCACACCAGCGGCATATCCCCACGTTTTTTCACCCTCAGAAGTTTTAGCGAGTATTCCCGGGTATCCAAGTTGCAATGTATCTCGCATTGCTTGTTTGACGGAAGTACGATCTCTTTGAGTACTTATTTGTAATGAACTAAGTATATTTTGAGTGGAATCTGCTTTTATAATTGAGGTGGTTTTTGAGTATAATAAAGAACTTCCGGTAATGAACAGTGCTAAACCTGCAAATGTAAGTTGACTATATATTTTCATAAAACATTCATCCCCTTTATTCATACAGTATAGGAGGTTATATGTTATTTCTGACTAACTACACAGATATCATCTTTATATTGATTGTTTTTACAAGCACCATTCTGTCATAATCAAAGGTAAATCCTCTCTTTTTTACACATATGCTAGTATCATACATTACTTTTTCATTTAGAATGTTCTTATTACTAGTTTGTTGTTCGTATAAATGTATCCTATTTCCCCCCTCTTTTACGCTTCTCTATATTTGTATCCTATACAATAAAAATTTCTTTTTTCTTATCCATTTCTTACAATTTCCTTACGTTCAAATCACTTCTATAATTAGGTGGTTTTTATTTTAAAATCTCCAGAGTAATAAATGCTTACATAATCCCACGATTTCATAGAAGATGAATTAATACCCCTGCACCAAATTATCATGCACATCTCTGATATTTCCTTGGATTCCCCCCCCCTCAACCTTTACCACAGTTCCAACCGGCATCAACACCTCTTCACGTTTTTATAAATAGTAATAACTAATCAACTCCTTACCTGAAAATAAATGAATATAGAAAAAGAGAGATAAGGTTAAAATACCTTTATCTCTCCTTTTCTCTCACATATTATGTGAAGTTTTTTTGTTTTGGGGTTGATTTGTATTCTTAAGTTGATGGGCATGTGGCGGGACCCCATATAGAAAAATTTTATTTAGAAAAAGTGAAAAAAGGAGTACAAGTTACTAGTATTCAAGAAAGTTCATTATCAATGGAAGAAATAGCGACTGGAGTTCAAACAGTAGCTGAGTCTTCGGCAACGGTTACAGAATTGGCTGTCACAACAACTGAACAAGTCAATTCTGGTAGTAAAGTGATAAAACACTCTATACATCAAATGAATAGTGTTCATGAGGTTGTTGAAGAAACATCCACAGTTATTGATAGACTTGTTACACGTACATAGCAAATCGATAAAGCTCTGGAAGCTATCACTAACATTGCCGAACAAACCAATCTTCTCGCATTAAACGCTGCTATTGAAGCTGCGCGTGCTGGAGAAAATGGAAAAGGGTTTGCAGTAGTT
>NZ_VLTE01000100.1:0-11585 GCF_007558965.1 Bacillus sp. HY001 | reverse complement strand
AACTACTGCAAACCCTTTTCCATTTTCTCCAGCACGCGCAGCTTCAATAGCAGCGTTTAATGCGAGAAGATTGGTTTGTTCGGCAATGTTAGTGATAGGTTCTTCCAGTTAATTTTTCATTAGAGAAGATTTGAATAATTGTACCTACTTTTATTGTATTTCCCACAAATTTCTCCTCCGCACTTAAATATGATACTTACTATTTTGTTGATTATTATAATCATTTGATTTTTTGTCCTAATAGCACCTCTATAAGGGTATTTATTCTTTTATCTTGCACACTATAATAAGTTTCGTATCCCTTTCTATTGCTAGCTAGTATTTTTTGTGATTTCATTACGGCTAGATGTTGAGATGTGGTAGACTGTGGCCTTTCTAAAAAGTCTGCTATTTGATTTACATTGCATGGACCTCTTTTAGTAAGTTCTATTATTATTTTGATTCTTATTGAATGTGATATTGCCTTTAAAAGGTTAGCGTTTTCTTTGTAAATAGACATTTAAATTTTTCTCCCTAACGTGTATTTCTATTGCTGTTTAAATAAAAAATATAAAACTATATATAATGATTAATAACTTTATAAAAATATATTATAGAATGTTAACATTTTTATAAGTGAAATTGTGCTTGCCCTTTATCAAGTAGAGGATGAAAAAGCGTTGGTATTGTAAAGTAAGAGCGAATTTTAATAATTACTTCAAGGTATTTACTGATTCCTTTTCTATAAATAAAGAGAGGTCTTAAACCTTAAAGAACTTTTAATTTAACACCTATAAAATATGGTTATAAAACAAAATCCAACTATAAGGATAATGGATATTGTAATAAATTGATTGTAGTATCTTTGCAATTATTGTATTTATTTGAGGGGAATAGTCTTTTTTGTTTTCTTATGTAAATTACGTGAATCACCAACGGTTTATTTGGTAAACATGGGATGAAATATAGCTGTTTGATTGCAATTTCATCCTGGAATTGAAGTTTCTTAATGGATTAGACGATTGCTTTCAAAGATGAAAAGCCCATGTCAATGAAGGGATTGAAGAAATATATTTCTTATCATCTTGAGGAGAATGTTGCAGAAACATTTTATAAATTTGCTCTCATTGAATTTTAAACATACAGGTAGAAAAACAAATAAAAGGGTTACTTTATAAAGGTGCTCAACAAAAATAAACGTTTATAAAATTATTTATATCACCTTTATAAATTTGATATTTCAATGTTTCATGAATATGGACCCATCGTTTGTAAAGGTATACCTTTACAAACAACGGATTACTATCTTGTTGTTAGAATAAATTTATTGTTTTAACTATTTTTTAAAAATAAGGTTAGTGTAAACTCAAAAAAATAGATTAGGTTCCAATATTGGATAAAGGAAGATATTTTTAAATTGAAACCCATAACCATTTTGATTTCTTTTTTGAGAGAAGAATAAATAAATCTATAATTTGTTATATAATGTAATAAAGAAATTAATAAGGAGAATATTTTATGTTTAGAAAAAAAACTAATTGGAAGGCAACAGTTTTAAAATTAATAATTTTTTCTGTAGTATTTGGTTTTGTATCAATATTGCTATATTTTAGTTTATTTGCTGGCTTAGAAGGAATAAGTTCGTTGATTGCTAAAAGATTTAATATGGATACGAATACCGAAATAATAAAATCTACAAATTCTACCTTTGGTGCTATGCTGGTGGCGATGGCTACTGTTTATTGGAATTTCGCAAGTAATGAAGATAAAGATAAAAATAAGCTTATAAAAAAGAAAGTTGTAATGCTTCATATGTTGAAAAGAAGGTTTGATAAAATACAAAGAAATATTGAAGATATTAATCGTTTCTTGTTAAATCATAATTTAAATGTTGAATTAAAACAAACGTTTAAAAATAACTTGATTGAAATCAGAAAGATAGAAGATGAAGTTATTGAAATGATTGTTGAAATAGAGGATTTTAATTTGTATGAAAAAAGCAATTTATTTTTTGAAACGATTTATACTGAGGGAGTTTTTGAAACAAAAAACGAGTTGAAAAATTATTTGTTAAAATTAGATGGGAACATAAGAGAATTGAATGAAATAGTATCTCTTGAATTGACATCGCATTTAAATAAATAAGATTATAAAGAATGCGTATTATATAATTTATATAATACATATTTACTTATTAAATGAAATATATTTTCTGATTCCTATGCATTTATGCCTTTAAATTTAAAAAGTTACCTGCGGAATTAAGGGCATAGATTTCTCAAAATAAAAGAAAAGATACCTGGTTGTTTTTTCTAGGTATATAAAAAATATAATAAACGTGAAGTCAAATAAGAGGAAGAGGACTATGATGTAATCCAATTGTTAAACTGATGAAAACCAGTGATAGTATACACACATATGGATATCACTGGTTTTTGGAGTCTAACGATTTATATTTTATTATAAAATTAATTTTGCTGTAACCAATTTCTAAAACGGACATATTGCTTTTGGGAACTATGTATCCAAATTTCTTCCTGTGTTGAATTTATTATCGTCCCTTTAGCAACATATGGATATAATCCTAGATATTCTTGGCCGTTGTAACTATCATCATAGCTGCTTTTTAAAACTGGTAAAATGGCTACTTTTTGTTTAATACCATCAAAGTATCCCAATTCCCAAGGCATCCATAAAGAATGATCTGAGTTTTCTGATATAGCAAAGAACAATGACTTACAACTTTGCATACGTTCTCTTAAAATACCAGCAGTTTCTTTTGAAACTTTTGAGCGATCTAATTGTTTATCTTCAATCCAATCAACATATACAGAATAACCCAAACCTTCAATATAGTTTTTTAATCCTAAAATTTTTCGAGCATCCAAAAAACTGTGAGATAGAAATATATCGTAAATTTTATTTTTATCGTAATTTTTGTATGCTTGTTCTAGTATATTTTTTGCAGCTTGATTTTCGCTAAAATGATAACTTTTTTGAATTGATTTATAAGAATTATTAAGTAAATCGTTTTCGGTGAATAGTGTCAATTTCAGTTCTCCCTTCTCTTTAACAGTATTATTATACTTTATCGTATATATGGATTATTTTATATTTATATGAAAGTTATATATTTTTTATAGATGAGTTTATAATGGAGTCTATTGTAATGATAATCGTTAAAATAAGCTTAATTTTATGCTGAAAATACCGCTTTTTTTATTTATAAATTAAAAATTTTAATCTATTTTTGATTTAGTAATTCATTTAAAAAATTTTAAGAACATACAAACTGTTAAACTTATCGAAGCCATTAATTTTAAACGAAAAAGCTGATATTAATGCTTATATATCTATTTGAAGACTAATTTTATTATGTTTTTAGAAATTTATAATTAATTTACTAATATATTGCGATAATTAGAACCATTTGAATTACAGAAGTGCCACCAACGAGGAAGCAATCAATTAAATAGTAAGTTTAATAATTTTATTAAGAAATTGATTTGTTATACGAAATTTTATTATATGATAAAATATTTATGTAATAAATGTAAATTTGTATATTAGGTAAGGGGAATGAAAATGAATCCAATAGTTGAACTATTTATTAAAGATTTTACAAAAGAAGTTATGGAAGAGAATGCTGCAATTTTTGCAGGAGCGGGTTTATCAATGTCTGTTGGGTATGTTAGTTGGGCGAAGTTATTGGAGCCTATTGCTCAAGAAATTGGATTAGATGTAAATAAAGAAAATGATTTAGTAAGCTTGGCGCAATATTATTGTAATGAGAATCAGGGTAATAGAGGTAGAATTAATCAAATTATCCTAGATGAATTTTCTCGAAAAGTAGATTTAACTGAAAATCACAAAATTTTAGCTCGATTACCAATTCATACTTATTGGACGACAAATTATGATAGGTTAATTGAAAAGGCATTAGAAGAAGAAAATAAGATTGCTGATGTAAAGTATACGGTAAAACAATTAGCTACTACAAAGGTAAAAAGAGATGCAGTTGTATATAAAATGCATGGAGACGTGGAACATCCCTCTGAGGCAGTTTTGATTAAAGATGATTATGAAAAGTATTCTATAAAAATGGATCCGTATATTAAGGCGTTGAGTGGGGATCTAGTTTCTAAGACATTTTTATTTGTTGGATTTAGTTTTACTGATCCCAATCTAGATTATATATTAAGTCGAGTAAGGAGTGCTTATGAAAGGGATCAAAGAAGACACTATTGTTTAATAAAAAAAGAAGAGCGAAGACCAGATGAATTAGAGGCGGATTTTGAGTATAGAGTAAGAAAACAGGAATTATTTATTAGTGATTTATCACGTTTTAATATAAAGACTATTGTACTTAATAATTACAATGAGATTACCGAGATATTACAACGAATTGAAAATAATATAAAAACTAAAACAGTATTTTTATCTGGTAGTGCGGTTGAATATAATCATTGGGAGACAGAACATGCTGAACAATTCATTCATCAGTTAAGTAAAGAATTAATTAGAAAGGATTTTAATATAGTATCTGGTTTTGGACTTGGTGTAGGGAGTTTTGTTATCAATGGAGTTCTAGAAGAATTGTATATGAACCAGGGAACTATAGATGATGATAGACTTATTCTAAGACCGTTTCCACAGGGGAAAAAGGGCGAAGAGCAATGGGATAAATATAGACGAGATATGATTACAAGAACTGGGGTAAGCATCTTTTTATATGGAAATAAAATAGACAAGGGACAGGTTGTTAAGGCTAAGGGTGTCCAATCTGAATTTAATATTTCTTTTGAACAAAATAATTACGTTGTTCCGGTAGGTGCAACTGGTTATATTGCAAAAGATTTATGGAATAAAGTAAATGAGGAATTTGAAACGTATTACCCAGGTGCTGATGCAAGGATGAAAAAATTGTTCGGAGAATTGAATAATGAAGCATTATCAATAGAGGAACTGATTAACACTATAATAGAGTTTGTAGAAATCCTATCCAACTAATCATTACTGATTATTAATCAGAGAGGAACTGTTAAATTATGGCGAAAAGAGTTTTTTTTAGTTTCCATTATCAAGATGTAATTGATTTTAGAGTAAATGTTGTAAGAAATCATTGGGTAACAAAATTAAATCAAAGTGCTGCGGGGGTCTTTGATGCATCTCTTTGGGAAGATGCAAAAAAAACAAGTGATATAGCACTTAAAAGATTAATAAATGGCGGGCTAAACAATACCTCAGTTACATGTGTTTTAATTGGATCTCAGACTTTTAATAGAAGATGGGTGAGATATGAAATTATGAAAAGTATAGAAAAAGGAAATAAGATAATAGGAATTCATATTAATGCTTTTAAAGATAAATATGGAAATATTAAAAGTAAAGGGCCTAATCCTTTCGATTATTTAGGGTATCAATATAGTTCAGACGGCAAACAGTTACATTTGTATGAGTGGACAGGGGGAAAATGGGAGGAATATAAGGATTTGGCACCATATAGGGTGAATCAAATTGCTCCAGAATCACTTAGAGGAAAATTCTATAGTTTGTCATCGGTTTATCGTGTGTATGATTGGGTTGCTGATGATGGATATAACAAATTTTCCTCTTGGGTGAACTAATTAAGTTTTGGATAAAATTATAAATAGAATTGCTATTGGGATTAGATACAAAATGATTAAATAAGAAAAGTACCTATAAAAGTAGGTGCTTTTTTCTTTGTTATATAGAAATTACACATTAATTTATATTTAGGTTATTTTAAAAAGAAAAAGTGATGAATGATGGTATTCTTACAATTAATAGTTACTTATAACTATATGTACATGAAAAACATCTATATTATTTTTAAATATAGATAAATATCTTTCAGTAAGAATGCACCATTCTTCTCTATTTACCTATCCTTATATTTTTTATAATTTATTATGATATAGATATTGATCTAAAGTACTTTATATAAAATTAATAATTGGAATTTTTATGGGGAAGGCGGATTTTTGGTTGTTAATTAACATAATTTTCAAATACTAAAACTCTATATGTTAATATTCGTTATATAATGAAATCAAGCCGTAATCAATATGGTTTCCCCGTTATGAATAATGAGATAATTTATGTTTCCCGTGTATTCGCTTTAAACCAAAAAGAACTTGTAGTGATTCCTACAAGTTCTTTTTTTATTTTCAAATCAACAAAAATCCGAGATGAGTCTTCTCATTTATTCTTAACTAAAAAAATCCATTAATTTAGTTAGTCAATTTTCTAGACATATGCTATTTATCAATTAGCAAACTAATTGGAATTAAATTTCTTAAAACAGGGACACTCTGGATAGTTTTATCTAATTCCTTCAATATCTCCTCCCTCTCATTAGGAGATACTTGCAAACCACCAACTAAACTTTTCCCTTTAAATACAATAGAATCCGCTTTTCCTTGTTTAAATTCAATTAATTGAAATTCATTTTTTGACATCATATAATGATTATTATTTATTGTAAGAGGGGATACAAGCATTCTATTTTTATCTTTATCTAACATAACAAACTCTTTCCCCTTATATTGTACAATTGTATAATCTTCTTTTTTCTCAGCTTTTGTATATCCATATTGAAAGAAAATCCAAGATGAACCTATACCAAATATAATGATTATAATCCCTCTTATTCCCCAGTTACATTGCTTCCAAATATAAGCCAAGGGGTTTCTTCTATAAATAGCAACAATCCCCTTTAAACATAGCTTTAAAAGTCCATTTTTTATTGTTCCTGATTTCAACTTTTTTAGGGAAAGTATGATAAATAAAAATAGTAATATTGATAGTAAGATGAAAAAAAGTACCCATACTCTCATACCTAATAGATTAGCTACATTAAAATTATATGTGGAATGTCAACACTAGACTGGACAATTTTTATAAGGTCTGTTTCTTATATTCCACTGGCGTTAAATAGCCTAGTGTTCCGTGAATTCGAATGTTGTTAAACCAATGAACATAATCATCAAGTTCAAGAGCGAGCTGTTCAAGAGAAGCGAAGTGTGCTCCGTTTGCGAATTCTGTTTTAAACACTTTGAACATCGCTTCGGCCACAGCGTTATCGTAGGGGCAGCCCTTCATACTTAATGATCGTTGAATTCTGAATGTTTCTAAAGCCTCTGAAATCAGTTTATTATCAAACTCTTTTCCTCGGTCTGTATGAAACATCTTGATGTTATGTAAATTTCCTTTAATACTCGCTAATGCTTTATACACAAGGTCTGCTGTCTTATTTGGACCAGCACTGTAACCTATAATTTCTCGGTTGAAAAGGTCCACAAATAAGCATACATAGTGCCATTTTTTTCAACACGGACGTATGTTAAATCACTGACAACTACAGCTAATTGCTCTTCTTGTTTAAACTGACGTTGTAACTCATTTTTGATTGGTGCTTCATTACAGGTTTGTTTATACGGCTTGTATTGTGACACCGTATAATTTGATACAAGTCCTAATTGTTTCATAATTCGACCGATTCGACGTCTAGAAACGACCATCTTCTGTTTCTTTAATTCTACTTTGAGTTTACGAGTACCATAGTTACTACGGCTTTCTTTAAAGAGTCGTTCTATTTCGTTGGAAAGCTCAACGTCTTCTTTTTCATGTGCGTCTTGTTCACGCGGCTTGGCGTGATAGTAGTAGGTACTTTTGGCGATGTTAAGGACGTTACACATTGCTGATACTGAATATTTGTGAGTGTTATTTCGGATCACATCTATTTTCGTCCCATGATCAGCGCTGCTTGCTTTAAAATGTCATTCTCCATCATTAAACGTTGATTTTCTTTACGTAATCTGATTAACTCATTTTCTTCTTCTGTCCGATTTTCTTTAGCAGTAAATGTCCCAGTTTCTTGATGATTCTTAATCCAGCGATCCAACGCAGAAGGCGTTATTTCATATTCTCGACAGATATCTGCACGGGACTTTCCATTTCCATATAGCTTTACTAATTGAAGTTTAAATTCTGGTGTAAAAGTTCGACGTTGACGTGACATAGTAGCACGCTCCCTTAGGTTAGTATGTTAAGTCTACTAGCCCTTATAGTATCTGTCCAACTTAGTGTAGCCGATTCAGAATACCATTCGATATGTCTGTAATCGTACATTTTGATATAAACTAGTATATTCTTGTTATTGTCCTAATTCGTTTTTTTAGGATGGCTTCGTTTGATTTAATTTAAATGTAAAGTAAGCTGAAACTTAAATTATTCGTTATAGGTTAAAGTAATTTATTTTAAAAAGAAAATTATGTAATTTTATTGATAATCATGTAAAATATTCTTATATATGCAAGGGAGAGATAAGAATATGAGTACATTAGAATTAGCAAAAGCGGGAGCTCCAATTGCTGCACAATTTATCAAACCACTTATTGATGATTGGTTAAAACCAAAACTTGTAAAGTGGAATAGTAAAAAAGAGTTAAATGAAAAATTAGAAGGTTCTATTTATGACAATTTTTATGAGTATTTAAAAACAGCATATAACGAATTTCAAACTGTAAATTTGATTGCACTAGGTAATGAACAGATTAAGATTGGTGACATATATCAAAGTCTAACTTTAGTAACTTCCGAAAAAGAAGAATACAAAATTGATGGATATAATAGCGAATTAGTTGAGAAATATGAAAAAATATTAATTGAAGATGTGGCAGGAATGGGCAAATCGACATTAATGAAAAAGATGTTTATCGCTTCAATTGAGGAAAATAGAGGTTTGCCTATATTCATTGAATTAAAAAAGATGGAAGAAAAAAGTCTTATTGATATAATAGTTGAGAACTTAAGTATGATTAATAAAGAGGTTGAAAAGGAATTTATCTTAGAACTAATTAATCGTGGAGATTTTATCTTTTTCTTGGATGGTTATGATGAAATTCCTTTTGAAATTCAACAGAAAGCTACAGAAGAATTAAAAGCTTTTTTTCAAAAGACCAGCAAAAATATTTTTTTTATGACCTCGAGACATGAGCAAGGATTAACTAGTTTTGGGCAATTCAAAAAAACTAAAATTAAGCCACTAAGAAAAGATGAAACATTTAGTCTCATAGAGAAAATAGACAATGTGACTAAAATTAACCTAGCTCAAGACTTAATTGAGAAGATACATAATGTTATCAGCAATAATTTAAATAACAGGCAATTTGAGGACCTTCAAAAATTTTTAGAAGTTCCACTGTTAGCTACTTTAGTATACATCACATTTAGGCATAAAAGAGACTTAGCTTCTAAAAAAGATGAATTTTATGAAAAGGTTTATAACGCGTTATATCAAGATCATGATTTATCAAAAGACTACTTAGTTCGAAAGAAAAAAAGTAATCTTTCAAAAACAGATTTTTTTCAAGTTCTAAGTAATCTTGGATTTTTATGTCTTAAAGAAAATAAAATCGAATTTAAGGAGTCTGATTTATTAAGTCTAATAAATCAAGCTATAAATAATGTTTACGGTATAGAAAAAGAAATTAAACCTGATGATGTACTATATGATTTAACTAAGAGTATAGGGTTGTTCCTACAATTTGGTGTTTATTTTAAATGGACACATAAATCCTTTATGGAGTACTTTGCAGCTGTTTACGTAAAGAATAATCAAAGTGAGGACATATTAAAAAATATACTTAACAGTCAAAGATTCGAAAGCTACTTAAATTTTCTTGATATATATCATGATATAGATATGAAGACTTTCGATAAAGTTTTACTTTTACCAATATTAAATGATTATATTGCTTATATGAATGAAGATAAAAGTGTCAGTGATAATGATTTGAAATCTTTATTCTATAACACTATATTCCGTATAGAAGCAGAGGAAAGGATCAATTATGACGAAAATAGACATAAGTTGATTGTAAAAGAAGTAGAGGAATCTCTTGGGGTAAATGGACTAAATTTAGTAGCCATAAATTTTTGGATAAACAAGAAGCCATTTGGAATCATGAAGATCGTAGAAAATAATAAGTTCTATATGATATTTTCTATTTTGGAAAATAAAAACAAGTCAATACTGAAAATGAAATCACGGACAACCTCGATACCAGAGTTGGATGAAAGATTGTTATTATCGAGATTTAACATGATGAACTTAAATTCAATTGAACTGGAAGCTCTACAACTTGTAATTGCTAATAATTATATTTTTGACTTTGAGTTAGTTAAAAGTTATAAAAAGCAAATCGAATCAAACAAAAATACTACCCAAGGTTTTTCAGTTGAAGGATTTTAGTCTGATTTAAATTATATATAACAACTATTGTAATATGTACAGGAGGTTAATCTTTAATTTAGAAGTTGAAGTAAAGCTCTTAAATTCTTTTAAATTTCATCGATTTAATTAAATTATTTAATGTAGTTACAGGTCTTTGTAAAATCAGAAACTATCGATGTAAAACTACTTAATTAAAGAACCATTAATCCTTTCATTCACAGTTATGAATAATGAGTTCAAGGTTTGCTAACGCATATTTTAGTTCAATAATCATTGAAAAAGGACTGTCTAAATTTTACAGTCCTTTTTCAATGATTAAATATCAACATTTTACTTTAAGAGAGCTTATTTAAAAAAGAAAATTTTCTCTTAATTGTATCATTTTTTCTGATCGGAATAACATTTTTTAATATATTTGCAACTTCTATATTCATATTTGAATCTAGGTGCCTAATATGGTTTATATGTCATCGTGTCATTCACGGACAACTAAGGTGTTTTCTCCAAGGAATCCCATAGCGGAGTATGAACATCTCATATAACAAGCTAACCTTTGTTGTATCTAGACCAAATATAACAGAAGTAAGAGACGCTGAATGGATTGTGCGTCATTGGTTAGGGATGGATATGTACCATTTGATACATCCTTTTATACGTGTTTGAGTTGAACATGTTTAAAATATTGGAAATATCTTTTTAGGGAATTTTTAGTTTTGAATCCCATTCTGTTTACTAACTCATCTTCAGTTAATTCTTGCTTAATAAGACGGAGAATAAAAGTGTTTCTCATCTGCTGTGCACAGATACGCCTATTTAACTCCGCACGTTTCACTTCAAGTCGTATCATCTTTTGTATAGCAACCTCAGACATAGCCTTTGGTGCATCATTTTCGTAAACCCATCGATAAGTACCCCGATTAAAATCAAATGCCACAAATAGGGGATTATCTGTGTGCTGCCGAGGTCTTACAGGTTCAGGGATAGTCGAATAATATTTGTAAAGCTGTTGTGTATCTTCGGCTGTTAAGAAGATGGATCTAGTAACTCCGTTTTCTCCTGGAACAATTAAAGTGTTCCTAGCAAACTGTATATGGTTCATATTAAGCGATACAAGCTCTTGCAAAGACAAACCATAGTTTACTATTAAATTAATTATACAAACGTTTCTATCCATGATTAGAGGCCGGTACTTAGCTTGTCTCTCTGTTAATCCCTTAGTTGATAGAACGGTTTGTTTTAAAAGTGCTTCTTCCAATTCGGTAATAAAATCATTGTCATTTAGTGATTGATCCGGAATTAAAGAGAGATGAATATCATCTAATGGACTAACTATACCTAAAAACAT
>NZ_VLTE01000098.1:0-2402 GCF_007558965.1 Bacillus sp. HY001 | reverse complement strand
ATGTTTAAAGCACTGGCTCTTTGCAATTGATGTTGTATAGTCCGTTCCCTAAGCTCACCTTGTTTTCCGAAGAAAATAGCTCTTGCTAATCCGTTCATGGCTTCTCCTTTATTTAATCCCCTTTGTATTTTTCTTCTTAATGATTCATCCGATATATAATTCAAAATAAAAATTGTTTTTTCTATTCGACCCATCTCACGTAAGGCTATAGCCAAGCTGTTTTGTCTTGAATAAGATCCTAGTTTCCCCATAATAAGGGATGCTGAAACTGTTCCTTCTCTTATTGAGTGAGCTAATCGCAAAACATCCTCATAATTTTCTTTAATGACCTTTGTATTTATTTGTCCACGTAAAATGGCTTCTAATTTTGGATACTCACTTGCTTTATCTATTGTAAATAATTTTGAGTCTGCTAAATCTCTTATTCTTGGGGCAAATTTAAATCCTAATAAATGAGTCAGTCCGAATATTTGATCTGTGTAACCAGCTGTGTCTGTATAATGCTCTTCTATGTTTAAATCCGTTTCATGGTGCAACAAACCATCTAAAACATGAATCGCATCCCTTGAATTAGTATGAATAATCTTTGTGTAGTAAGAAGAGAATTGATCACTAGTAAAACGGTAGATGGTGGCTCCTTTTCCAGTTCCATAATGTGGGTTTGCATCTGCATGTAGTGATGAAACACCTAACTGCATTCTCATACCGTCTGATGAGGATGTTGTACCGTCTCCCCAATAGGAAGACAATTGTAATTTGTGATGAAAATTTACTAATACGGCTTGGGCTTTATTCATTGCATCTTCATACATGCGCCATTGAGATACATTGGCTAATTGCTTATATGTAAGTCCGGGTGTTGCTTCAGCCATCTTGCTTACACCTATATTCATTCCCATTCCTAAAAGGGCAGCCATAATAATAATCGTTTCTTCTTTATCCGGTTTTCGATTATTGGAAGCATGAGTAAATTGCTCATGAAATCCTGTTATATAAGCAATATCCATCAGTAAATCGGTTAATTTTATTCTTGGTAGCATCTGATAAAGGCTTGCACTAAACTTTTTTGCTTCTTCTGGTACATCTTTTTCTAAGCGTGCAAGTGACAGCTTTCCTTTATCAAGAGAAACTCCATCTAACTTGTTGGAATTGGCAGTTAACCACTTTAACCTTTCATTAAGGCTGCTGGTTCTCTCCGTTATATAATCTTCGAATGATAAACTAACTGATAATCTCGTATTCTCTTTCGTTTGATTCCATGTAAATTCGGAAAACAAATATTCCTCAAAATCTCTATATTGTCTGCTGCCAACAATGGAAACATCTCCTGCCCGAACATGCTCCCGAAGTTCTGTTAAAACAGCCATTTCATAGTAATGACGATTGATTGTTGTACCATCATTCTCGTATAAATGCTTTTTCCAACGTTTTGAAATAAAATCCACAGGTGAGTCATCAGGTACTTTTCGTTTTCCGGATTCGTTCATTCCTCGGATAATCTCTACAGCTTGTAAAAGTGGCTCATTTGCCTTTGTAGAATGAAATTCCAACACCCTTAATAGCGTTGGCGTATATTTTCTTAGTGAATAAAATCGTTTTTGCAGTAAGTCTAAATAATCATAGTCAGCAGGACGTGCAAGCTCCTGGGCTTCTTCGACCGAAGAGACAAAAGAATTCCATTCAATAACGGATTCTAAAACCTCAAAAACGTCTAATTTTTCCTGTTTTGCTTTGATCAAAGCTTGTCCGATGTTCGTAAAGTGTATAACTTTCTCATTCAGCTTTTTACCGTTCAGTTTCTGAATTTCCTCTTGAGCCTTACGACCTTTTGATAAGAGACTAAGTATTTGTCTGTCATGAATTTCAAAAGCTTTATCCGTCAAATCTTGATTAAGATGTAATAAATAGACGGTTAGTATTGAATATCGTTTATTTTCCTGAAAATCACGGAATGCATAAGGTTCATATCTTGAACCCAAGCGAGACAGCTGTAACAGGCGATTGCGGTGCAAATGATTAATTTGCACCGTTTCTAATTCCATTCCTCGTATGTATTCGAGTCGTTCTATTACTTTTAAAAAGGTTTCGGGTGAAGGATGTCCCGGTGGTTCTTTTAACCAACCCAATATCGTTTTATTGGATTCTGACGAATGCTGCAAGGTAATAATATCTTCAAGTTTTTCTTTTTGTTCATTTGTTAGGGATTGACTAACCGTGTTAAATAGCTTCTTTTCAGCCATTGCCCTTGCTTCCCACACTATTCTTTCAAGTGTAGTGATAGCAGGCAGTATGATTTTGTTTTTTCTTAGAAAATCTATGCATTCATGTAGTAGATGAATGGCATCACCATTTTCCAAAGCCAATTGATGTAGGTGCTTAAATGTCATTCTATATTCTTTCAG
>NZ_VLTE01000097.1:0-75666 GCF_007558965.1 Bacillus sp. HY001 | reverse complement strand
TCTTTCGGATCTTCCGGTTTCACTTCTGGCTCTTTCGGATCTTCCGGTTTCACTTCTGGCTCTTTCGGATCTTCCGGTTTCACTTCTGGCTCTTTCGGGTCTTCCGGCTTCACTTCTGGTTCTTTCGGATCTTCCGGCTTCACCTCTGGCTCTTTCGGGTCTTCCGGCTTCACTTCTGGTTCTTTCGGATCTTCCGGTTTCACCTCTGGTTCTTTCGGGTCTTCCGGCTTCACCTCTGGCTCTTTCGGATCTTCCGGTCTCACTTCTGGTTCTTTCGGATCTTCCGGCTTCACCTCTGGCTCTTTCGGATCTTCCGGTTTCACCTCTGGTTCTTTCGGGTCTTCCGGCTTCACCTCTGGCTCTTTCGGATCTTCCGGTCTCACTTCTGGTTTCTTCGGCTTAATGGAAACTGTCGGTTCAAGCGGTTTGTTTATTGTATCTTCCACAATCGCTTTATTCACAATTTCCTCACCGATTTTAACCGTTTCTCTTACCTTCGCTTTAAAAGTAATACTACGATCTTTTCTATCCATAATGTCTAAATACGTAGCAGTTACTTTTCCAAATTCCATTTTCAACTCTACTGGATTTGGCTCAGCACCTTCAAATCTAAGACTATCTTGCACATATTCTAAACCGGTTGGAATTTCATCTTCTACCTTTACCACGGCTAATTTTCCGTTTTCTACCGTATTTTCAAAACTAATTCGATACTCGATTTCGTCCCCTAACTTCGGTTCATGATTATTTACTGTCTTCATTGCTTTTAACTTACCATCTTTATATTCTGGCTTTATTGTCGCTGTCGGTTCTATAACTGGATGGTTCGGATCTTCCACATGAATAGTCGCTTTATTTGTTATTTCCTCTCCAACTTTTACTGTTTCTTTTACCTTCACTTTAAAGATGATACTTCTTTCTTTCGTATCCATAATGTCTGGATACTTTACTATTACTTTTCCACTCTCTACTGTAAACTCTGTTGGTGCAGGCTTGTCACCTACAACCTTCAAACTATCTTGCACATATTCTAAACCGGCTGGGATTTCATCTTCAATTTTCACATCAACTAACTTACCGCCATCTACTGTGCCGTTAAAAGTAATTCGATATTCGATTTCTTCTCCTAGCTTCGGTTCATGATTACTTACTTCTTTCCTTGCCTCTAGTTTTCCATCTTTATATTGCGGCGTAATTGGTATAAGTGACTCAACTGGTGGAGTCGTCGGATTATTATCATCCACAATCGCCTTGTTTACAATCTCTTTTCCTACTTGTACCGTTTCTTGTACTCGCACTTTAAAGATGATGCTTCTTTTTTTCGTATCTGTAATTTCCGGATACTTTGCTGTTACTTTTCCATGTTCAACCTGAAGTTCTACTGGATTTGGTTCCGGTCCATCAGACTTTATACTATCTTGTACATATTCTAAACCGGCTGGAATTTCATCTTCTACCTTTACCTCTGTTAGTTTTCCGTTCTCTACCTTATTTTCAAAGCTAATTCGGTATTCGATTTCTTCTCCTAACTTCGGTTCATAATTGCTTACTGTTTTTTCTGCTTGTAATGCACCATCTTTATATTGAGGCTGAATAGCGATATTCGGTTGCTCTGGTGGGTTTATTGTATCTTCCACAACCGCTTTATTCACAATTTCGTCGCCTACTTTAGCTTTTTCTTTCACCTTCACCTTAAAGACAATGCTTCTTTCTTTCGTATCCGTAATTTCTGGATACTCTGCAAGAACGATTCCGTTTTTCACTTTCACATGCATTGGTTTCGGATTCTCTCCCTCAGCTCTTTCACTACCTTCTACAAACTCTAAGCCATTTGGTAATTCATCCTTAATCTTCACCTTTGCTACTTTTCCATGCTCAACTACGTTACGGAATGTAATTCGATACTCTACTTCTTCTCCTAATTTCGGAGCTTCGTTATTTACTGTTTTCTCAGCTTTTAGTTTTCCATCTTTATACTCCGGTGTAATAATCGCTTCTGGTTTTTGCGGTGGATTCTTTGGATTATGATCATCCACAATTGCCTTATTCACAATTGTCTTACCGACTTTTGCTGCTTCCGTTACTTTCACCTTAAAGCTAATACTACGCTCCGCTGTATCAGTAATGTTTTCATACTTCGCTGTAATTTTTCCAGCTTCTTCTTTTAACTCTAATGGACTCGGTTCATTACCTTCTGCTTTTAAACTATCCTTCACATACTCTAAACCAGTTGGTAATTGATCCTCAATTTTCACCTCTGCTAGTTTTCCATTTTCTACCGTATTTTTAAAACTAATTCGGTACTCCACTTCTTCTCCTAACTTTGGATCTTTTTTGCTTACTTTTTTATCAGCTTTCACTTTACCGTCTTTATACTGCGGGGTAATATCTACTTCTGGTTGCTCTACTGGATTTTTCGAATCATCCACAATCGCTTTATTTACAATTGCTTTGTCCACTTCCACATCATCTTTCACTTTCACTGTAAAGATAATGTTTCTTTCTTTCATGTCAGTAATATTTTCATACTTTGCGATAATTTTGCCCGCCTCTTCTTTCAACTCTACTGGCGCCGGCTTATCACCTTCTGCTTTTAGACTATCCTTCACAAATTCTAAACCAGACGGAATTTCATCTTCTATCTTCACCTCTGCTAGCTTTCCATCTTTCACCGTATTACTAAATGAAATGCGGTATTCGATCTCTTCCCCTAGCTTTGGATCTTTTTTACTTACTTTTTTATCAGCTTTAATTTTACCGTCTTTATATTGCGGTGTAATTTTAGCTGTCGGTTCAGTTATAGGATGGTTCGGATCATCCACATGAATAATCGCTTTATTTTTAATACCCTTTCCTATTGCGGCTGAATCTTTCACCTTCACCTTAAAGACAATACTTCTTTCTTTCGTATCCATAATCTCTGAATACTTTGCCGTTACCTTGCCATTTTCTACTTTCAACTCCACTGGTGTTAGCTCTTCCCCTTCAGCCTTTTCACTTCCTTGCACAAACTCTAATCCAGCTGGAATTTCATCCTCTATCTTCACTTCTGCTAGCTTTCCATCCTTCACCGTATTATTAAAAATAATTCGATATTCGATTTCCTCGCCTAGCTTCGGTTCGTGATTACTTACTTCTTTTCTCGCCTCAATTTTTCCATCTTTATATTGCGGGGTAATCGGTACGTAAGGCTCTTCTGGCAGATTTTTTGTATCATCCACAATCGCTTCATTTACGATTTCTTCTCCCACTTTTACGCTTTCTTTTACCTTCGCGTTAAAGACAATGCTTCTTTCCTCTGTATCTGTAATTGCTGGATATTTTGCCATTACCTTATTATTTTTCACCTGTAGCTCTACTGGTTCCGGTTTAGAACCTTCTGCCTTGATGCTGCCTTCTACATACTCTAAACCATTTGGTAATGTATCCTTTATATTTACCTCTGCTAGTTTTCCGTTTTCTACCGTGTTTTTAAAGCTAATTCGGTATTCTACTTCTTCTCCTAGTTTTGGTTTATGATTATTCGCCACTTTCTGAGCAGCAATCTTGCCGTCTTTATATTGTGGGATAATTGCCACATGAGGCTTTTCTGGCTCATGTGTTGTATCTACTACAATTGCCTTATTGACAATTTCCTTACCTATTTCTGCCTCTTCTTTTACCTTCACTTTAAAGACAATGCTTCTTTCTTTCGTATCCATAATTGCTGGATACTTTGCCATTACCTTTCCGTTTTCCACTTTCAGTTCTACTGGACTTGGTTTAGAACCTTCTGCCTTCACACTGTTCTCCACATACTCTAATCCAGCTGGTATTTCATCTTCTACTTTAACCTCGGCTAGCTTCCCGTTTTCTACCGTGTTTTTAAAACTAATTCGGTATTCTACTTCTTCTCCTAGCTTCGGCTTCTTATTGTTTACAACCTTCTCTGCTTTCAGCTTACCGTCTTTATATTCTGGAGTGATTGTTACTTCTGAAGTCGTTGGATCTTTCGTATCATCAACAACTACTTTATTGACAATACCTTCACCAACTTTGAAGTCTTCTTTTACTTTTGCTTTAAAGACGATACTTCTTTCTTCTGTATCCGTAATCTCTGGATATTTGGCAATTACTTTGCCATCTTTCACTTGCAGTTCTACCGGCTCTGGCTTAGATCCTTCTGCTTTCACACTTTCTTTCACATACTCTAAGCCCTTCGGTAAAGTATCTTCTATTTTTACCTCTGTTAGTTTTCCGTTTTCTACCGTGTTTTTAAAGCTAATTCGGTATTCTACTTCTTCTCCTAACTTCGGTGATGGGTTATTTACTACTTTTTTCGCTTCAACTTTTCCATCTTTATGCTGCGGAGTAATTTCTGCTTTTGGTGTTTCTGGTTTGTTTTTTGTATCATCAATAATTGCTTTATTGACGATTTTTTCGCCGATTTTTACTTCTTCTTTTACTTTCACTTTAAAAGTGATACTTCTTTCTTCTGTATCCGTAATCTCTAAATACTTCGCCAGTACCTTACCGTTTTCCACTTTCAACTCTACTGGGTCTGGCTTAGATCCTTCTGCTTTCACACTGTTTTCTACATACTCTAAGCCTTCTGGTAAAGTATCTTCTATTTTCACCTCTGCTAGTTTTCCGTTTTCTACCGTATTTTTAAAGCTAATTCGGTATTCTACTTCTTCTCCTAACTTCGGTGACGGGTTATTTACTACTTTTTTCGCTTCAACTTTTCCATCTTTATGCTGCGGAATAATTTCTGCCTTCGGTGTTTCTGGCGGATGTTTCGTATCGCTCACAATCGCTTGATTGACAATTGTATCGCTCACTTTACCTTTTACTTTCACTTTAAAAGTAATACTTCTCTCTTTCGTATCCGTAATCTCTGGATACTTCGCCAGTACCTTGCCTTTTTCCACTTTCAATTCCACTGGATCTGGATTAGATCCTTCTGCTTTTAAACTATCTTTCACGTACTCTAAACCATTTGGTAAATCATCTTCTATTTTTACCTCTGTTAGCTTTCCATGTTCTACCGTATTTTTAAAACTAATTCGGTATTCGATTTCTTCTTCTAACTTCGGCGCTTGATTATTTACCATCTTTTTCGCTTCAAGTTTTCCATCTTTATACTGCGGAATAATTTCTGCCTTTGGTGTTTCTGGTTTGTTTTTTGTATCATCAATAATTGCTTTATTGACGATTTTTTCGCCGACTTTTACTTCTTCTTTTACTATCACTTTAAAAGTGATACTTCTTTCTTCTGTATCCGTAATCTCTGGATATTTCGCCAGTACCTTACCGTTTTCCACTTTCAACTCTATTGGATTTGGTTCAGCACCTTCTGCTTTCACACTGTTTTCTATATACTCTAAACCTTCTGGTAAAGTATCTTCTATTTTCACCTCTGCTAGTTTTCCGTTTTCTACCGTATTTTTAAAGCTAATTCGGTATTCTACTTCTTCTCCTAACTTCGGCACTAGATTATTTACGCTTTTCTTTGCTTTCATTTTTCCATCTTTGTGTAATGGCGTAATTTTTGCTTCTGGCTCTTTTGAATCTTTCGTATCGTCAACAATTGCCTTATTGACGATTTCCTTGCCTACTTCCGCTTCTTCTTTCACCTTTACTTTAAAGACGATACTTCTTTCTTTCGTATCCGTAATATTTTCGTATTCAGCGATAACTTTTCCATCTTTCACACGTAACTTTACTGGAGCTGGTTTATCGCCTTCCGCCTTTTCACTATCTTTTACATACTCTAAACCATTAGGGATTGTATCCTCTATTTTTACCTTTTCTAGTTTTCCGTTTTCTACCGTATTCTTAAAGCTAATTCGGTATTCCACTTCTTCTCCTAGTTTTGGCATTGGATTATCTACTGTCTTCTTCGAATCAATCATTCCATCTTTATACTGCGGAGTAATTCTTTCCTCCGGCTCAATCGGTGGATGTTCCGTATCGTCAACAATTGCCTTATTGACGATTTCCTTGCCTACTTCCGCTTCTTCTTTCACCTTTACTTTAAAGACGATACTTCTTTCTTTCGTATCCGTAATATCGATATACTTAGCTTTAACTACCCCAGCTTCAACTGTTAATTCTACTGGACCCGGCGCTTCGCCTTCAGCCTTAATACTATTCTCTACATATTCAAGGCCTGTTGGAATTGTATCTTCTACTCGCACCTCTGCTAGTTTTCCGTTCTCTACCGTATTATGAAAACTAATTCGATATTCGATTTCTTCTCCTAGCTTCGGCTTTTCATTATTAACTACCTTTGTAGCAGCAATTACACCTTTTTTACTTTGCGGTGTAATAACAACCTTTGCATCAGTCGGATCATGTTTCGGATCTTTTGCAATTGCTTTGTTTACAATTGCTTCCCCTACTTTTGCCGTCTCTTTTACTTTCACTTTAAAAACAATACTTCTTTGTTCCATATCCGTAATTTCTGGATATGTTGCAGTTACTTTGCCATTCTCCATTTTTAGTTCTACTGGCTCTGGTTTTACACCTTCTGCTTTCAAACTATCTTTCACGTATTCAACACCTTCAGGCAACGTATCTTCTATCATTACCTTTTCTAGCTTTCCATTTTCTACCGTATTATGAAATGTAATGCGGTACTCCACTTCTTCTCCTAGTTTTGGTGTTTGATTCGTTACGCTTTTATCTACGTCTACTTTACCGTCTTTATAACCTGGCGTAATCTTTTCTTCTGGGTGCTCAGTCTGACCATTCGGATCACTTACAATTGCTTTATTAACAATTGTTTCTCCTGCTTTTGCTTCTTCTTTTACTTTCACTTTAAAAATGATGCTTCGCTCTTCTGTATCTGTAATCTCTGGATACTTTGCGATTACCTTACCATTCTCTACTTTTAGCTCTACTGGATTTGGGCCAGCACCTTCAGCTCTCTCACTACCTTGAACAAATTCTAAGTTAGCTGGAATTTCATCTTCTATTGTAACTGCCTCTAGTTTTCCATTTTCCACCGTATTTTTGAAGCTAATTTGATATTCAACTTCTTCTCCTAGCTTCGGCTTCTTATTTGTTGCTTTTTTCTTTGCAGCAATTTTGCCGGCCTTATGCTGTGGTGTAATCTTTTCTTCTAGATCCTTTGGTGGATTTGTTTTATCACTAACAATTGCTTTGTTAACAATTTCTTCACCAATTTTTGCAGTTTCTTTTACTTTCGTTTTAAAGACGATACTTCTTTCTTCCATATCCATAATTTCTGGATACTTTGCAATTACTTTGCCATTTTCAAATTTCAGCTCTACTGGCTCTGGTTTTGCACCTTCTGCTTTCAAACTATCTTTCACGAACTCAAGACTACTCGGTAATTCATCTTCAATCGTCAATACATCTAGACGTCCATCTTTAATAATGTTTTTAAAAGTAATGCGATACTCTACCTCATCACCTAAACTCGGTGTTTTATTTGAAGCTACTTTGGTCGCTTCTATTTCTCCAGGAACCTCTTTTGGAGTCGTAACTGTAACATTTGCATCGTCTTCACTCTCATACTTTATCTCAGCACTATCTTGTCCCTTTACAGCAACGACATTTTTGACTGTTGTATCTGATTGTATAGATTCTTTCACTTTCACCTTAAATGTAATAACGGCACTTTCACCAGGCTGTAAAACACCACCGTCTGTAGCATCTGCCCCTTCACCAAGACGGAAATCAATTTGATTATTTACAAACTCTGCTTCATCATCGTTTGCATCATCTGTTTTTTGTCCTTTATTGCTTCCTGTAACATATTGAATGGATCCCGGAACATACTCTAAACGATTATCTAATTTATCAAATCCTTTTACATTAGATACCGGTGCTTGATTATTCTTCGTATCATTCTTCACTTCAATTTGATACGTAATCTCTTCGCCAACTTTGACTTCCTTAATTTCTTTTCCAGCACTATCTAACGCCTTTTTATCGACTTGTAAATTTGGCGCATTATGTTCTGTGACGAATGTAGTGTTGTTTAATACGTAAATATCACCGCCACCACCGTACGCCCTAAAGCGCATCTTTCCTTCTTTTAAATCATTTTTCACTTGCTTTGGTCCCTCAAGATGATACGTATGAATATCTGTACTAAATGAATTTGTCCAATCTGGGTTATATCCCGGATATTTTTTTGTAACAAACTCGTTAGTCCCATCCACTTGTACTTCTGTCATAGACGAGTCATTAACATCATTGTCCTTACCGTTAATATTTTTCAGCTTTTGATATCCTAATCCAAAGTCATACTCTCCATAATCATAGGCATATCCATCATTATCAGCAGGATCTCCTTGTGACGAGAAATAACTAAATTTCGCCTTAAAAGCCCCTTCTTTCGGTGTGTTTATTTTATTAACACTAATATCTGCCCAAGTTGTACTTTTTTGAGAAACTAAACCTTCCCAAATCTTCATATCTTTTACGGTTTCTTTATGGTTTTCATAAACTAATATAAGATTCCAGTTGCCCCAGTAGTAGCCACTACCCTTTTCAAATTTAATTTGTGGTACATTTGCAACTGTCACCGTTTGAGAAATACCTTGTTTTGCAATCACATTTGTTACGTCAGCATATGCAACATATCCTGCGCCACTGCTATAGTGATTTGCAATATACGGTAAATAATCCGCTTTTCGTATACTATCAGCACTTACTTCAGCGTATTGCTTATTTCCCATCTTCACTTTAACAGGCTGTCTTACATCTTCATCGCTAACTCTATAATCTGTCCTTGTATCACTTGGAGTCCCCATAGCAGCTGTCCAAAATAAATACGCCTTTTTCACTTTACTTCCAGCAGGGATGTTAGGAAAAGCTCCTGTTGATGAATTAAATGTAGTGTCATCATTATCAATATCTACAGCTTTTTTATTTACTTTCCCCCCGACACTTTGCCTAGTATAGTGATTATCTGTTAACCCAAGCGTCACGTTACCAGTCTGCACTAAATCACCAGCAGCAATTACGGAATACAGTGGATCTCCAAAACCTTGCTTATCCCCTGTTTGGATTTGAACCTTTGAAGCATTTTCTGATGCAGCTTGTACTTCTGTATTGTCCTGCTTTGCTGCCTCTTTTTCTGGCTGTTTCTCAGCCTCAGTTACTGGTTGTTCTGCCTTCTCCAGTTCTGTTTTTGATGTAGGTTTATTTTTATCTTCTACAGATACTTTCAGCTTTTCATCAACTTTTTTAGTTGTATTATCAACTGATGCGCCTACTTCTTTCTTATTACTGTCAGCCTCATCATCGGCGTTCGCTTCACCCTTGTCTTCAGAAGGAATCCCTTCAACATCTACAGACATATTTCCTATTTGCACTTGATCTTTTTGCACACTAATTTTTTGTTTGTATTCTTTATTAAAATGCTGTGCACGACTAGCTTTTATTAACACAGTCATTTTTTCGTGTGATTTTAAATCTTGAATTTTAAGATTAGAAGAAAGAAGCTTTCCTCCCTTATCTTTTTCTTCTATATAGAAATCAGCTACCCTATTTTCAGGTAGTTTCTCCCCGTTTACTTTCATAGATTGAGGAAGAAACATAATTTCATTGTCATTATTTTGTTTCATCACCAATTCTTGAATTGGTGTATCTCCCGTATTTTCAATCGTATATTGAAATACGTGCTCCCTCTCAGCTACTTCTCCTCTGTATATTTCAGCATTCACTTTCTCTGCCTTAATCTTCACATCATTCCCTTGTAACTCATCCCAGCTCTTTTTATTTATCTCTGTAGCAAAAGCGCTAGGTGAAGGTAATATGATGGATAGGAGAAGTGTAATCATTGTTACGACATTAAAACTTTTCAACACTTTTTTCATATTTCTACCTTTTCTCCTTTCTATATATTTGCTATCCGTCTACTTCATTTCATTTAGTAGCCGGAAACATAGCAATATATATCCACTCGCAACAATCCGTCCTACGAAGATGTATCATTGAAATTCCTATTTCAACAATACAAATCTCATAGAATATTACTATTTTAATTTATCAAAAATAGCATATATACCAGATACACATATAAACCCCTATCATTTTTTTAATATAGGAAAAACCCATATTATATAGGTTTATATAACAGTTAAAGGATACATAAAAATCTTAACATACTCCCTAATCTATTTATACAAGCAATAGGAAGTTTACCATTTTTTACTTATTTTAGTTCATTAATTATTATTTAAATTCCTGAAAAATAGTAACCGATACATGTAAAAATATGTTATATTAAAAAGAGAACAAACGTTCTAATTTGAGAGGAGGAATTTTTAATGATAAACGAACCTATTATCGTAAAAAAAGAAGCTTTCCAAGCAATCGGCGTTTCGATTACGACGACAAATGAAATAGAGGCATCTACTGAAGGTAAAATTCCAGGGCTTTGGAACCAATACTTCCAAGAACAAATGATGCATAACATCCCAAATCAACAAACGAAAGAAACATTTGCTTTCTACTCAAATTATGAATCAGATGAAACTGGTACATATCAATTTACAATCGGCATGCCCGTTTCTTCATTAGAAGACGTACCTGAAAATATGACAACTGTAACAATACCTGCCACTACATATGCGGTATTTACAACGAGAAAGGGACCAGTTGCTGAAGTCGTTTGCGAGGCCTGGGAATCTATTTGGAAATGGTCAAAAGAAAACAAACGTGCTTTTACAACAGACTTTGAGCTTTATAATGAAAAAGCAACAGATCCAAACAACGTACAATTAGATATTTATATTGCATTAGCCTAAACGACAAAAAAGAAGATACCATTTGGTATCTTCTTTTTTGTCGTTAAATAGCCACTGTGCAAATTCCACATTATTGTCTACAATGGGAAAGTGCAGTATAGAAATATTAGAAACTGTATAAAGTGATTGTTAACAGGTTTTTTAGTTTAAATTTGTCACATAGAAAGGAAGCAATATGGAGGAACTACAACAAAATAAATCTGCTTTAAAAGGAAGCGGAAAACCATTATTAAAAAATACGAATTTCCTTTTTCTTTGGGCAGCTACTCTCTTTTCAAGCTTTGCTTTAGCCTTTTTTACTTTTTCACAAACGTGGTACATAGCAAAAACATTAAACCTTGAGGCTTCACTCGGTGTTGTTTTCGTCGCTCTTAGTGTTCCAAGGCTTATTTTTATGATTATCGGCGGCGCTGTAGCTGATAAATTCCCGAAAAAAAACATTATGTTTTACTCTAATATTATTCGTGCTATTCTCGTCGCGACCATTCTTACATGGTTCATCGTAGGTGATGTAACACTATATACATTTGCTTTATTCGCTTTATTCTTTGGGCTTGCTGATGCTTTTTTCTGGTCAGCTGATGGATCTATCTTACCTGAACTTGTAGAAAAAAGCCGTTTAACACAAGCAAACTCACTTACACAAATGACAAACCAAGCATCGGTCATCTTAGGCCCTGTACTTGGCGGCATTCTTATCAAATTTACGAACTATGAAACGATTTTTTCGATTACGATTTTATTACTGATCGTCGCAGCCATACTCGTTCAAAAAATACAATTTACGATGCCAGAGCAGGAAAATACAGACAAAGGCATGTTCACTTCTATTAAAGAAGGAATTTTATACGTAAAGGAATCACCATTCCTTTCAACTTTCCTTCTTTGTAGCGCCTTTTTAAACTTATTTTTAATTGGTCCGATGCAAGTCGGTTTCCCGCTTTTCGTTAAAAATGTTCTGCACGGTGATTCACTTCAGTTTAGTTACTTAGAAGCGTCTGTAGGAGGCGGAATGGCAATAGGCGCCGTCATTGTCGGTTTAAAAAATATTAATCGTAGACGTGGTCTATTTTGCATTATCATGATGCTACTGTCTGGTGTATTCTTCTTATCCATTAACTTTAGCACCGTACTTTGGCAAGCATTATTAGCTGGCATGTTTTACGGTATTACAATCGCAATGGCTATCGTTCCGCTTATGGCGATGATTCAATCGACAGTAAAAGAAGAAATGATGGGACGCGTAATGAGTCTACTTATGCTATCATCAATGGGCTTTATCCCGCTTTCTTATGCATTCACATCAATCGCACTTGCAATAGGAATTCCAATCGTAACCGTTATGAAAAGCGGTGCTATCGCCGTTATCGTCTTCGTACTATTTGTAGCGATTCGTGTTCCAGTTGTAAGAAAGTTTGATTAACGACTTGGAGTCATGTGTTATACGCATGGCTCCTTTTTAAACGGATCAAATAACGGTATCCCCTTACTTCTTCTCACAGCTGCTCCCCATTCTAGTCCAACCTCTAAAAATAGATCCCGCACCGTACTATATAAAAGCGCCTTAACATTTTTACGGATCTCCCCGTATTTATACGCTCTTACAACACTCTTTACTCGCCAAATAAAGTTTCCATACACTTCTCCATCGGCTAATATTTGCTCCAGTAACACACCTTGCTCTAGTAACCCGCTCTTTTTATACGCAAGTTCCACCTTACTCCAAAATATATTAATCTTCTTCGGATTACGCGTCATCGGCACAAGCGCGTATATAAAAGGCTTCGGTATATCATGGCGGCAATACGTCTCATCAAGCTCGTACGTTTCTTTTCTATTCTCTTTTATTTGTGGAATGTTTTTAGAAAGAATTGTTTCCCCCTCATATTTTTGCTCATTTTTACTACAGCCAGCTGCATAATCCTCACTTTCACATGCGGACATTTTCATACGGTCATCCATGCGGTCAATTGCAGATGTAAGAAATACATATAAGTTCGCACTATATCCACCGCGCCTATGTCTTTCTTTTGTTGCAACACGCTTTATAATGCCTAGTTCCTCTAACTTTGCAATTGAGCGGCGTACTGTACGAATACTCTTTCCAACATTCGTCGCAATCGTCTCCATTAACGGACAAGCAACTCCCACTGTTTTCTGTTTCTCATTCACTGCATACTTTCCTAAAAAATAAATGATGGTAGCATCCGTCTTATTTAATTGGAATCGATAGCACTTCAAAACTTGCTTTTGATATGTATTAAACTCTTCTTTACTTCGAAATTCACTGTATGGTTTCATTAAGTTATATAAGCTTCCCATTTTCATCACCTCATTTATAGGTAAGAGTCTGGAAGAAAAATTGGCGTGATATTTAAAATTTTTTTGGAGGTGACAATATGATCGTAATAAGTGCTTGTTTAGGTGGTATCGCTTGTCGGTATGATGGAAATGACAATCTCGTTTCAAAAATAGAAGATTTGCTGCAACAAGAAGATACGGTCCTCATTTGTCCTGAAGTATTAGGAGGATTACCAACACCTCGTCCTTCAGCTGAAATTATTGGCGGGAATGGTGATGATGTTTTAGATGGAAAAGCGAAAGTGATGACAAAAGACGGTGAAGATGTTACAGAAGCTTTCGTGAGCGGTGCTTATAAAGCTCTAGAACAAATTAAGAATTTACATCCAGAATATATTATTTTAAAGGAACGCAGTCCATCTTGTGGTAGTTCTACGATTTACACTGGAGAATTTAACGGGAATAAACAAACTGGTTACGGAGTCACAACTGCTTTATTCAAAAAACATGGATTGAAAGTCATTTCGGAAGAGGATTTTGAGAATATAAAAAGGAATTGACCCTGTTCGTCAATTCCTTTTTTCTTTCTTATTTTGCACCTAGCTTTTCTTTCACTTTCGCAGGAAGCTCATCTTTCTTTACTTCTTCCCAAGCTGATACACCTTTTTTATCTGAGTGATATACACGTAAGAATGCATCTTTACGTAAGTTTTTTTGTGCAGTAAATTCTAATTCTTTTTCTTTTCCGTCTTTATCAAAACCAGTTAGTTTATATTCGTAATCTTTATAAGGCTGACCATTATCAGCTTTACCATTATACTCTTTTCCATCTACTGTAATTTGAACGTAATACTCGTCTTTACCCATACGATTTAAATCACAGCCAACTAATAGGCTTGCAAATACAACTAAAATACTAAAAAGTGCAATATATCTTTTCATTTCCTTCACCTCATGTGTTTTTCTTATATTGTTATCTTAAAGCCTGAGCTTTAAAGAAGAAATTCAAAAACATGACATGAACATTACACTTTTGTAAGATAATAATTATTTCTTTACTTTAGAAACCGTCATTCCGTCACCAATTGGAATCAGTACGGATTCTAAACTTGGATGCGTTGCTACTACTTCGTTATAAAAAGCCTTAAGGGAAATGTATTAATCATTTCCCTTAAGGCTTTTTTATCCTCTATCTCTTTACTGCTAATTTTTTATGTACCTATTACCGCCAATAACGTCTTTCACGCCAGTTTCGCCACTTATCACGGATTTTATCAAGTAATTTCCTTATACCGTTGATTACACCTTCTATTATGCATTCTATTATAATATCTATCACAAGGTATCTTATAATTCTAAAAATAGAACCTATAACGTACTTCAATATAAATTCAAAAATATCTTCCAGCATATATCCCCCTCTTTCTATCCTTCAATTATAACTGGAAAACAGAGAACTTGAAGATCAAATAAATGATAAAGAAATTAGAAGTCAATAGATGAAAAAGGATTTCTAAGTGATGAATTGAATATATATTTAGTGTTTTCTAGCTTTTGAGAGGAGAAATAATATGAATCCTATTTTATTAAATGTTCCGTTACAAATAGAAACAGATAGACTTATTCTTCGGGCACCACTTCAAGCTGGTGAAGGGGCTATAGTACATGAAGCTATTAAAGATTCCATTAATGAATTAAAACAATGGCTGCTTTTATTCCAGTCAATTCCTACTGTTGAAGAAACGGAAATTCTCCTAAGAAATGCGCATATAGATTTTTTGAAAAGAGAAAGCTTTCGCTATCTTATCTACCACAAGGAGACGAATGATTTTATTGGAACTGCTAGCCTTCATGGAATTGATTGGAAGGTTTCTAAATGTGAAATTGGATACTGGATTAACACCCAATTTAGTGGAAATAGATATATGACAGAAGTAGTAAATACGTTAATAAACCTTGGATTTCAGTTATTCAAATTTAGAAGGATTGAAATACGATGTGAACGTAATAACACGAAAAGTCGTGCGATTCCTGAAAAATTAGGTTTTGAGCTTGAAGGGATATTACGTAATGAAGATCTTACAGCTGACGGCAAACAACTAACTGATACTTGCATCTATGCAAAGATCAATTAGATTTTAACATTCGTTATGTAACATATCTTAAAGTCGTTTTCTAAATTGGGAAGGCGACGTTTTTGCTTTTTACAACAAAAGAAAAGACCTCCTTAACGATTTTATTTCATCGCTAAAAAGGTCTTTTTCTATTTCTGCTAAAAACTTAGCACTCTTCTGGCTTACCAGCATTCGTCGCTGTACGGAAAGATGATCCACATCCGCATGATGCGATTGCGTTTGGATTGTCGATTGTGAATCCGCCGCCAAGCATAGATTGTTTATAATCAATTTTTACTCCTTTAACAATTGGAGCACTTTCTGTATCGATAACAAATTCAACACCGAAAAATTCAAGAACTGTGTCGTCTTCTTTTGGTTCTACTTCAAATCCTAAGCCGTAAGAAAGGCCAGTACATCCGCCGCCATGTACAGCAAGGCGCACGTACTTCTCTCCATCTTCAGCATCTTTTAACATATCTTTAATTTGAAAAGCTGCTTGTTCTGTTACTTCAATCATGAAATACACATCCTTTCTGTTCTCATTCTATTATACATCTTTACGCTTCTATCTTGTACTGATACACTCCGCGGCAAATTACTTCCGCTGGTCCTTTCATTAACACATTGCCTTCTTCTGTCCATGCAATCATTAAATCGCCACCAGCTAAATGGACTGTAATTTCCTTACCACGTTCCATCTTTCCATTTAAAATAGAGGCTACAACCGCAGCACACGCCCCTGTTCCGCAAGCTTGTGTTACACCAGATCCTCGTTCCCAAACGCGGAAGTTCATCTCTTCCTCATTCAAAATCTCGATGAATTCAACATTTACTCGCTCTGGAAACATTTCATGTGTCTCAAGGACTGGCCCAAGTGTTGTAAGAGGTGCTTGTTCTACATCATCCACAAAAATAACCGCATGCGGATTCCCCATTGAAACAGCTGTAAATGCATAACGATGATTATTGTATAAGAAGTTTTCACGAATAAATGGCGTTTCACCTTCACCAAGCATCGGTATTTCTTCACGCGTTAAACGCGGTGCTCCCATATCGATTTTCGCTAACGTAACTTTCCCTTCTTCTACCGTTACTTCCGCCGTTACAATACCAGCTAACGTTTCAATTGTGAAAACTGTTTCTTCTACTAGTTTATGCTCATACGCATATTTCGCTACGCAGCGTAAACCGTTACCACAACTTTTTCCTTCTGATCCATCATTATTAAACATGCGCATTTTCACCGGAGCTACGTCGGATGGACAAATTAAAATCATTCCATCTGCTCCAATACCAGTATTAATATTTGAAACCTTTTCCGCCACAAGAGCTAAATCTTCTTCAGGAATTTGTTCTTCAAACATATTTACATATATATAACTATTGCCAAGACCATGCATTTTTGTAAAAGAAAATTGGCTCATTTGTATTCACTCCAAAAATAGTTTGTTATTTTAAGTATAAAATGCACGCTTTTAGAACACAATATGAATGTCCCCCGTTTCTCATATTTGACAACATTTGGCGATGAGCCTTTCTTGCACAAATTGTGTAAGAAAAAAGCCCTTCTAAAAGGGCCTTTTTTTATTTATATTCAGTATTATCCTCCCCTGCGAAACAAAATTTTATCTAATAGAAAAAGAAAAGGGTGCTGCCAATTGCAACACCTTAAAACATTGGATTTTCATCCAAATAATCATATACATTATTGACTAGTTCTTCTACTGTAGCACCTTGTACGACTTCGCCATTTACAAGTGCAAATGGCCCCTCAAAACAAATGCCACAATATCCTAAACAACCATACTCCATTACATCTAAATTCGGATCTTTTTCTAATTTCTCTAAAGCTGCTTGTGAACCACTCGCAAGGTTACCTACACAAAATTCAATTAATGGTTTAATCAAAATTCTCCCCCCTGTACTACAAAACAAATTACCTTCTGACTATCTATAAGAAGAAAACTAAGCTGTCTCTTGTTGTTTTCGTTATACATTCTAAACTATTTAGTTACTTCACTATTTCACTTCAAAGTAGATGGTTTTATTTTATATAACATGATACTTACAATGAAATGGTAACTAAAAAGGCAAAACAGTTTACTTTACTTTTCTTCTTATTGTACAACAGAGTATTCATTCATGCATTGTTATTTGTTCACAAATTCGATATAATTTGATTGAGTAAAGTCAAAATATTTTATTAATATAAAATTGTATGATTAGGGGATATTTCAACAGAAAAGGGGTAATCCATCATGAAACACCTCGTAATACTAGGTGGCGGCTACGGTGGAATGAGAATTCTGCAGCGGCTACTTCCAAGCAACCAACTTCCAGATGATGTACAAGTGACATTAATCGACAAAGTACCATATCATTGCTTCAAAACTGAATATTATGCATTAGTTGCGGGTACTATTTCAGAAACGCATATTCGTATACCGTTTCCCGAGCATCCACGCCTCAATATTCAATACGGCACAATAACAAATATTGATCTCGAAGAAAAAGCTGTCCACCTCGATGGCGGCGAAGCGATCCAATATGATGATTTAATTATCGGTCTTGGCTGTGAAGATAAATATCATAACGTTCCTGGGGCGAAGGAATATACACATAGCCTACAATCGATTGAACAAACTCGTAAGACATATGAACAATTAAATAGTCTAGAACCAAATGCAACAGTAGCTGTCGTTGGTGCTGGATTAAGTGGCGTTGAAGTTGCAAGTGAACTTCGCGAAAGCCGTTCTGATTTAAAAATTCACTTATTTGATCGAAAAGATAGGATTCTATTCCCATATCCAGAGAAACTAAGTAGATATGTAGAAGAATGGTTCGTAAAACATAAAGTTACTATTATACGAAACTCTAACATTACAAAAGTAGAACCAAACATTGTGTACAACCACGATGAACCACTTGAATGTGATGCAATTGTCTGGACAGCTGGTATTCAAGCAAATGAAGTTGTTCGAAACCTTCCAGTTGAACAAGATGGTAGCGGACGGGTTGTTTTAACAAAATATCACAATATTCCAAATAATGAGCACGTGTATGTTGTAGGAGATTGTGCAGCACTTCCGCACGCTCCATCTGCCCAACTTGCTGAAGGTCAAGGAGAACAAATTGTCCAAATATTATTAAAACGTTGGAATAATGAACCACTTCCTGACGAACTACCTGTTATTAAATTAAAAGGTGTTCTCGGTTCTCTTGGGAAGAAGCACGGCTTCGGTTTACTAGCAAACCAACCATTAATGGGACGTGTACCGAGATTATTAAAATCCGGTCTTCTTTGGATGTACAAGTATCATAAGGGTTAATACTTTACAGGCTGTCTACTACTAAGCAGGCAGCCTCTTTTATTCGTTACAATATAATTATCAGACACATCTTTCTCAATATGAATAATGATTTATTTTTCATTTTTATATTAAAAACTATTGATAAACAGTGTATGCTATTTATAAGTTGTTTTATTTCCTTTAAGACCGAAGTCATTCGGTCTTATTTTTTGTGTTGTAAATACTTTTACAGGAGGCATTCCATTTCACTTATGAACGTAACGAAACTAAACGATCGAATAGAAGCGAAGAAGAAAGAATTGATCTATCTCGTTGAAAAGTATGGATTCACTCATGATAAAGTGATTTCTTTCAGCCAAGAATTAGATCGTTTACTTAACTTATTAATAGAACTTAAGACGAAGAAAAAACGTTGCTCTTTATAACCGTTATCCTCCCTTTTTTGATACGATATAACTAGAATCAGAAAGGAGCCATCTATGTTTATATTAAAAGACGTTACATACAAAGATATACTACACATTCCTTATTTACAGATTCAAAAAGAAAAAATCACATGTATTATCGGTGAGAGTGGGAGCGGAAAAAGTACATTGCTTCGTATGCTAAATGATTTGCAATCACCAACCTCTGGTACAATTGAATATAACGGAAAATTAATTTCTGACTATCCCCCTATTCAATTACGACGTGATGTAATCATGCTTGGACAAACGCCACCTATTTTTGATGGAACGATTAAAGACAATCTATTAATGGGACTTCGTCTTTCTGAAAAACCATTTCCAAATGATAATGCTCTGCGAAGCGCATTAACGACTGTTAGCTTAGAAAAAAATTTAGAAGACAATGCCGATTCATTATCAGGCGGGGAAAAACAACGACTTGCTTTTGCACGTATCGTACTTATGGATCCACCTGTTTATTTATTAGATGAACCAACATCGGCGCTAGATAGCGATACAGAACGCCGCGTTATGAAACAATTTACTATACTAGCAAAAGAAAAGAAAAAAACAGTTATCTTCATCACACACTCACAACAACTTCCAGAAGAAATTGCAGACGATATTATTGAGATTAGTAAAGCAAACGGTGCAACTAGAAAGGAAGTGCTCTCAGTTGAAGGGCGTTATTGAACTCCAAATTTGGCAACTTGCCGCTGCATATATTTTTATTCTTATATTAATTGGACTTGTAAAATTAAAAGGGATTCCGCGTGAGAAACAAATTGCGCTCGCAACATTCCGTATGACGATTCAGCTCGTACTTGTTGCATATGTCCTTACATACGTATTTGAAAATAGTAATCCATTTTATACAATTGCTCTCATTACTTCTATTACTACCTTTGCCATTTTTAATATTTATAAACGAGTTAACATCCCAATGTCAAAAGACTTAAAACGAGTAGCCGCTCTTTCCATGGTTGCCGGATCGATTGGGCCACTTCTACTATTTATCTTTGTTATTATCGGTCACGACCCTTGGTATGCGCCGCAATACATCGTTCCGATTACAGGAATGTTAGTTGGGAACGCAATGACAGGCGTTTCTCTAGGTGCCAATACGTTCTTAAACAACATGAAATCGCAAAGAGGTCAAATTGAAGGTGCCCTTATGCTCGGAGCAGCACCGAAAGAAGCCATTGCTCCGCTCATCCGTGACGCTTTTGACTCTGCTATTTTACCAACGATCAACTCTATGGTCGGAATGGGAATTATAAGCTTACCAGGCATGATGACAGGGCAAATCTTATCTGGTGTATCACCATTTACAGCTATTCAATATCAAATTGCTATCATACTCGGTATTTCAGGAAGTACTGCCTTTGCTGTTATTATCTTTTTACAGCTTGGATATAAAACATTCTTTAATAAGCGGTGTCAGTTGAAAGAGATTGATTATAGTGCACGGTAAATGGTAAATGAAATTATATCGACGATTTTTCGAATATATCTATCGTAACTCAAAATATATCAACGATTTTTGAAATATATCGACGATTCGACAAGGAATATCGACTTACCGACAAAAAATGACAATAAAAAAAAGGAGGCTAATCGCCTCCTCTTTTTTATTACTTACGCCTTCTTAACGAATTGTGATTTTAACTTCATAGCTCCGAAACCGTCGATTTTGCAATCAATATCGTGATCGCCATCAACTAGACGGATACTCTTTACTTTCGTACCGATCTTCACAACTGAAGAAGTCCCTTTTACTTTTAAATCTTTAATAACAGTAACAGCATCGCCGTCTTGAAGAACGTTTCCGTTCGCATCTTTTACAACTTTTGCACCATCATTATTTTCAGCTTCTGCTTCTTGGCCCCACTCATGGGCACATTCTGGACATACGAAAAGAACGCCATCCTCATACGTATATTCTGAATTACATTTTGGACAATTTGGTAAAGTAGCCATAAATTCATTTCCTCCGTTCATTATTTATACGTAAAAATCAAAATTGATGTTTACATCTCGATAAATAAAATTTGTACAGCATTTCTTTATAGTGCCACAGTCTTACGTTATTGACAAGCCTACCTCAAATTCTCATTTTTTATTGTATTTTACAAAATTTCAATTCGTATGGTGTTTTATGTTCACCTTTTTCGTTAATTCGCTTATTCGACATGTACTTCTTCCATCCAACTGCTCGTCTTAGATTTCACTACTATTAAGTGCTCATTTTCCCATTTTAGTTTGCCTAAAAATCTAGAATAGACTACTTCATTCCCTACTTCTTCTACGAGCAATTTATTTACCACTCTTAGCCCTTTATCATTATACACTTCACACATTAGCTGAAATCCTTCCGAACGGTGAATTCCTTTTAATATAGCTGTTTTCTTTCGGCTTGGGCTCTTCTTCGGTGTTTTATCCACTAAAAACACAATCTCATAATTCTCTTTCTCTATTTCTTGAAGCGCTTCATTCACATACTCTTTAATCGTTTCTAATGATAGATTTGAATATTTTTCAATAGCTGGTACGACATAGAGGTAAACCAACTCACAAAAATGCTTATACTTCTCCTCAACTGATTCCAAATTTAAAAATTGCATATAATCATAAGGTACGAATATACAAATTTCTCCCAGTGTCTCATGTAGTTCATAAGAAATATCTTTATTAGGGTTTGCTAGGCAATATATATCTATATGTTCTACAGTTCCTAATCCAAGATTCACCCTACTTAATTCCTTTGAGAAAATCAATTCAAAAATTCTCATTTCATGTAATCGATTATAATGTTTTTTAGGACGTTTCTTAGCCCAATCATAAAAATAAACATCCATCATACGACCTTTCCCTCCTAACATATAAAATGAAGAACCTTCACAAGATTCTTCTTTCCAAAATGAACGAGTTCTCACTAGAACCCCCAACCATTCTCTTCAATGTAAAATTGATACTCTTCTAACTCTTCTTCACTTAACTTCTTATTATTCTCATATACCTCTTGCCACTCGAAATAATCTTCATCGAAATAAACAGCAAATTTTATTTTCACATTTTTCTTCTCTGTATAATCATAACCAGTAAATTCTACTACATCATAATCTTTTTCTTTCTTTACAAGCTTCCACGTTGGATTATCCGTCATAATCTCTAAAGTAAAACCTTCATCACTTGAACGAACAACATTTTTAATGTTCGGCTCAGTTGGTAAAAGGGAAAGTCCAAACATAGCTCCACCAAATACTATCGTCACTATAACTTGTAAACCAATCATGCCAGCAAAACTAGCGCCACCCTTTGATTGTAAGTAATACGCCTTCTCATGATCAGGCATATTTTCTCCCTTATGTAAAATACGGACAGCGTGCTTATAATATAAACGGTTTCCTTGCCATCCAGTAAATATCATCATTCCTAATTGAAAAACTAAACCAATTGATAAAAAAATCCCATCGGGAATGTCTATAAAAGGCGGTATAAGTATACTAGGAACCGAGAATAACATAAGTATAATAAACAACTTATACATTTTACGATAAGCTAACCAAAAAGGTGGGAAGAAAAAGGCTACCCAATTCCACGTATTCCCTTGCGCTGGATTTTCTACTTTGCCCCACTTAAAGTCATAATACGCCGTATTCTTTTGAACGACTGTATGTAACTGTTGCGGAGAAATTGTTTCTTGTAAAACAGTGTCCTTCACGTACATCATCCTTTTCTTCTTTCTATATACATGTATTTTATAGAAAGAAAAAGAAGGATTCTAACAAAAAGTACATATATTTCATAAAATTGAACAGAAATCGAATATATTCCGACAATTATCCGTTTATTATTCCATTTTACTTTTAAATATATTAGAATACTTATGAATGATAGGTTTAATACACTAAGTTAAACTTTTTATATATTTAATACTAAAAATGTTTCACATGAAACTATCTATATTTCTTATTATCTTGCTATCATTTTCGATTTGCTACAAACATCGATCCCATATAAAAAGCTAGTAGGAAACACAATATAATTGCACTTCCCGCTAGACCTTTATCACACTTTTTATATCCCCCTACAACGCCCAAGTAATATTCATCTCTTCAAACGACTCCTTACTAACTTCCAATCCTTCACTATCATCCGTTCCGATCATCACTACTTCTTCTTTAGATAACATAATTTCCTCGTTTGGATTTTTGATTTTTCTCTCATACACGAGTTGTAAAAGCTCTATTTGCTCTTCTGTCAGCTCATATTCTTCTTCTAATCTTTCTATTGCTGATTGCAGATCAAGTAGCGGAATTTCTAATAAGAATCCGCCATGCTCTTCCATCTCTTCAAATGAATCAATTGAATACGCACCACTATCCTCAATCCAAAATGCAGTTGTAATAAAAGGAACTGTTTCGCCTTCTACTTCTTCTAATACGTATTGAAGTGCTTCTTCTTTCGCAATGTCTATCACTTCCGAAGGTGCCCCTTCAAAATAATTTGCCGCATCAATCCATTCATCAATTCTTTCACTATTCACATCCTGCAGACATACGATCGTGTAATTCGGATGAAACGTAATTGTCCCTTGTCCGCCTTGAGTATCTTGCATACTATAGTTAAATCCGTCCCATGAACTTTCATGTGAGAAATCTGGACAATGCGCTACATTAATTGCATGGGCAATCGACTTTAAGATGCACCCTTTCCATAGTTGTTCTTTATTTATATGTAATTTATATTTACTCATCATCTTCCCCCATACACATATTTTTTCTATTATCTTTCCTCTACATAATACTTGTAAAGCCTTTTCTACCTACTACAAAATAAGAAAGACGCCCTTTTCAAAAAGGCGTCTTTTTATAGCTGGAAATTCACCAATAAATAAAATGAATTGTTTAATACATGAATTCCAATTGGAACGAGTAAATTATTTGTTTTTTTATATGTGTAGGCTAAACATACACCCATACCAAAAATATATAAAACACTCCCTACCGTAAGGGGATGACCTAAAGTAAATATAGAAGCACTTATAACGGCACTACTAAGTGTAGAAAAGCGCTGAGATAATTTCATAAAAAACATACCTCGGAATACAAGCTCTTCCCAAATCGGTGCAAAAATCGTGAGTACAACTACGTATAAAATGATTTCACTTTTAGTAGGCTCTATTACTATATTAGATTCATCCACACGAAGTCCATGTGGTAAAACTAAATTTAATACCGCAAGATATATAAGCAGTACGATCATCGTCATTACTATCGTTACATAATGTTTAAAATTATTGAACTGTATTGATTTTACTAACTGCACACAATAATTTCTTGCTGGTGAGTATATTAAAATAATAGTAAGAAATGTTAAAGGCGGAATAAGATGATCTACATACCATGGATATAAGGAAGAGTCATATGTAATGTTTAAAAAACCAATTCCATGCATGACCCCAAAAATAATTATTATCATGCTAATTACTTCGCGCATACTCATTACTACATTCTTTTCTTCATAAGAAGCTAATTCTGTATTCACCCTACCCCCTCCAGTATAATTAAACCTTTTAAACCATTATATACCAATTTCAACAGAAAAACAGACGATACAACCTAATGTATCGTCTGTTTTTCTCCTACCATTTCTCTCTACATGTTTCAATTAAATGCAGTAAGTACTTCCTCGTCATATCTGCTCTTCTCCATCTTGAGAGCATTCGCTTTTCTTTTGGATTCTGCCGTATCCTCGCTACTTCTTTTAATAAAATCTCCCATTCTTCCCCTGAACGTTCTAACAAGTATTGCAATCCTCTATCTTTTGAAACGATTGTTTTATGATCCAGTGTATATAAAATACGGCCCATCGTAACGACAGCTGATTCTACCCACTCTTCTACGAAAAATAAATATGGCTGCTTCGCTTTTTCATTCCAGTATTGTTCTACGTTGTATTTCATCGTATTGACTACATCATCCCACCTTATTTGAAACGGAAGATCTTCCGCTTCTTTCCCGGTAACTGTAATACCTTGATTTTTCAATGTCCACCATGTGACCGCATTAATATCCCAATGACCTATATCTGCTTTACCATCTGCACAATACACGTACTCATTCATTTCATCATTGTATTTCCCTAAATCAGCAAGCGGAATATACATACCATCCATTCTTTTACCTAACATACCATCACTAAGTTTCTTATGAAGTTCTACAAGTTGCTGTTTTTCAGCTTCATTCACAGAATCACTTATTACTGTAACAAAATCAACATCGCTCGTTTCTGCATGAAATGCACCGAGTGCGATGGAGCCGTAAATATATACCCCGACTATTTTTTCATCCAAAAAAATTTCTTTTAATTCTACGGTGTACCGCTCCATTAACTGTTGTACTTCTGTTGGTAAAGCATGTTTCACTCCATTTTTCACATCTATCCCTCCATTAAAAAAAGCCTTCGCAAATTCGCAAAGGCTTCCTGTTTTATAAATATTTCTCGATTTCTTCGTAAACATCCTTCAAACGAGGATTTCCTTCTCCAACAATTTCTCCATTTACAAGAACGACCGGATAAAATAGATCTTCCTCCACTACGCGCTCTGCGAATGCTTTTTTATCCTCATCTTCTTGTTTTTCTTGAAAATCAATATACTCGAAATTAAATTTATTTTCTTGTCCTTCATATTTACGACCAATCGCCGCTTGTAGCCACTCAAACGTTTCTGTTGAAGATGGCATTCCAACGCAGCTCGCACAAATTACTTTCGTCCCATACACTTGCACATTAACCATTTCTTCTCCCCCGCCTCTTGTTTCAACAGCATATTAAGATGTCTTATTACATAAGCACATCATTTTACAAACTTATTCCCTACCCCTATACTGAAAAAACACGATAAAATATTTCGACAATAAAACAAGAAGAGAAAAAATAGATTTTCCCCTCTATCTTGATTATAATAAAACTGATGAAAGGAGTCGATAAAAATGGAAAACCCACATATGGAAGAACAAGTATTAGAAGTATTAGATAAATTACGTCCATTCTTACTTCGCGATGGCGGAGACGTTGAATTAGTAGACATTGAAGAAGGTATCGTAAAATTACGCCTTATGGGTGCTTGCGGAAGCTGCCCAAGTTCTACAATCACACTAAAAGCTGGTATCGAACGCGCATTACTTGAAGAAGTACCAGGCGTTATTGAAGTAGAACAAGTATTTTAATTAAAAGCGGAAGCGGCTCGTTCAAAATGTGAGGAGGATGGAGCTTCTGACATAGAGGCGCTTTTTGCCTCGGCGGAAGAAGCGAAGCCACCGAACATTTTAGCCGCTGGAGCTAGATATTAATCTAAAAGCGGAAGTGGCTCGTTCAGAATCGCTTCCTAGAAAGAGACCCAAATGGGTCTCTTTTTTTATTCAAATAGCACCTCTCCTTTAACATCATAAAACAAAATTGGAAATCCTTCTCAAAAAGTGAGATAATTAATACTATAGAATCGTTCACACATATACAGAAAAAAACATAGGGGGACGACACATGCCAAGAATGGGAAACACTTTTTTAACAATTCAAGAACTAGAAAAGAAAAAAGAGTATTTATTAGATCTTTCATCCGTTATACCAACGTGGAATGCGAGCTACCAATTTTTATTTAAAGAAATCCAGCAAGAATTATTGAGTAAAGTAAATGAAAAAATCGAACAACATCAATTCATTTTAAATATATGTGCAGATCAACAGGTAGGGGCATAATGTATTACATACAATTGTAGTATAAAAAAAGAGACCTCAATCGGTCTCTTTTTTATTTTAAGATAGCCAATCTAATTTTTTAATCCCTAACTTATCAACTGGTAAACGAAGTGAGCCATAAAAGTGCTTCATAAATTGCTCAGAGCGGTTCACATCGTGTAAAATGGCTTCTAAGCGATCTCTATATATGCTTTTTTGTTCTTCATTTCCAGTTTGGTAATATCGTTCGACTGTTTCAAAGTAGTGAAGTGGGAACAGGAGCCTTGCAAATAATAAGCGCCAACCAAATGAGGATAGCGAATAATTTCGTTCGTAATCTGTAACAAATTGAACGATTGTTTGCTCCCAGTCTTTCTTTTTTTCTATCATCATATAGCGAATTAATTCTGCCATATCTCGAGTTGGGTGATCATACACCCAGTCAAAAGGAAGTTTGAGGCGCTTCGTTTGATGCCATAATAAGGGTGTGAATCGTTCTTGGCAAATTGTTGCCGCATCAGTTAGTTGAGGCGTATCATCCATCTCTGTATCGACAACATATTGAATTGCATTTTCTGCAACTCCTAAGTAATACGGGAAGGATTCAATAAACAATTGATCGAATACGTCTGTAGGGTGATTCATCACTTGTGATTGCCAGAACTTTTCTAATTGATCGAGCCTTTTTTCCCATAACGCTTTCCATTCACCGATGCGACTTAATTGCTCGATTTCTTCTGGAAAGAATGCGCCTCGTTTATGGAATATAGAAAGCTCACTTCCTAATGATGTAGCATGTCGTTCTAACGCACGCATACCTTTTAATAAGCAGTAATTTTGTTCTTCTATCTCGCTTACATAGTAGCCGTGTATAGTCGGAACGAAAGTCGCTACAGTTATATCCCCTTGCTGGTTCATATAGTCACTGAGCTTTTTCATCTCTACAAGTACTTCTTCCTCCATTTCTCCAATTGGAACAAGTACATAAATTTTGTTGCGAATCCAAAAGCTTTTATAGGGGCCAAGGGGGATTAATTCTTTAACATGCATGTGATAATGCTCATAAATATGATGAATCATCGCAGTCGCCACCTATGGTTTTTCTATATATATATGAGCTTGTGCTCGCCTTTCATTCCTATGCACATGATAAAGCAAAGAAACGTATACAAATACTAAAAAGAAAAAAAGGTGATAAACATGAAAGAATCAAATCAACTACAAGAAAGAGCATTACAACTATTACAAGAGCGCGGTGTAACAATTGACGATATTGCTGAGCTTGTTCATTTTCTTCAAAAAAAATATCATCCAAATTTAGAGATGTCAGAATGCCGTTATAACGTTGAGCGTGTATTATCAAAACGTGAAGTACAAAACGCACTGATTACAGGTATCGAACTCGATGTTCTTGCTGAAAAAGGAATGTTAAGTGAGCCGTTACAAGATATCGTAAAACGTGATGAAGGCTTATACGGAATTGATGAAGTGATCGCACTTTCTATCGTTAATGTGTACGGCTCTATCGGTTTCACGAACTTTGGATATATCGATAAATTAAAACCTGGTATTTTAGAATACTTAAATGATAAATCAACTGGAAAGGTGCACACATTCCTTGATGATATCGTTGGTGGAATCGCTGCCGCTGCTTCAAGCCGTTTAGCGCACCGAGCTGATCATTCGGAGTAAAATACGAAAGACCGTCAGTTTCATACTGACGGTCTTTCATATTCCATAATCATAAATTCTCTTCCTCGGCTCAAAAAAATAGGACCTTGCTGAAAACCTATATTTTTATATAGCGTAATCGCTCTTGTATTAAATGTCGCTACACTAAGTCGAAACGTCTTCGGCTTATATTCTTTCGCTGCAAAGGCTATCCCAGTTTGAAAAAATATTTTCCCCAGCCCTTTCCCTGTTAACGCTGGCTTCATGCCAAGTCCGATATCAATTACATCTTCTCCACCATATAAATGAGCATCTCTTCCCCCTGGTACTTGTGCATTTTCCCCAAAACAAAAATAGCCGATAAACTCCCTATTATCGTCACAACAACCATAATATGTTCCATCTATTAATTCTTCTATTGCTTCTTCCTCTCCTGAAAAACTATACAAATCATAAGGTTTCTCATACGTCCACGTATTTATCTCATTTGCTTCTTCTACCGTTAACTTATGTATATCCATCCTTCTCTCCCCTTATCAAATATTCTATATATAATCATTCATTTTTCAAACCTCATTTCCCTCCAATCGAAATATGCATAATTGCATACGCACACCTATGAAACAAATGGTACAATTTTATTTGAATCGCTGTTGCTACACTTCTTGATCAAAGAAAAGGCGTTAAAACGGATATTAGCGCCTTATCAAACTCAAGCAATTGGCACATTTTGTCATCATGAAAGACACTCGAAAGAGTGTCTTTTTTTTATATCTCACGAGGACTTACTCATTTCAAAATATAAACACATAAAATAATGTAACTCTTTACATGCATGAATCCTTTCCTCAAAGTTTTGAAGCAGATTCAAAATAAAAAGCACTCTTGGCTAGAGTGCTTTTTACTTTCACATAAGGAGGTTCCATAGTATGGATAGTACTCTCGTATTTAACTTCGGCATTGGTATTGTTATCATTTTATTTGTTTTCTTTGTTCTTTGTATGAGCGGGGTATAGAAAGACGTTTTTAACTGTCTTTTTATACATACATATGTATCATTTGACTTCAATAACAGAAGTAACCATAATAGTTACATAAATAAAAAAACTATTCACATATCCACAAATAGGAGGAAGAAGAATGAAACATGTAATCGTTTATGCACACCCAAATACAGAAAGCTTCAACCATGCAATTTTAGAAACAGTAAAAAGTGAATTAGAAGAAAAAGGTCATGAAGTACGCGTTCGCGATCTATACGAATTAAACTTCAATCCAGTATTAGGCGCTTCCGATTTCATCTCATTTTCTCAAGGAAACACACCAGAAGATATTAAAGAAGAGCAAGAGCATATCTCTTGGGCGGATAGCATTACATTCATTTATCCAGTTTGGTGGGCGGGGCTTCCTGCTATTTTAAAAGGATACGTTGACCGTGTATTTAGCCACGGCTTCGCTTATGCTTACGGTGAAAATGGTATTGAGAAGTTATTAAGCGGTAAAAAAGGCTTATTATTATCTACAATGGGAAATACAAAAGAGGCATACACAGCAGGCGGTATGTTTGAAGCAATGAAGAAAACAGCAGATGTTGGTATCTTTGAATTTACAGGCATTGAAACAATTGAGCATACATTCTATACAAGTGTTCCTTCTGTGGATGATAATGTGCGTAAACAATATCTTGAAGAAGTTAAAGATGTTGTGAATCGTGCATTCTAATAAAAAAACTCCGGTTGTTAAAACCGGAGTTTTTTATTTCATCATTAGTTTCGGAATATATCTTTGAAGAATGCTTTCTAACTCATTCATATCTTCCTGTCTAATAAGTAAATTCACATTGTCATTCATTTTTTCTCGCCCACGATATAAAAATATATTTTCTTTTGGATTTTCCCATGTCGATGTTTTATAGCCTTTTAATTCTTCATATGAATAAAAGTTTAATCCGTCTACTACACCTTTTTCATATATTTTTACACTTTTAATAAGATGGATAGCTATTAAAGTCATAAAACAACTTGCTACAACATAACTACCCGACTGAATAAGAAATTGTTCAGCTGTATCAATATCGTCATTTACGTACTGAGCATATATATACATACATTGTCCAAAGAAATATGCTGGCCCAAGTAACGCGATCCACCGTCTCTTCACTCGTGGATATGTTGCAATAAGTTTTCCCGCACTTTTTTTCATTTCATTTATTTTATATATCTTCCATAGAACAAAAAACAAAACACATAATGTAAAAACAAACATAATACATGACATCCAGTACACTCTTATTCCCTCCCCCTTTGCATCATTACATATAAATTTTACATTTTATATAACAACAACGAATATGCAATTATGCATAAAAAAACAGGTAACCTATTCCGGTTACCTGCATTTCATTACATCTTCTCAATCCACTCCGTCAAGTTATGCACAACTTGCGTTGGTTGTACTTCATATTCTGTTAACTTCTCCACAGTTGTGACTCCAGTGTGGACAAGAAGCGTATGCATACCAGCATTTACTCCCGCCAAAATGTCTGTATCGTAGTTATCCCCAACCATTAATGCTTCATCTTTTCCTATACCAAGCACTTTTAACGCTTGTTCCATAATGATTGATTCTGGTTTTCCGATAAAGATTGGATCCACACCTGTTGATACTGCTACAACTGATGTTAATGAACCGTTACCTGGTAATAATCCGCGCTCAGTCGGAATAGCAATGTCTCCATTTGTAGAAATAAATGTTGCGCCGTTACGTACAGCAAGACAAGCTTTTGCTAATTTTTCATATGTGATGTCACGATCTAAACCGACAACAACGAAATCAGGATTTTCATCCACAAGTTCAAATCCTTTTTCCACAAGCGCATCATGTAAGCCCTCTTCACCAATCATATATACAGTTGCGTCTTGTTTGCGTTCATAAATGAAGTTCGCAGTCGCCATGCTCGTTGTGAATATTTGCTCTGCTTTCGCTGGAATATCGAAACGAACAAGTTTTTCTGCCACCTGTTCTGGTTTACGCGTTGAGTTATTCGTAACGAATAAATAAGGAATGCCGCGCTCTCCTAATGCTTTTACGAAGTCGCTTGCTTCTTCAATTTGTTCTTCTCCGCGATACATCGTACCGTCTAAGTCAATTAAGTAACCTTTATACATCGATTATGTCTCTCCTTCTATGCTAACGTTCTCACCTATCATACCACTCTTATATTACCCGCTTTTTCCAAAGAAAAAAACGCTTTACCTTAAAGCGCCCCATAACGTTCATTTTTTCTCTTTTACTTGGTAAGAACAACTACAATCGCCCTCACACATGTTTGCTAACGTCTTTACATCTGCACCTGCAAATAAACGATTATACATCTCTTTTTCATCTTCACATACTTGCGGGAATCTCTCTGCAATTTCCTTTAACGGACAATTTTGTTTTTCAATTATGAAAGAGTTTTCTCCATCTCTCTTTATTTGAACCATATAACCATTTTTCTCTTGCATAGCTGCTATCTCTTGCACTTTATATGCTAAATTCTTTTGATTACTCACTCGCTTTTGCAACTGTTCTTCCATTCGCTTCGTTCTCTCTTTTAAAACGTGACGAAGTATTTTTTCATCACCCATCCGAGCTAAATCCTCTAGCATATCAATCGCAAATTGCTTATACTCCTTCGGGAATGTATCTTCTCCCTTTTCGCTTAATCCATACAAATAAGTTGGTCTTCCGACATGTTGCCTTACCATCTTGGAATAAATGAAACCATCTTTCTCAAGATTACTTAAATGTCTTCGGATCGCCATTTCTGTAATCTCTAAAACGTCAGCTAGTTCTGCTACTGTATGCTCTCCCTTTACTTTCAACAATTGCACAATTTCATCTTTCGTCGTACGTGCTTCCCCCATGTTTCAACCTTCTCCCTTTTCTTTCTCACATACAATATAAGATCCCCAAAAGATAGTCCCGGGGATCTTATAAGCATAATTATTCTGGTACAAATGCAGATACAGGTCCTAATTCCTTCTCTAAATAACTGCGAATATTTGCTGGGTATTTCTCTACCACGGCAATATGTTTTTGAATCGTCTTATATAATTCATCGTGATTCATTTGAATATAATCTTGCGTAAGCATTTTTCGAAGAAGAATCACTTCTTTCATGCCTTGTCCTTCTTCTGCACTTATCACTCGCTCGTCCATCAAAATATCGATAATATCTTCATAACTTCCTGGATCGCGCATAATAAATCCATCAATCATCGCATTCCCTACATCTAATACACTATCAATAATTAGATGAGTTATGCGTTCTAATGCGTAAAATTCAAACTCGGTTTCATATATCTTTTTCTCTTGAAATGTACTTGTTGCTCGTTCTAAACATACTAGCATTTGTTCTATTTTCTTTCTGTCTACAAAATACATGAATGTCACCTACCTGGAAATTAAAGCATTTACATTTTAATTGTAACGCTTTCTTCTGAAAAAATCGACAATTTTTCGAATTCACCTTTTCTCCGTTATTTGTTATAGTTATATTTGTATGATTTTTGAAATTGGAGGAATGGAATCTTGGAACGTGAACTCGCACTAGAAATTGTCCGTGTAACAGAAGCAGCAGCATTAGCATCCGCACAGTGGATGGGCCGCGGAAAGAAAAACGAAGCAGATGATGCAGCAACTACAGCAATGCGTGATATGTTTGATTCAGTAAACATGGCAGGTACAGTTGTAATTGGTGAAGGAGAACTTGATGAAGCACCGATGTTGTATATTGGTGAAGAACTAGGAACAGGTAACGGTCCAGAAGTAGACATCGCCGTTGACCCATTAGAAGGTACAAACATCGTTGCAAAAGGCCTTGCAAATGCAATGGCAGTTATCGCAATCGCAGATAAAGGAAACCTTCTTCATGCTCCTGATATGTACATGGAAAAAATCGCGGTTGGTCCAAAAGCAGCTGGTAAAATTAGCTTAGATGATCCAATTGAAAAAACAATTGAAATTGTAGCAGAAGCTAACAATAAAAAGATTCGCGATCTAACAGTTATCGTTCAAGAACGTGAACGTCATCAAGATATTATTGACCGTGTTCGTGCAAAAGGTGCACGCGTAAAATTATTTGGTGATGGTGATGTTGGTGCGTCAATCGCAACAGCACTACCTGGAACGGGTATTGATTTATTCGTAGGTATTGGTGGAGCTCCAGAAGGTGTTATTTCTGCAGCAGCATTAAAATGCCTTGAAGGTGAAATGCAAGCTCGCTTAGTTCCAATGAACGAAGAAGAAGAAGCTCGTTGTCGTGAAATGGGATTAGAAGACCCTCGTCAACTTCTTATGTTAGATGACTTAGTATCTGGGGATGATGCAATCTTCTCAGCAACTGGTGTATCTGCTGGTGAGTTATTAGACGGTGTGAAATTCCTTGGCGGAGATTTAGCTGAAACATATTCTATCGTTATGCGCTACAAAACAAGAACGGTACGATTCATTAAAACGCATCACCATTTAGATCATAAACCACACTTAAACTTAGATATTTAATAAAGGAGCCATGTGTATGGAAGAACGTTTCTTTCTGTACGACGATACAGTCGCTACAAGAACTCGTTTCGTTAGCTTTATGGGAGAAAATGAGCGTCATGATTTAGCGCTTTTATACTCCGATCGTCATTACGGTAAAACAATTGTCCTTGATATGCAGCGCAATAAATTTGCAATCATCGGTCCTGACGATTTAAACGAACCAGGCTACTTAGAGCATGCATTTTCTATGACTGAAGAAATTGCAGAAGAACTACGCTCATTTTTATTTGAACTTATATAATTTATCGTATGCACCAGCTATTTTAGCTGGTGTTTTTCCACTTTAAGTATTTTGAATTTTCAAACCAATATGTTATAATTAAGAATAAATCTATTTGGATAGAAAGGACGTTATCTACGTATGCCAACATTTACTTTGTAATGGACCAGCAATTGGATAGCATTACTCTCAAAAAAGCACCTCGCTTTTTCAAGGGAGTAGTCTGCCCATTCCCATTACAAAGGAACGTAACGCATCTGTAGTATGATGTTTACGGAGGTTCCTCTTTGGGGAACCTCCTTTTATTTTTATCTATTTCTCATGTCTTCATACTACAAGACATCCAAATAGCTGTATTACGTTTCTTTGCCACTACTATAAGAGGTGAAGAAAAATGCAGAAAGTACAACTTTCTTGGAGTTTATATGAAAATGAGCAAAACACAATCGAAAAGTATTGTAAAAATTGCAGACGCACTACCCTATTTACTGACACGAATATTCGTAGGCATAACGCCAATGGAAAAAATATATACCGCTTTGCCATTTACAAATGTCCAAAAGATCATACGTGGAATCAAAAACTTCGTATTTATAAAGCATTTACTGATCACGTTGAAACAGTCGATATGCCGCAGCAAGATCAAACAGAAACAACTACTACCATTTCCATTACGCAACATAAAGAAAACGGTATAGCCGAAATCACGATCGTATTAGATATCGTTTTCGGTTCACACCGAATGGATAAAGCTTTATCCACATATATTTCCGACTGGAGCCGTACACGTATTGTGGATAAAATTAAAAATGGGGATATTCAATTGAACGGGCAACACATGAAACCAAACGCACTACTTTCTGAAGGCGATTCTATTTCAATTTGTTTGTGAGCAAGTAAAAAAACCTCTTACAATCGTAAGAGGTTTTTTTATTTCTTCACTTTTCGTAATACGAAGTGTGCACAACCGAAGTTACAGTACTCGTATAAATACTCTGATAAAGTACTAATTTTCGTATCATATGTCGAACGTTGATTACTATCATCAAAGAAACCGCGCAATCTAAGTTGCTCATAACCCCAGTCCCCAACGATGTAATCATATTTATTTAAAATTTCTGCATAACGCTCTTTAAATGCTTCTTCACTAAAACCATCACGAAAGTTTTTAATTACTTCGTACTGAACATTATTAATGCTCACCGTAGCATGCATCTCTTGCTCTTGCTTTTGCTCCATCATTAACTTCCTCTCTAAGCATTCTTCTTTTTATCGTATCACAAAGCATACCAACCAACAATTTCAAATACAAAAAATTGAAAATTAGTGCATGCTATGGAGAAGGAGGTGATACATCGTGAAAAAACAAATTATACTCTCTCTCCTCACTCTTTCCTTATTTGCAGGCTGCCAATCAACGAATAAAGCCGAAATGGAACGTGAAGAAGGAAGCCGTGTTCTTGTTTCCAATAAAAACGACATGTATCATACGGAAAATACAAATACACGATTAACGAGAGTCGGTTATTCATCTAAACAAAAGCATGAAGTATCTAACAAACAAGTAGGAGCCATTAACCGTGAGAAAGTCGCTGAAATGATTACAAGCATGACAGTCAAACTTCCTGACGTTACAAACGCTGCTACGCTCGTTACCGATGATGAAGTATTTGTTGTATACCGTGCAAACACAACGGATCCAAAACTCGTAGCAGATCAAGTATATAAAGCTGCTTTGTCCATCGTCCCTCGCTATTATAAAGCATATGTATCAACAGACCAAAAGTTGATTTCTCAAATTCAAGGCCTTCAATCTGGCGCTTTAAATGATACAGAATATACACAGAGCCTCGACATGCTAAAACGAGAAATGAGTAAAAATCCTCATTTAAACAATACAGGGGATCAGACTTTGAGTGATATGATTAAAAAATAAAGAAGATGGAGAAAACCTCCACCTTCTTTATTTTTGACTATTTCTTACGATCCGCATAAACCTCCATCGCATCACACATAAACTGTGCTAATCCTTCGCCAAACTTATCAATATTTTTCGTGAAGCGCTCATCAGCGACGTACATTTGACCGAGTCCCTTAAAAGCATCTAATGAATATTCTCCGAAGTTTTGCAAGTAATCGTACCATACTCCTATTGCTTCCTGTGCCTCTTTAGAATCTGGTGCGTCGTGTCTAAGCGCCGCTAAATTTCTGTAAATCGTATTGAACTCTTCTTGATTATCTTTTGACATACCTTTCGCATATTCATTCGCTTTATCTACAGCTGCGTCTCCCCATCTTTCACGCGCTTCTTCTTCGTACGGATTATGGCTGAAATCGAAGCCTTCAAATTTCTCTTTGTTCGTCATTTCAATCTCTCCTTTTGTATGTTGAATTGTTTTATCAATCGTCGCAATCACTTTATCTAACCTGGCACGCTTTTCAATAAGCATTTTCTTATGAAGCTGTAGCGCTTCTTCTCGGTCAAATGATGGACTCATGATAATTTCTTTAATCTTCTTCAAAGGGAAGCCTAGTTCTCTAAAAAATAAAATTTGCTGCAATTTCTCTAAATTTTCATTGGAATACAGACGATACCCAGACTCTGTCGTCTCGTCTGGGGTTAACAACCCAATTTCATCGTAATGATGCAGTGTGCGCACACTAATTCCAACTAAATTAGCTACCTCTTTTACCTTCATTGTCATGTGTATCTCCCCCTTAGTACATACGATAAAGTATGACGCAACGTTAGAGTCAATAAGTACATTCATTTTTTGTTAAAAGTTTCATCTCCACTATATTTCATGCATAATAGATATGTACATATATTAGAAAGCGGTGAAAGTATGGTTTCAAATACTGTAATTGCCAGCATCACAATTCAACTTGTGCTTTCGATTCTGGTACCTATTATTGCGTTTGTTTATTTTCGTAAAAAATATCATATTAATTGGAAAGTAGTCGGCGTTGGTGTTCTTATTTTTATTGGGTTTACTCAAATTCTCGAGACACCGTTCCACCTATTTATGCGCGGAAATCCGGCAATCGCTCCAATTTTAGAAAATCCATTTGTCTTTGCGCTTTATGGCGGTCTAACAGCTGGTATTTTTGAAGAACTAGGTCGTTTCGTTGCCTTTTACTACTTATTAAAAAAATATCGTGAGTATACAGACGGTCTTGCATACGGAATTGGACACGGCGGTATTGAATCAATTTTAGTCGGCGGATTCGCCGGGCTTCAAAATCTTACCTTTGCAACATCGATTAACAACGGTAGCTTCGCTCAAATGGTTGATCAATATCCACAGTTAATCCACATTAAGGACTTGTTAATAGAGCAACCTGCCTATTTATACTTATTTGGTAGCCTAGAAAGAATTATGGCTCTTGTGTTGCAAATTGCCTTTACGATGCTTGTCTTATACGCAGTAAAACAGAAGAAATATATCTTCCTTGTTTACGCTATATTATTCCACGCATTTGTAGACTTTTTCGCGGCGCTTTACCAAACACAAACAATCAACATCTTCGTTGCAGAAGGAATCACCCTTCTCTTCACAATTGGTGCTATCATTCTTATTCGTAAAATGAAAGAGAACTTAATGAGTGTACCAGAGTAAAAAATAACCCACCAGTTGGTGGGTTATTTTTTATAAGGATTATCATAATGACGATAGTTTTTCCCCGCTTGCAGCTCCCTCTTTGTTTCTGCATCTATGACGATGTACTTATGAAACTCTTCTACTTCATTTTGAAAAAAGGACGCAAAAAAATAAACTTGGCGATCAGGGTGAATAAACGAATCTTGAAACACCACACTACCCCGACAACCAGCGGCTGTTTTTTGTAGGAAAGAAAATTCTTCATCAGGCACTTCTTTAAATAAGATCTTTTTTCGAACGCTATATGCTGCATTGTTGTATTCTTTATAGATTTTCTTATCTAACTGTTTATAAAATACATCTTCACTCACAAACGATTTATTTCGGTTGCTTGGATAATTTAATTTTGTATTCGATTCTGCATATGTTGTGGACAAGTGCAGAAAAAAACAAAGACTGAATATAATACATATCATTTTTTTCATAAGTGCACCTCAAATGTTCATTATCCACATTACTTTTCCACATAATTAAATCATTATGCCGTTTCCAATAAAGTGAAACTTTAATCAGTGGGGATTTTCTTCATCCCCCACTGATTATTAGCCCTCACCAATCGGACTTTTATGGGCAGTTGATCCCCCCTAACTTCTTTGCTTTCGCTGAATTTTGAGGTGGGGGTCTTACTGCCCATTAAAGCGGGATAAAAAGGAATTTTTTCCACATTTGTCGAAGTATATAGCGTCAACTTGAAAGATGGGGATGAATTATGAAGAAATTGATTGTAATACGACACTGTTCAGCAACTGGACAAGAACGTGATGCCGAATTAACGATTGCCGGAAAAAAACAAGCAAACACCCTTGCTACATTCCTCTTAGAAAACCAACTACAAATAGATCATATTATTTCAAGCCCATTTGTGCGAGCAATTGATTCTATCCGGCCCTATGCGCTCCAAGCTAACTTATCTATCCAAGAAGATGAACGATTAGCTGAACGCATATTAAGCGACGTTCCAATGGACGATTGGATGCAAAAACTAGAAACTACTTTTACAAATATAGATATTGCCTTTTCAGGCGGAGAGTCGACAAAACAAGCAACGGACCGTGCTATATCTCTTATCCAAGACGTTTTAAAATTAAATCATACTACAACAATACTCGTTACACATGGAAACTTACTTACGCTCATTTTAAAGCACTTTAATCATACGATTGGCTTTAATGAATGGCGAGCTTTAACGAATCCTGATATTTACGACATTACAATTGATAAAGAATGTACCCTAAAACGATTATGGGAAGCACCGTCCAAGTAATATCTCTTTCCAACACATTCAGTTGACGCCACGAGAAGAAACTGTACTAACAATAGAAAGGGGTATCACTCCATATGTACGAAGATGTACTTGCTTTACTACATAAAACAAATGCTTCTTACGAAAAGTTTGAACACGAACCAGTACTCGATTATGAAACAGATCGTATCGTACGTGAAAGGCTTGGCTTACACGGCACTCCAAGTAAAAGCTTATTTTTAAAAGCAAAGTCTGGAGATTATTACGTATTTTTTACGTTAGAGGGCACAAGGCTCAACCGAGGAGAGATGAAGGAAATAACAGGAGCAAGCTTATCTCTCTGTTCTCCTGATGAGCTAAGAGAAGAAACTGGCTGTACGCCAGGATGTGTCGCTCCTTTCGGTTATTCACAACATGTAACGATTATTGTGGATCGTGCAATTTATGCTTACGACAAAATTTTAATCACACCTGGTGTACCTGAATTTACAATTGAATTATCCACAGAGGAATTAAAGAAAATCTTATTAACATGCCCAAATGCTGTTTTAGAGTATAAGAAACAAGAGAGCTTATAATAGCTCTCTTGTTAATGTGCACCAGAACCTGACAAATTCAATACAACAACTCCGCCTATAATAAGTATTAATCCCGCTGCAGTTTGCCATGTAAAAGCATCTTTCCAAACAAATACACCAATGAGTGCTGTTAAAGCAGTTCCCACTCCTGCCCATATTGCATATGCCGTACTAAGTTGCATATGCTGCAATGATTTAGATAGGAAGAAAAATGCTGAAGCGAATCCAATTACTACCCCTATACTCGGTAACAATTTTGTGAATCCATTCGATACCTTTAACATTGATGTCCCGAATACTTCGCTTACAATTGCTATCGTTAAGAAGATAAAAGCTTTCACATTCATACTCCCCTTCTATCATTTTTAAAAGAAAAAAACTCCTTCCTAGTTTTAAACTAAAAAGGAGTTTTTTATTATTTTGCTTCTGCTGTTTTTTCTTTTGCAGAACGAACCTGCTCGTCCGCATGGTAAGAAGAACGCACAAGTGGACCAGCTTCACAGTGGCTAAAGCCTTTGCTAAGTGCAATTTCTTTAAGCTCTGCAAATTCTGCTGGTGGGTAATATTTAAGAACTGGTAAATGCTTCTTAGATGGTTGTAGGTATTGTCCAAGAGTTAAAATATCCACATTGTTTGCACGTAAGTCATCCATTGCTTCAATTAAATCTTCTCTCGTTTCACCTAAGCCCACCATAATGCTCGATTTAGTTGGAATATCAGGCTGCATTTCTTTCGCTCGACGTAAAAACTCTAATGAACGGTCATATTTTGCTCTAGCGCGAACTCGGTTAGATAATCGACGTACTGTTTCAATGTTATGGTTTAAAATATCTGGTTTTGCATCCATTAACATTTTTAAGTTTTCTTCTACTCCACCCATATCAGATGGTAATACTTCGATTGACGTAAATGGATTTTTACGACGTACAGCGCGTACTGTTTCAGCAAAAACAGCTGCTCCTCCGTCTTTTAAATCATCACGTGCAACCGCTGTTATAACAACGTGCTTTAAGCCCATCTGTACTACAGAATCTGCTACGCGTTCTGGCTCTTGTAAATCAAGCTCAGTTGGTAAGCCTGTTTTAACCGCACAAAAACGACAAGCACGTGTACAAACCGCACCTAAAATCATAAATGTTGCTGTTTTTCTTACAGCCCAGCATTCATGAATATTCGGACATTTCGCTTCTTCACAAACTGTATGAAGATTCTTAGAACGCATCATTTTCTTTAAGCCTGTATAGTTTTCATTCGTGTTTAACTTAATTTTCAACCATTCGGGCTTGCGCTTATATTCTGTTTGTTTTGTCATGGTTATCAACTCCGCACAATATGAAATAGTTTACCGTGTTCGCTTCTTTCAATGTAACATATCTATTCTAACGTATGAAAGCGATTTGCTCAAATGAAGATTCTAAGATTTTTTCCAATCGTTCCCTATAATGAAATACTCCGTATATCCCACACTAAAAAGAGTGATGTTGTGAAAGGAGTCTATTTCATGCTTCGAAAAATTTCTCTTTTGCTTTCGATTTGCTTTCTTCTCCACCAAAACATCGCTTACGGTGAAGATAATCAGCAAAGCATATACGAAAAGCGCATGGCACTATATAAAGAAACCGAGCAATCTTCAGGCATTCCGTGGTATTACTTAGCTGCAATGGATCAATACGAAAGAAATATACGGAGCGTAAGAAAAGATATTCCGAAAAAACCAGATGCCATCATTTCCCTTTATTTCAAACCAGAAATATGGGCTGGACCCGTTAATGGTAACGACACTCTCCCCCATACAATTTCTCTATTTGGCGGATTAGGTTTAGATGGTGACAAAGATGGATTTGCAAATGCAAATAACGACCGTGATCTTTTGCATACAGCAGCAACGATTTTAAAGAAACAAGGAACGTCCGAAGACCGTGTTCACATTATGCTTTGGGAATATTATAGACGTGCGAAAACAGTTGAATTAATTACCGAATACGCCCAAATCTATAAACATTATGGACGTATTAATTTAGAAGGAAATGCTTTCCCACTTCCAATTCGTAGCGACCATAGCTACCGTAGTACTTTTGGCGCTGGAAGAAGTTTTGGGGGAAGAAGAGTTCATGAAGGCACTGATATTTTTGCAGGCTATGGCGTACCAGTAAGATCCACTTGCTATGGCATCATTGAAACAAAGGGCTGGAACCGCCTTGGCGGATGGCGCATCGGTATTCGTGACCTTCATAACAATTACCATTATTACGCTCATTTAGGCGGATTCTCAAAAGAAATACAGCTTGGACAAATTGTCGAACCAGGAAAAGTAATCGGATTTGTCGGTAGCACCGGTTACGGACCTCCCGGCACAGCGGGAAAATTCCCTCCTCACTTACATTTCGGCATGTATAAAGACAATGGTTATACAGAATGGGCTTTCGATCCATACATGCATTTAAGTCTTTGGGAGCGAAAAGAACGCGCGAATACAAAACGATAACCGTAGCAATATGCTACGGTTATTTTTTATATTCGGCTAACTATCCGTTTTCTTTTTATCAGGTACAACAACACTCCCGCTTCCGTAATAAGTAGGCACTTCCCCTTGAACAATGCGCGTTGCAATCGGAACATCTTGTTTTACTTTTATTTCTTTCGTATGGAATGGAATAATCACTTGTAACGTGACTTCCATCTCCATAATAATTTGAATCGCTGTCGTATTGATTCCGTGCGGTTCAATTTTTTGTTTAATATCTGTATTCACATGACCAATCGTCGTGAAATCAATTGGAATATCAGGTCCTATATTTCCAAGAAGCGCATTATCCGTTACACGACCAAAAGGAACTGCCATCGTTGCTCCATTTTTTTCAGAAATACCTAGCCCCTTCAAATCACCTTGTTCTACTTGCTGTAAATATTTTTCTATGTATGTGGTCGTTGACGTTACGATTTCATTTACTTGCTTCGTATTTAAATTAATTGTGGATACTTTCCCGTTTTTATCATTTTGTACTTTCATTAATGAATCGACATCAAAACCTTCATTAATTCTATCTTTTACCGCCTTCGTCATAATCGCTGTCGCCATTTTATGCGTCTCTACTTCTCCATATTTAAGTAATGTCGGCTGAATGCTACTATTCACAATCCATAATCCTTGCACGAGTAATATAACAAAAAGAATAAACGACATAAGCAGTATATGCCGAAAGGAAATAGGCCCCCTTCGAAACCGCGAATTTTTCGAACGAAATATACTCATAAAAAAACCTCCTTCTTATATCATTTCTATGCAAGAAGGAGGGACGATATATGCTTATCTCATTTTTAATAATGCTTCTTTTCCGATTGTGCCGGCCGTAATACCTAAAGCTTCGGCTTCAATCGTTACTGATTCTAGCGGTGCTTCAAGAAGTTGTTCAATCGTTCTTACACCAACCGCGCGGCCAGCAATAATACCTCGATCCCCTAACTTCTCATTTAAAAGACCTACATCTAATGCACCACACATAATATATCCTTTATCGCTCATTACAGCTAGCAAATTTGTCTTTGGAAGTTTGACGCTAACCGCAATAAACGTATAATTATCGATTATAATTGGCTCCACATTAACCATAGTTCACACTCCTCTCTTTCTTATCTGTATGACAAGAGAAAAATGAGTGTTACAAGTAACTAGCCTATAGTTTAACGGAAGATGTATGAGTTATCAACACGTCTGTTAACACATCTCTGAGTAACTCTGGCATATAATATTGTTTGTCAGAAAGTGTGGATAGCTCTGGGTATAAGTAGCCGAATGTAAACATATCAATCGTTCCTACTGTATATACACGATCTAATTCCAGCGATTCCCCGTTAATCAATACATCTTCGAGTAAAATTTTATTCCCAGGAATCGTATCTGGAATGACCTCGACACCAGCGTAAATCATTTTCCCCATCACTTTCCCGCGAAATCCAAATCCTTTTACCTCAAGATTCTCCATATTTGGACGGCGCGCTTTCAAAATAACTTCTCGTAACGTTTTCCCTGGTACTTTTAATAAGCATGGATTAATGGGATGTGGACAAATTCTGTGAATATCTCCGCGCGTCACAACACCTTCATTTAATCCCTCTAATAGCACACCAGCGTTCACCATTCCAATTTCTGCACCACACCACGTTTTCAGCGCATTTGCTAACATGCGCGAAAATGATGTCTCCTGAAACCAATCGACCGGTAATGCTTCCTTTAAATGAACGACAGGCTCGGCCATAATCTGTTTACTTTCTTCCTGCAGCAATTCAATTGTGGATAACGGTTTGCTATAAGCACCTAAACGGTCTGTCTTAATCGCTCTACCGTCCTTTTTCAACAGCTTCTTCGTCTCTTTATCCACAGTAAGCTGAACGTGCCCAACGTAACGTCCCCACTTCTCACAACAACAAAGTAACGTATTATTCATCAGAACACCACGCTCAAATAAATGGTGCGTATGTGCACCTAAAATAACATCTATATCATAATGCTCCGCCATATACTCATCCATGCTTTTTCCAAGGTGAGAAAGGACAACCGTAATATGAGCTTCATCTCGCACTTCTTCTAAAATAGACTCTAAATGGATAAGCGGATCTTCAATATGCCAATCGAGCATATGATAAAACTCTGGATACGCTACCGTTAATCCGATAAAAGCAATCGTAATCCCATCTGTCGTTGTATGTAATTTATAAGGCTTTGCCCACTCCGGACGTACCCCTTCTTTTTCAAATAAATTCGCGACGAGCACCTCAAATCCAGCATCATCATATAGACGATTCAAATGCTCCTTCGCTAACGTAATTCCTTCATTATTTCCGATTGTTACATAATCATATAGCGCCTCATTCAAAAGCTCCGTATTGCCAAGTCCATTCGTCGCTTCCGAAATACTATGAAAACGATCCACATGATCGCCGATATCAACCGTCAAAACGGTCTCTCCCGCTTCCTGTCTTCGCTTTTTCTCTCCTTGTACAAACCGAGAAATTTGCGGCCAATTTTCAAAATGACTATGTATATCGTTTGTATGATAAAGGTGGATGATTGTTTCTTTATTTATATTCAGAGAAAAAACCTCCTCTCAGTTCCTTACTGCCATTTACGCTACGCGTACGCAATAATCCTGTAAATACTTTTCGTCTTTTCTTGCTATTTTACATTGTACTCGCATTGAGGGAAAAAGCAAAAGATTGCCCTTTTTGATAGGAAAACTTTTTCTAGTTTGTGGAAGGGTTTTAGGTGGGGGAGGTGTTTTTTTGTGGTTGGGGTTCGGGAGGGGGGGGATTTGTCAAAAAGTTTAACCGAGTTTTTTATGTTTGTTTTTCTGAGTGGTTTAGCGAGCAATTTGGTGGATTCTCCAATGGGGTTTGTCAGTATCTTCGCCTTACTTCCAGTCGTTCTCTTTTCATATAAAATGTTGCGGGGTATATGAAGAATTTCTTTTGTCTTACTTTGTCAATAAGTCGATATTCCTTGTCGAATCGTCGATATATTGAAATAATCGCCGATATATTCCGAGTTATCGTCGATATATTTGAAAAATCGCTGATATATTTAACTGAACACCCACCTGGGTATCCGACCCTGAACTAACCTAAACTGAACCCAACCCAAGCACAACATAAAAAAGCGCCCTGCATAGCAGGGCGCTTCCACTTTATATATTATCCAGTTCCAGCGGCTAGAATGTTCGGTGGCTTCACTTCTTCCTATGAGGCAAAAAGCGCCTCTACGTCAGAAGCTCCATCCCCCTCACATTCTGAACGAGCCGCTTCCACTTTAATTAAATATTAACCAATAGAACCTTCCATCTCAAACTTGATTAGGCGGTTCATTTCAACTGCGTATTCCATTGGAAGTTCGCGAGTGAATGGCTCGATGAAGCCCATTACGATCATTTCTGTAGCTTCTTGCTCAGAAATACCGCGGCTCATTAGGTAGAATAATTGTTCTTCTGATACTTTCGATACTTTCGCTTCGTGCTCAAGTGAAACGTAATCGTTTTTGATTTCGTTGTAAGGAATTGTATCAGATGTAGATTGGTTATCCATAATTAACGTGTCACACTCGATGTTAGAGCGAGAGTTTTTCGCTTTTGGTCCGAAGTGTACGATACCACGGTAAGTTACTTTACCACCATGCTTCGCAATCGATTTAGAAACGATTGTTGAAGACGTGTTTGGTGCTAAGTGAATCATTTTCGCACCAGCATCTTGGTGTTGGCCTTTACCAGCAATCGCGATAGATAATGTTAAACCACGAGCGCCTTCGCCTTTTAAGATAACTGCTGGGTACTTCATCGTTAATTTAGATCCGATGTTACCGTCAATCCATTCCATCGTTGCGTTTTCTTCACAAACCGCACGTTTTGTAACTAGGTTGTATACGTTGTTCGCCCAGTTTTGGATTGTTGTATAACGGCAATATGCATCTTTCTTAATGATGATTTCTACTACCGCACTGTGAAGTGAGTTAGTCGTGTAAACAGGTGCTGTACAACCTTCTACGTAGTGTACGTGTGCGCCTTCGTCTACGATGATAAGCGTACGCTCGAATTGTCCCATATTTTCAGAGTTAATACGGAAATACGCTTGAAGTGGTGTATCCACTTTAATACCTTTTGGAACGTAGATGAATGATCCACCAGACCAAACTGCAGAGTTTAATGCAGAGAATTTGTTGTCTGTTGGTGGGATTACTTTTCCGAAATGCTCACGGAAAATATCTTCGTTCTCTTTTAATGCGCTATCTGTATCTTTGAAGACGATTCCTAGAGCTTCTAGGTCTTCTTTCATGTTGTGGTATACAACTTCAGATTCGTACTGTGCAGATACACCAGCTAAATATTTTTGCTCAGCTTCTGGAATACCTAATTTATCAAATGTTGCTTTAATTTCATCAGGCACTTCATCCCAAGACTTCTCAGATTTCTCAGATGGTTTTACGTAGTACGTAATTTCATCGAAATCTAAGTCGTTTAAGTCGCCGCCCCATTGTGGCATTGGCATTTCATAGAACTTATCCAGTGATTTTAAACGGAAGTCTAACATCCACTGTGGTTCTTCTTTCATACGTGAAATCTCTTCAACGATCTCTTTTGTTAAACCGCGTCCAGCACGGAAAATCGAAACGTCTTTGTCTTTGAAACCATATTTATAATCGCCGATATCTGGCAGTTGCTTCGCCATGTTGGTGTGTCCCTCCTTAGATAACCTCGTTTTTAGGAACCTTTAACATTACTTATCTTCGTTTAAGCCCTTTTCTAACGCTTTCCACGCTAATGTTGCACATTTAATACGTGCCGGGAACTTGCATACGCCTTGTAATGCTTCAATATCTCCTAAATCAATGCTGTCATCGTACTCTTTTCCTAGCATCATGTCAGAGAAAATTTTAGAAAGCTGAAGTGCCTCTTCAATTTTCTTACCTTTTACTGCTTGTGTCATCATGGAAGCTGAAGACATTGAGATGGAACATCCTTCTCCTTCAAACTTCGCTTCTTGCACAATACCTTCTTCTACTTTCATCGTAAGTTGAATACGATCGCCGCAAGTTGGATTGTTCAAGTTAACTGTAACACTATCTTCTAACACGCCATTGTTACGAGGATTCTTATAATGATCCATAATAACTTGACGATATAACGTATCTAAATTATTAAATGACATTTGTGAAATACTCCTTTGTCTTAATTAGCGATTCAACAAATGTATCAATTTCTTCTTTTGTATTATATAAATAGAAGCTCGCACGTGCTGTAGAAGAAGCTTTCAGCCACTTCATAAGCGGTTGTGCACAGTGGTGTCCTGCGCGAACCGCAATGCCTTCTACATCTAATACTGTCGCTACATCGTGAGGATGTACGTCTTCAATGTTAAATGTAACAAGACCAGCGCGATGCTTTGGACCATAAATTGTAACGCCATCTACTTCTGATAGTCTTTCTAAAGCATATTGCGCTAATTCATGTTCATGCTTTTCAATATTATCAAGACCGATTTCTTCTAGGAAATCAATTGCCGCTCCAAGTCCGATTGCATTACCGATAATCGGTGTTCCTGCTTCAAACTTCCACGGAAGCTCTTTCCAAGTAGATTCTTGTAAATCTACGAAATCAATCATTTCACCGCCAAATTCAATTGGCTCCATATTGTTTAGCAATTCTTTTTTACCATATAATACGCCGATACCTGTAGGTCCGCACATCTTATGAGCAGATAATGCGTAGAAATCACAGTTCAAATCTTGTACATCCACTTTCATATGAGGTGTACTTTGTGCACCGTCAACGACCATAATTGCGCCATTTTCGTGTGCGATTGCTCCGATTTCTTTTACAGGGTTAATCGTTCCAAGCACGTTTGAAACTTGCATAATAGAAACGATTTTTGTATTCGGTGTAACTGTTTGACGAACATCTTCTAAAGAAATTGTACCGTCTGGTTGAAGCGGAAGGTATTTTAAAGTTGCACCAGTTTTCTTCGCAACTTGTTGCCACGGAATGATGTTACTATGGTGCTCCATGTAAGAAATAACGATTTCATCGCCTTCTTTTACATTTTCAAGACCATAGCTAGCCGCTACTGTATTTAATGCAGTTGTCGTTCCGCGCGTGAAAATAATCTCTTCCATTGATTTCGCATTAATAAACTTGCGAACTTTCTCGCGTGCACCTTCATACGCGTCGGTAGCTTTCGTACCGAGCGTATGAACACCGCGATGCACGTTAGAATTATATTCTTTATAGTAACGTTCTAACGTTTCAATGACTTGAATTGGTTTTTGAGAAGTTGCTGCACTATCGAAATATACAAGTTGTTTGCCGTTCACTTTTTGATCAAGAATTGGAAACTGTTTGCGTATTTCATGAATATTCATTAGCGAACTTTCCTTTCAATTACCTCAACAAGCTGTGCTTTTACTCCTTCAATTGGAAGCTCATTTACTACAGGTGCTAAGAATCCATGGATGACTAAACGTTCTGCTTCGCGTTTTGGAATACCACGGCTCATCAAGTAGTATAATTGGTACGGATCTACGCGGCCTACTGAAGCTGCGTGACCTGCCATTACATCATCTTCGTCGATTAAAAGAATTGGGTTTGCATCCCCACGAGCTTTCTCATCTAACATAAGAACGCGAGAAGATTGTTGTGCATTTGATTTAGATGCACCGTGTTCAATCTTACCAATTCCGTTAAAGATAGATGTTGCACTATCTTTTTGTACACCGTGTTTTAAAATCCAACCTTCAGAGTGTTTACCGAAGTGAACAACTTTAGTTGTAAAGTTTTGTGTTTGGTTACCACGGCCAATTGTTACTGTTTTCGTATCAGCATATGAACCGTCGCCCATTAAGTTTGTAACGTTCTCTGAAATTGTGTTTCCGTCATTCATAAGGCCTAAAGCCCAATCAATGCGGCCGTCGCGTCCTACAACACCGCGGCGGTTAACGTAAGTTGTTACGTCTTTTGCTAATAGATCAACCGCACCGAATTTCACTTGTGCGCCTTGTTCCACGATTACTTCTGCTACGATATTTGCAATACCTTTAGCATTTTCATTTGCAACGTAGTTTTCTACATAAGTTGCAGTACTGTTCGCATCAGCTACGAATAATACGTGGTTATATACGTTAGCTTCTTCGCCGTCTACTAAGAATACAGCTTGAAGTGGAGTTTCAAGAACAACGTTTTTCGGAACATATACGAATGCACCGCCGTTGATTAATGCAGCATGAAGTGCAGTTAAACGATGCTCGTCTACTTTCACGCCGTCTTTCATTAAATACTTTTGTAATAGTTCAGCATGCTCTGTTGCAGCTGTTACGATGTCTGTAAAAATAACACCTTTTTCTTTTGCTTCGTCTGCTAAAGAAACGAATGCAGTTGTACCAGTACGTTGTACCAATACGCTGTTATTTTCATCGATTAAGTTTTTCACTGCTTCTGGAAGCTCTGTTAAAGAACTTACAGGCTCTTGCTTAGCAGCGTCGCCTTTTCCGATAAAGTCCCATTTCTCAATTTTCGTTTTATCAGGCGTTGGCATTGGAAGTTCAGTTGCTTGTGCAAGAGCTTGTAAGCGGAACTCAGTCAACCAAGCAGCTTCGTTTACTTCGCTTGCGCGTTGACGGATTGTTTCTTGATCGAAAGGTAATGTACCGATTGTCATGTTTATGCTCCTCTCTTACGCTTCTTGCTCTGTTGTTTCGTCTTCAATACCTAATTCTTTTTTAATCCAGTCATAACCTTCAGCTTCTAGACGTTGTGCAAGCTCAGGGCCACCAGATTTAACGATACGACCGTTCATCATAACGTGAACGAAGTCTGGAGTGATGTAGTTTAATAAACGTTGGTAATGCGTAATCATTAGGCAACCGAACTCTTCGCCGCGCATTTGGTTAATACCTTTAGATACAACTTTTAATGCATCGATATCAAGACCTGAGTCGATTTCATCTAAGATTGCGATTTTTGGCTCAATCATCATTAATTGAAGAATTTCATTACGTTTTTTCTCTCCACCAGAGAAACCTTCGTTTAAGTAACGTTGTGCCATTTCTGGATCCATTTCTAGGAATTCCATGTTTTTATCTAATGTACGGATAAATTTCATAAGAGAAATTTCATCGCCCTCTTCACGACGTGCATTAATTGCAGAACGTAAGAAGTCAGCGTTTGTTACTCCGCTAATTTCACTTGGATATTGCATTGCTAGGAATAGACCTGCTTGTGCGCGCTCGTCTACTTCCATTTCTAATACATCTTCACCGTCGATGATGATGCTACCTTCTGTTACTTCATACTTTGGGTGACCCATAATCGCAGAAGATAAAGTTGATTTACCTGTTCCGTTAGGTCCCATAATTGCGTGGATTTCTCCACCTTTTACTTCAAGGTTTACACCTTTTAAAATTTCTTTGCCATCAATTGATACGTGTAAGTCTTTAACCGTTAATGTAGAACCAGCCATCTCAATACCTCCATTAATCCTATATATACATTTTAAAAATTCCTAAAACGTTCATATTCTCATTTTATTCTCATTCTAATCTTATATCAAATAAAATGATATCGCAAACGACGAAAAAAAGTAACAATTTTTTCACAAATGTATATAAGTATTTCCTTCACATCTTTCTATGATACACCTTTCTTCTTATTTATATAAAGAAAAAAGGACTGGTAATTTTCCAGTCCTTTCCTCATATTTATTCACTTACCGGAAGTACAGCACCTTTATATTCTTTAGTAATAAAGTCTTGAATTTCTTTTGAATGCAGTACTTCTACTAATTCTTGAATTTCTTTTTTCTTCTCGTCACCTTTACGAACTGCAATAATATTTGCATACGGAGAGTCTGATCCTTCAATCGCAATTGCATCCTTTGTTGGATTTAACTTCGCATCAATTGCATAGTTTGAATTAATGAATAAAGCATCGCCTTCATTATTTTCATACAGCTTTGGTGACAATCCAGGCTCTACATCTGTTTTAAACTTTAAGTTTTTCGGATTTTCTACAACATCTTTCACTGTTGCTTGAACAACATCTACGCCATCTTTTAATTTAATAACGCCGCCTTTTTGTAACAATGCGAGCATACGGCCGCGCTCCGCTACGTTATTACTCATAATAACTGTTCCGCCATCTGGAAGTTCTTTTAAACTTTTATATTTCTTAGAATAAATACCCATTGGCTCTAAATGGATTTTTCCTGCGTTTACAATTTTATATCCCTTTTCTTGAATTTCTTTATCTAAGTAAGGAATGTGTTGGAAGTAGTTCGCATCAATTTCCTTATCTGCTAACGCTTTATTCGGCAGAATATAATCCTGGAACTTTTTAATCTCTAATTTAATACCCTTTTTCTCTAGTATCGGCTGTGCCTTTTCTAAAATAACAGCATGCGGTACGTTAGAAGCCCCCACAACAAGCTTATTCTCTTCTTTCCCCCCGCAAGCAGCTAATGTAAATACAGACAGCGCTGTAACAACTGACAGTAGAATCTTTTTCATATGACGTCCCCTTCTTCCTATATTTATGTAGTAAAAAAGAGCCGGCATACACCAGCCCTTTTCAGCAATTATTCTTTTACAGGAACAACTGCCCCTTTATATTCTTTAGTAATAAAGTCTTCAATTTCTTTAGAATGTAATACTTCTACAAGCTCTTTAATTGCTTTTTTATCTTTATCACCTTTACGAACCACTAATACGTTTGCGTATGGAGAATCATCGCCTTCAATTGCAATTGCATCTTTTTCTGGGTTTAATTTCGCATCAATTGCATAGTTCGAGTTAATTAAAACAGCGTCGCCTTCTTTATTGTTATACACTTGTGGTAACAAACCAGGCTCAATATCCGTTTTGAACTTTAAGTTTTTCGGATTATCTGCAATATCTTTTGGAGTTGCACTAACTGGATCTACTCCGTCTTTAATTTTTAAAATGCCTTCTTTTTGTAAAATTGCTAAACCACGTCCATGGTCAGTAACGGAATTACTCATAATAATTGTCGCCCCGTCTGGAAGCTCTTTTAAGCTCTTATATTTTTGAGAATATACACCAATTGGTTCTAAATGAATTTTTCCTGCAATTTCAAAATCGTATTTTTTATCTTTTATTTCTTTTTCTAAATACGGAATGTGCTGGAAGTAGTTTGCATCTAAATCCTTATCCGCTAACGATTTATTTGGTAACACGTAGTCTTGGAATTTTTTAATTTCTAAATCAATTCCTTTTTTCTCTAATAAAGGTTTAGCCTTTTCTAAAATAACCGCATGCGGCACGTTAGAAGCCCCTACAACTAGTTTCTTTTCATCTTTATCTTTCCCGCCACAAGCTGCTAACCCAAAAATTGAAGTTGAAATAAGTGCTGTAAGTAATAATTTTTTCATTTGAAACATCCTCCCGTTTTTTATTATCGTTTATCTATTCGAACCGTTACACGATCACCAATCCACTGAATGAAAAATACAACTAGTAATACACAAATTGTCGCAACGATTGTTACATCGTTATTTCCTCGTTGGAATCCTTCTAAATATGCAAGTGTTCCAAGGCCACCAGCACCAACAACTCCCGCCATTGCTGTATAGCCTACTAAAGCAATTGTCGTAACTGTAATGCCAGATACTAATGCTGGTAATGATTCTGGAATTAGCACTTTTAAAATAATTGTGCTTGTTTTTGCTCCCATCGCTTTTGAAGCTTCGATTACACCTTTATCAATTTCACGAAGTGCAATTTCAACCATTCTCGCGTAGAATGGTGCCGCTCCAATAATTAAAGCCGGCAGTGCTGCACTCGCTCCAAGAATTGTTCCAAGCAGAATCTTTGTGAATGGGATTAATAAAATGATTAAAATGATGAACGGTATTGAACGGAATATATTTACGAACGCTCCAATCGCTGTGTTAACCGTCTTGTTTTCCCATAAATTATCTTTCGCTGTCATAAAGAGTAACAATCCTAAAATTAGTCCTAAAACAAATGTCGCAAGAGCTGCGATTGCCGTCATATATAACGTTTCACCAGTTGCTTCTAACATTTGATTCCAATCAACATTTGCGAGTAATTTATCCATGTGCAATCACCTCCAGCTCTACTTGATCTTGATGTATTCCCTCTATCGCTTGCTGGATCGCTGTTTCCTCACCATTTAAATGAACAACTAAAGTACCGTAAGAGCCGTTATTCGTTTGTGCGATATTTCCTTGCAAAATGCTAACTTCTATATCACTGCGTTGCATTAATCTTTGAAGTACTGGTCTTTCTACAGCCTCACCGATAAACTGCAAACGAACGACTTTACCATCTGGATACTTTTCAATTAAACTTTCAATCGTTTCATTTGTATCTTCAGAATCCGTTAACTGCTGTACAAATCGTTTCGTAATGTCTTTCTGCGGATTGCGGAATACATCAAGTACTGGACCCGTTTCTACAATCTTTCCTTTCTCCATTACCGCCACTCGATTACAAATCTTTCGAATCACATGCATCTCATGTGTAATAAGTACAATTGTTAAACCGAGACGCTTATTAATATCTAATAATAAATCTAAAATTTGATCTGTCGTTTCTGGATCAAGAGCTGATGTTGCCTCATCACATAAAAGCACTTGCGGGTTGTTAGCTAACGCTCTTGCAATACCAACGCGTTGCTTTTGTCCTCCGCTCAGCTGAGATGGATACGCGTCTCCTCTTCCTTCTAAACCAACGAGATGAATTAACTCATCAACGCGTTTTCTTCTCGCTGCCCTATCAACACCTGCAATTTCAAGTGGGAATTCAATATTTTCACGTACAGTTCGTGACCAAAGTAAGTTGAAATGCTGAAAAATCATTCCGATTTCTTGCCTTGCCTTACGAAGTTCACTTCCTGTAATTGCTGAAATCACACGATTTGCAATTGTAATTTGGCCTGAAGTTGGTTTCTCTAGCTGATTGAATAATCTGATTAACGAACTTTTCCCAGCCCCACTATATCCGATAACACCAAATATTTCGCCTTTCTCTATTTTTAAATTGGCATTATCTACAGCAGTGACATCACCGCTTTTTGCTTTATATATTTTCTTTACATTCTCTAATAGAATCATGGTGTATCACCCCTTTTTTATTTGGATCGACTCCGCAATTTTTTATGTTTAATGCGTGTAGTCCACCGTTATCACTACTTTTATTATTTGAATGTCCTCCACATTCAAACAATAAAAAAACCTTTCCGCTTTAGAGAAGCAGAAAGGTTTATATGCGTATATAACAACATTATCCCTCTCTCTCATCTCTCAAAGCATTTGCTTTGCAGGAATTGGCACCATTTCAACATAAGTTGACGGTTGCCGGGCTTCACAGGGCACAGTCCCTCCACCTCTCTTGATAAGAGAAATCAGATTACATTTTCGTCTGATTTGTAATTTATGAAATTGTCTATATTTTATGAATTGAATTGTATCAATATCCGCACACCATGTCAACAGAAATTTTCGTAAAAAATGAACCTTCAGAATTTTAAGCACCTACTGACATCGGTTTACATATATGAAACATCGATTCGACTAATAGCATCGTTCGGTATGTTCCCGAATATTGCACACGTCCATCGTTCATTAACATTTGCAACCTTACATTGCCGTTCACCAATTGTTTTACATCTTCTTCATCTACACAAACGATTTGCTCCGTTCCTCTTTCCTCATGTAGCAGCTCTATATAATCCCTTGAAATTTGTAGCGAACAACTTTCATCTCCAAAACGGAAATTAACCGTTTTTTCTCCTTGTCTTAAAAGCGGCTCTAAATGATATTGACCATTAGCGTAATTTACAAATGATTGTAGCAAAGAATATAATTTCACCCTAAATCACATCCTTCATATCACTTTCTATTACACATACCATTCCCTCTCACTAAAGAGCAATCCTGTTACTTTCGCTCGACAAATACTGTAACCACACTGCCTCTCGACATATTTCCCGAGAAATATGTCGAGGCGGCAAAAACTTTGCCGCCTACTTTAATTCCGTATATAAATATTCAACCGAATGAAATGCATATATCTTCTTCATGAGTGTCCCATTTTCAAAAACAAGTAAACACGGTACACTTTCGATTCCATACTCTTTCGCTAAATGCGGAGCATAATTTAAATCTAACATTCCAATTTGGAGGTCTCCAATTGTCATCTCAACGACTGTTAACATCTTTTTTGCTAATTGGCATGTTCCACACATTGGAGTATATACATATAACACTGTTTTTTCTTCGTTCTCTATTAGGGCTGTTGCTTCGGCTCCTGTCCAGTCAATCACTTCTATCATTCCTTACCGTAAATATTCTGTATAAACGTCAATGTCAGCTCCCCATAATACATTTGCTAAGTGTGAAGATGGCGCAGTTGCCACTTCTCGGTACGAGCGATCAATATAAATATGCTCTGCTTGCGGAAATTCTTTTCGAAACTGTTTCCTTAACTTTTCTCCAGCATCATCAGCATCCACTAGTACATACACTTCCTTATCAAAAAACTGATCAACGAGCTCATCCATTTTCGACAAACCAATTGTACCATTTGTACAAACAATTTCCACCGGTTCCCGAATAATAGATTCAATCTTTCTTCTATCTGATGTACCTTCTACAATAATGACTTTTTCCACATAAATCATATGTCATCACCCGATCACCATATACTATACAACCTTTAACTTAGTATATAGTATATTCGTTATTTTCATGTTGTTTCCTGTTTATTTTTGCAAAAGAAAAGCGGAAGCGGCTCGCTCAGATTGTGAGGGGGATGGAGCTTCTGACGTAAAGGCGCTTTTTGCCTTGTAGGAAGAAGCGAAGCCACCGAACAATCTAGCCGCTGGAGCTAGACAATGAAAAGCGCAAGCGGCTCGCTCAGAACAAGAGGGCATTGAAACTCCTGAACTAGAGGCGCTCTTTGCCTCAAGTGAAGGAGTGAAATGACCGACTGTTCTAGCCGCTGGAGCTAGATCAAAAAGAAAAGCGGAACCGACTGTTTAGCCATGAAGGGCTAGGAGATGGAGCTGGACAATAAAAACTTAGACGAAAAAGTTTTTTCAAAAAACGTTCTCCTACACAATAATTAGTATATGATTCTACATTCATTATTTTACATCAAATAAAAAAGGACAGCACAAAGGCTGTCCTTTAGTAGACTATAATTAGTCTTGGTTTGTCATTTCTGCATATTTTTCAGCAGTTAATAACTTCTCAACTTGGCTTGCATCAGAAAGTTCAACTTTAACCATCCATGCACCCTCGTATGGAGATTCGTTAACAAGTTCTGGTTGGTCACTTAATTCTTCGTTTACTGCTACAACTTTACCACTTACAGGTGCATATAACTCAGAAACTGTTTTAACAGATTCTACGCTTCCGAATGGCTCGTCAGCTTCGATTGTTGCACCTACTTCAGGAAGTTCAACGAATACGATATCGCCTAGCTCACCTTGTGCAAAGTGAGTAATACCGATAACAACTTCATTACCTTCAGTTTTTACCCATTCGTGTTCTTCAGAGTAACGTAAATTATTTGGAATGCTCATGACTGTACCTCCAGTGAATGTATTAATTATGTAAAAATACCTTATTGGTACTTTTTCCACACACTTTCAAACTGCTCTTCGTTAAAACCAAGTGTTACATTCGTTCCATTTGTTACGATTGGACGTTTAATCAACATGCCATCAGATGCTAAAAGTTCGTACATTTCGTCTTCACTTGCATCCTTTAACTTATCTTTCAGACCAAGTTCGCGGTAACGCATTCCACTTGTATTAAAGAATTTTTTTAATGGTAATTCACTTTTTTCATGTAAATTACGTAAATCTTCTTTTGATGGTGGATTTTCAACAATATGAATCATCTCATATGCTACATCGTTTGCCTCAAACCATTTCTTTGCTTTTTGACATGTGCCACACTTTGGATATGAATAAAATGTTACTGTCATAAATTCACCTACTTTTTTACTAACCTTTACCTTTATCATATAGAAAACGTTTTATTATTTCAAACGATTATTCGCTAAACTTTTACTTATTTCGTGATAATTTTTAATAATCCTGCAAATTTTTCTTATTTTTCCGCCATTTGTTAAGAAAAAATAAATATATAATTTTTTTGATTCTTCTCTTATCACTCGCCGAACATATATCTTAAACAAACGTTTGATTAACTCCCTATTTTTCTTTATTAGCCCTTGATCCGCATCGATTTCTTCCTACCGAACATACATCTTAAACAAACGTTTGATTAATCCTCATTTTTTCTTTGTTAACCCTTGAGCTGTATCGATTTTTCCCTATCGAACATACATCTTAAACAAACGTTTGATTAATTCAACATTTTCCTTCATTAACCCTTGGGCTATATCAGTTTCTTCCTACCGAACATATATCTTAAACAAACGTTTATTTAACCACTTCATCCTATAGTCACAAAATCTGGAAACACTTTACATGACAAAGGCGTACAGATGAAAGAAACTAACGATTTTGGCCGTAATAATGAGAGTATTCCATGATGTTGAAGAAATTACTGCAAAGAAAAGAGACGCATTTAAATGGATGCGTCTTTTGGCGATGTTTCTTTTGTAAAATCATATAAAGCAATTGCGCCTAAAATAACCAATATACTTTCAGGGGCATCTAACAAAATAGTTCTCCAAGTTTCTGAGACTACCCATTTAATACCTGCCGCTGATTCAAGATATGTTTGAAAATAACTAATTGTAAAATCAATTACAAATAAACATACAAGTAATGTTAGACCAAAACGAATTAATTTCTTGTTTTTAAACATACAACACCTCTCAAAGTTCATTGGATATTTCTGAGTTCAGTTCCCTACATATAAAAATCCTTATATTTAATTTTAACATACAAAATATCCAAATAAATACAATATGCATATTTGCATATTTCTTGCATATTGAGGAATTACTGTTAATAAAAAGGCCCTACTAGTAACCTCATAACAATGGAATCATTTGAACCACTATATAACCGATTCCTGCATGCGAAATAAAGGAGAAGCCTCGTTTACAGGCTCCTTCATCATCTATTCAAGTAATCGGCAATTGTTTGAAATACGACGATATACATATTATGAATACTTTCTTCCGTATTTCCACCATTCGATAAACCAACTGCCCATTGTTGTCCTTCACCACTTCCGATATTCGCAAAGCCTTGCGTATACATAGCATTTACATCTTTTCGTGCACTGTTATAATCTATCCCTTTTGTAATAAACGTTGAATATGATTTATCTTGCAAACCGATAAAAAACACTGGTTTCTTTAGCGATGAAAATACACTTTTATACTGCTCAGTTGAGGCCTCTTGAAAGTGATCTTTCATTATGAGAAAACCATCCACTTCCTTAGATTTCTTTTCCAGTTCCTCTAACTTTATTTCCTCAAACTTTATATTCCTAAACGTATCTTTCGGTTTCTCTCCAACAACTCCAATTACGAGTGCTCTTCCGTTATATTCTAATTTCTCTCCTTCTTTATCCTTTGCACACCCAGCACTCACTAGGCATATCAATATAAAAAATAAGAAATACGATAAACGCTTCATATAGCACCCTCCCCTTCTTTTCAGTCAAGTGACAAAAACGTAAGGTTCATTCAAGAAAATGTAAGTAAAATCGATAGCTCAAATTACGTTTCTATATTATAATCAATTGAATTTACTTACATTACTAAACATAGGAGATTATCATGAAGAAATTTAAACTTTCATCTTTTCTTCCGTTAAGTTATATACTTCTACTCGTACTCGTAAGTCCCCTTTACGATGTATTAAATAAATCGGCTGTTCACGCAGTAGATGTCACAACTGTAGTAGATGATTGGATTCCATTTGTGAAAGCATTTATTATTCCTTATTTACTTTGGTTCCCTTACTTATACGGCGCACTTATTTATTACTGCTTTGCAGATCGAAAACAATATTATGTCACTTTAAGTAGTATCATTCTTGGAAAACTTGCTTGTTTTTCTATTTATTATTTTTGGCAGACAACTGTACCACGTCCAACAGTCGTTGGATCAGACGTATTTTCCGAACTAGTCCGCTATATTTATAGTATCGATCAACCGGTAAACTGTTTCCCTAGCATTCACGTACTTACTACCTTCATCATTATGCTAGCTGCCTTTAGACGTAGAGAACAACATGCTTTTGAATATTATATCCTTATGTTCTTCGGTACGCTTATTATTTTATCAACACTATTTACGAAGCAACACGCGTTTGTAGACGCCATCTCTGGCATGACGCTTGCAAGCATACTTTACTTCGGCGTTCAGTTATTATTAGCAAAAGAAACTGTACGTGTTCCAGTAAAACAAAATCATAAAATGTAACATAACAAAAAAGCAGACTGTGGCTTCTACAGTCTGCTTTTCTCTATATAAAGGGAGATTTTCAATTTAAGATTGCGGTACAGTCATATCACCAGAGTGAATACGACCTGCTTTTTTAAGAGCAATGTAAAGTATATAAGAAACAGCTACTGGAATGATGATATAAGTGATTACCATCGCTGGGACAACTTCCCATCCTTCGCTGGAAATTAAATTAATTGGTGCGATAAGAGAGCTTAATCCAAGACCTGCAATTTCTTTTCCTGCTTCCAGTTGGAAAATTAATGCGGATACAGGACCAACTATAGCACTGGCGACAACAGTTGGGACGAGAATCATTGGATTTTTAGTGATATTTGGCAACTGTACTTTCGGAGTACAAAGAGCCTGAGCTAATATACCGCCTAAATTATTTTCTTTCGCTGAGATAACAGAGAATCCGATAAACTGAGCAACGCAGCCGGCAAGAGCAGCACCACCTGCAACACCGTCTAAGCTAAGTGCGATCGCTAACGCAGCTGATGAAGCTGGAGAGATAAGTAATAGTCCCCAAACGACTGCAATCACGATAGAAGCAATGAACGGGCTACCAGCTGAGCTATCTTTAATAAATGCTCCAATTGTATTTAAAACAGGAGTAATATTATGAGATAACCAAATACCGACTAAACCAGAACCTAATATGGCCGCAAATGGAACGAGCATCATATCTAATGCAGTTTTCCCGCTTAAACGTTTACCAATATATACAGCTAAAGTTGCTGTTAATAGTGCACCGATTGGCTCACCTGTTTTAATGATTAGACCTGCTTCAGTAATTGAAATGGATCCGGCACCAATCGCTCCAGCTACCATAGCCGAGAAGATTACAAGACCGTTTGCACCGAGCATAAAAGCAATTCCGGCACCAATGGCTGGTGCCATAAGTGATTTTGCAACAACTCCGATTGTAATCAGCAATGGAATATCAACAATTCTTCCTATATTTTCGATTAGTAAACCAATTCCAAGGGATACGAAAATACCTTGTGCGATTCCAGCTGATGCTTTAAATACACGAGACATTATATATTCCTTCATTTGTTTCACCTTCTCCTATAAGTTAGTAACCAATTGTTTTCATATAATCACGTAAAATATCGTTTGATTTTGCGAATCGAGATTCTTCATCCTCTGTTAAGTTTAGTTCTACAATTTCTTTTATACCGTCTCTAGTAATAATAGCTGGTACTCCTGTGCAAATATCGTATTCACCGTACTCCCCATCTAAAATGGCTGATACAGCAATGACACGGTGATCATCGTTAAAGATTGAGCTCGCAATATATGCTAGAGAATTTCCGATTCCGTAATAAGTAGTACCTTTTCGTTTATAAATTTCCCATCCAGCTTTTGCAGTCTTCTCAACAATTTCATCTAAATCTATTTCACCAAATTTGTCTTTTTTCTCTTCTAAAATTTGTAGAATTGGCTTTCCACCAACAGTTACGTGAGACCAAGCAACCATTTGGGAATCACCATGTTCTCCTAATGAATACCCATGAATACTACGAGGATCTACATGTAACATCTCAGATAAAATTGTTCTTAAGCGAGAAGAATCTAGTGATGTACCAGTACCGATCACACGATTTCTAGGTAATCCAGATAATTTCCACACTTGATATGTAATAATATCAACTGGGTTCGATGCAAGTAAGAAAATACCATCAAATCCACTTTCCATTACGCCGCCAACAATACTTTCCATAATCTTCGCACTCGCTCCTAAAGTATCTAAGCGACTTTGTCCAGGCTTTGGTGCCGGTCCTGCTGTAATAATAACGATATCCATATCTTTGCAGTCTTCATAACTTCCTGCATATACTTTTGTTCTTGTATTTGTAAAGTTAATGCAGTGTGATAAATCCATTGCTTCCCCAACTGCACGTTCATGATTTATATCAATTAATAATAGCTCTTCGCAAATGCCTTGATTCACAATGGAATATGCACAACTTGATCCAACTAATCCAGTACCGATAATTGCAATTTTTCTTGTATTTCGTTTCATAGCAATCTCTCCTAATTGATCATATAATCTATTTCTTTTGTTCTTTACACTCCTAATTATAGAGATTCCCACGATATAAACCATGGATACTTTGTGAAATATTGAGCAAACTTTTGTCCTTTTTGTGAATTGTTATATTCCATTTTCGTCATATTTGTTACAACTGGAAAAATATTTATCATGTATATATTGACATGCCCAAAACAAAAAAACGAGCGACTTCATTCGCTCGTTTTTTCATCCCATTATTCCGCACTTAATTGGCTTTTTAATTGCTGGACAATCATTGGATTCGCAGGTGCAGCTGGTTTATAATAACTTTTTTGCTTTGCGTACTCATACATATTACGTTGACGCATCTCATCTTGATTACGAATTTGAATTAACGTTTGATGCAACTGTTCGTTATCAGACTGAGAAATATAATTTGCATAACTTGTTAAACTTGCATTTAACCCTGCCAAATAATCATTTACCATATCTTTTTCATTCATCTGTCGCTTCCTCCTATCCTAGGAAAGTCATTAATTGTTGTTTCGTATTTCGTGCATCTTGCGCATCCTTTTGTAACATTTGTTTCAATTGTGGATCTGTACACGTCTGTGCATACTGCTCCAACTTGTTAATAATTGTTGCATGTCCACCGATTAAATGACGTAAATTTTCTACTTCAAGCTCTGTTAAGTTTTGCATAGAATACTCCTACCTTTCTTTGTTCGTTCACTGTTAGTATTTAGCTATTTTTTGATTGTATTCATTAAAAAATTTCTTACATTTCAAATCAATCACATCTATTTATACATACAAAAAATGTTATAATTACATAAAAATACAAATCAAAAAACATAGGAGGAAGGTATGCTTATGCAAAAATATTTTAAAGTTATCTTCTTTATCGTTTACGCAATCCTATATGTAAAATTATTAATTGATATATTAACTTCAAAACCACTGTTCACTTCTATACCTTTGCATATTTTATTTCTCGTTTGTTTTCTATTTATAGCACTTAACAATTATAAAAATCGTAACACTACCTTTTTCCTAGTATTTATTAGTGCCACCCTATTAGTAAGTGTTAGTTTCATTAAAAATATTCTTATATAAAGGAGCAATGAACATGAAAACACATGACTTCCTTACAGAAATCCAGAAGGGTTCTGAGCCTAGTCCATATCAAGATCCCATCGCATTCAGTTTCGTTTGCTTTTTCTTAGCGATATATACATTTTTCAAACCTGCAAAATGATATCCTTTAACGAGAAAAAGCCTACCGTTCTTTTAAAATCATATGTACTAAAAAACCTTAGAATCACTTCTAAGGTTTTTGTTTGCCTTGCTTCTTATTCACGTAATCCTTTAATAAACGTTTCCAATAATACATGTAAACTTGTATCTAAATCTAATGGCAGACCAAATCCACCTTGCTGTTCAATCGACGCAAATCCATGACAAATACTTCTGAATCCACGTGTCGCATGAAGTGCATTCTCTCCTTCTAAGCCGTACTGTTGTAAAACATGAAGACAAAGATTTACAATTCCGTCACCTGCTTTTCTTACTTCTTCATCTCGTAAAAAAGTTGCTTCATACAGTCCAGGATGTTTGCGTACGAATGCTACATACGCTTCTCCTAAAGCATGAATTGCTTCATCCATACGTTTACCCTCAGCCGCTTCTTCCAGTCTGTTATGCAGCTGTTTGATTCCGTACATACCAAGATTTTTCCGTACATCTTGTAAACCTTTCACATGATTGTATAGCGAGGGTGAACGTACCCCTAATCTTTGCGCTAATGAAGCTAACGTTACTTCTTGTATTCCATTTTCATCCGCAATTTCTACCGCTGTTTCTACAATTTTCTGTAATGTAAGTCCGATTCTCGGTGACATCAATTACCCCTCTTTTCTACTTTCTATATTTTGCTTAGCTTCCTTAATAGCAATTTTTATTGCAGTGCCTGGGTCCTTTATCATTTTTCCATGTCCTGCCGCAAGCAAGGAAGGCTCATATTCGCTTAACTTCTCTGCACTTTGTAATGATATTTCTTTGCTCCACGTTGCCATCGCAGGAAACGGAAACCAAAATTTCATTTGTCCCGAAACAGCCATACCTCCTCTTGTTTGGAATGCATCCCCGACAATAAGAACTTTATTCCGTACATCAAGAAACGACATGGAGCCTGGCGTATGTCCCGGTGTCATAATCGCAAGAAGCGATCCAACTCGGTCGCCATCTTCCAATAACACATCAGGGACCGTTTTTACTTTTTTAGGTACACCACCTTTTATCGGTATATTCGGTTCATCCTTTTGTAACGTCGTATCTCCTTCTAACAGCTTTGCGTCCCGCTTAGAAATATAGACTGGAACATTAGGAAGTACTTCCTTTAATGCGTCTAATGCACCGATGTGATCATCATGCGCATGCGTTAATACAATCTTAGTAATGGGTTTCCCTATGTTCTCAGCCGCCTGTAAAATACCTTTTGCGCTATATGGCAAAGCCGCATCAATTAAAGTTAAACCATCTTCTTCCTCCACAAAGTAACAATTCACAGGAAACACTCTTGGTAAAAATGACAATTGATATACCGTTTTTTCATGTATCATTCTCATATTTCCATCTCCCTTTTCACGAAAACTAATACCATTAGTTTTATTATACTAATGGTATTAGTTTTTTGTCACTAAAAATTTCATTTTTACAAAAAAAAGAAAAGTAGCCGTTTATACGACTACTTTTCTTTACAGCTATTAAACTGTGTAACGCTCATCTTCTAAAATTTTCGCAGCGATTTCACGTTTCTTCGGAATTACGTTAAGTGGTGTGTGGCGAGTTAATTTACGTAATGATGATAACATCATGCGCAGCATGTCGCCGTTTTCAACTGCGATAAGTGTTTCTTTCGCATCTGCTTCGATTTCGTTGAATGCTTCTTGGCAGAATACTTCAGTGTATAACACTTTTTGCTTATTCTTTTCAAGACCAGTTGTTTTAATCGCTTTTTCTGTACGAAGAACAGCTGACTCCATTGCGTATAGGTTGCTTACGATGTCAGCGATATTCACAAGAATTTCTTGCTCTTTATCTAATGCTTTACCGTATTTTTGAGCAGCTAATCCAGCTACCATTAAACCAATTTTCTTCGCGTTAGTTACTAAATATTTTTGAAGTGCTAATGGCTCATCGCCTACTTCTTCTGGCATCATCATCATTAACTCTTCTTGTAATTTTTGTGCTTTTTGAAGAAGTGGTAATTCACCTTTCATCGCTTTACGTAAGAACGTACCTGGTACGATTAGGCGGTTAATTTCGTTCGTTCCTTCAAAAATACGGTTAATACGAGAATCGCGGTACATTCTTTCAATCTCGTACTCTGCCATAAATCCGTAACCACCGTGAATTTGAACACCTTCATCTACTGTATAATCTAATACTTCAGAACCGAATACTTTATTTAAAGAGCACTCGATTGCATATTCAGCGATAGAAGCTGCTACTGCTTTACCGTCCTTTACTTCTTCTTCAGATAATGTGCTCATGCGGCTTTCAAATAAACCTACTGTACGGTATACAGAGCTTTCAGCTGCATATGTTTTCGCTGCCATATTCGCAAGTTTCTCTTGAATTAATGGGAAGCGAGCGATTGGTTGTTTGAACTGTTGACGTTGGTTTGCATATTGTGCTGAAATTTCTACTGCACGTTTCGCAGATCCAACTGTACCAACACCTAATTTATAACGGCCGATGTTTAAAATGTTGAACGCGATAATATGACCTTTACCGATTTCACCAAGTAAGTTTTCTTTCGGTACTAATGCATCTTCTAAAATTAACGTACGAGTTGATGAACATTTAATACCCATTTTCTTTTCTTCTGGGCTTGTAGATACACCAGCATATTCTTTCTCTACGATAAATGCTGAGAAGTGCTCTCCATCAATTTTTGCGTATACAATAAATACGTCAGCGAATGCAGAGTTTGTAATCCACTGTTTTTCACCATTTAATACGTAATGTGTACCTTCTGCATTTAAACGTGCAGTTGTTTTTGCACCTAATGCATCAGATCCTGAACCTGGCTCAGTTAATGCGTATGCAGCTAATTTTTCACCAGTTGCAAGTAATGGTAAATACTTTTTCTTTTGCTCTTCGTTACCGAATAATACGATTGGTAAAGATCCGATACCTACGTGAGCACCGTGAGTAATTGCAAAACCACCAGCGCGAGAGAATTTCTCTGCGATTAACGCTGAGCTTACTTTATCAAGGCCAATTCCGCCGTACTCTTCTGGTACGTCAGCGCCTAATAAACCAAGTTCCCCAGCTTCTTTTAAAAGACGAACAGAACGATCAAACTCGTGTTGCTCTAAATATTCAAGCTCTGGAAGAACTTCATTTACGATAAAGTCCTCTGTCGTTTTCGCAATCATTTTATGCTCAGATGAAAAATCTTCTGGCGTAAACACTTGATCAATTGTAATCTCATCAACTAAAAAGCTACCGCCTTTAACCGCACTTCCTACTGTTTTTTCCATGAAAATTTCCTCCTTCATATTTTCATGAGCTGCTTCTCTCATTTTGAAAGAAGCTAGCTCTCCCTTTTGTTTTTATAAACCTTTGTCGCTTCCATTCTTTATAGTCCAGTTCCAGCGGCTAGAATGTTCGGTGGCTTCGCTTCTTCCTGCGAGGCAAAGAGCGCCTCTACGTCTGAAGCTCCATCCCCCTCACATTCTGAACGAGCCGCTTCCACTTTTTTTCATAATCCAGTTCCAGTGGCTAAAACAGTCGGTCGTTTCACCCCTTCCTGTGAGGCAAAAAGCGCCTCTTCGTCAGGGCTTCCAACGCCCTCCTGTTCTGAGCAAGCCACTTCCACTTTTTATAGTAATTCAAACACTCCCGCTGCTCCCATTCCGCCACCGATACACATTGTTACGATACCGAATTGTTGGTTGCGGCGTTTCATTTCGTGAATAAGAGATAGTGTTAGTTTTGCCCCTGTACAGCCAAGTGGATGTCCAAGTGCGATTGCACCGCCGTTTACGTTTACTTTTTCTTCATCTAAACCAAGTTCGCGAATAACTTGGATCGATTGTGAAGCGAACGCTTCGTTTAGTTCGAACAAGCCAATATCAGATAGCTCTAAACCAGCTAATTTTAATGCCTTTGGAATTGCAGCGATTGGGCCGATTCCCATTACTTCTGGTGGTACGCCAGCTACTGCGAATGAACGGAATTTCGCAAGTGGTTTCATGCCATCACTCACTGCTTTTTCACGATCCATTAATAATACTGATGCTGCACCATCACTCATTTGTGAAGAGTTACCAGCTGTTACAGAACCGCGAACGTTAAATGCTGGACGTAATTTACCTAAAATGTCTAGCGTCGTTTCTGCTCTTACACCTTCGTCTTGTGCGAAAATGATTGTTTCTTCTTGCAGTTTGTTGTTTGATCCAACAGTACGTAACGTTACATCTACAGATACTGTTTCATCAGCAAAGTTTCCTGCAGCTAATGCTTGCGCAGCACGTTGATGACTTCTTACTGCAAATGCATCTTGCTCTTCACGAGAAATTCCATATTTCACAGCAACTTGCTCTGCTGTATGTCCCATGCCCATATAATATTCTGGAGCCGCTTCTACAAGGCGACTATTCGGACGAACAACGTGTCCCATCATCGGAACTAAACTCATTGATTCCGCTCCGCCTGATAATACCGCTTCCGAATGACCAAGCATAATGCGCTCTGCTCCGTAAGCGATACTTTGTAAACCTGAAGAACAGTAACGGTTAATCGTAATAGCTGGAACATCGTAAGAAAGTCCCGCTAATCCGCCGATATTACGAGCCATATTTAAACCTTGCTCTGCTTCTGGCATTGCACAACCGAAAATTAAATCATCGATTGGTCCTTCATAATTCGCACGCTTTAACGTTTCTTTTACTACTAACGCCCCTAGATCGTCAGGACGAACTGTTTTTAATGAACCCCTCTTTGCTTTTCCAATTGGTGTTCTTGCTCCCGCAACAATGACAGCTTCTCTCATGAACGATATCTCCCCTCGTTATTAGTTACGTAATGGCTTTCCTTTTACAAGCATGTGCTGCATTCTTGCTTGTGATTTCATCTCACTTACTAAGCTAATAAATGCTTCACGTTCTACATCTAATAAATACTGCTCATCAACTTCTGTTCCGTACGGTACTTTTCCGCCCGCAATGACATATGCAAGTTTCTTCGCAATGTGAAGATCATGTTCAGAAATGTAACCTGATAAATGCATTGCTTCTGCACCAAGTACAAGCGTTGCATAGCCTGTTTCACCAACAACTGGTATCTTTTTGCGAATCGGTGCTTTATAACCCGCTTCATATAAAGAAAGTGCTTTTTGTTTCGCATCATATAGTAAGTGATCACCATTCACACTAATACCGTCTTTATCGCCTAAGAAGTTGTTCGCTACAGCTTCTTGTGCTGATGTAGAAACTTTCGCCATCGCTACAGATTCGAATACTTTATTCGCAACTTTTTGCAGATCAAACTCTACACCGTTTGGCATTTTGTTTAAGTGTTTAATGTATAGCTCTTTATTACCGCCTCCGCCAGGGATTAAGCCAACACCAACTTCTACTAAGCCCATATATGTTTCACTAGAAGCTTGAATGCTCGCTGCTGGTAAGCATACTTCTGTACCTCCGCCAAGCGTCATACCATATGGAGCTGCTACAACTGGCTTAGAAGAGTATTTAATTTTCGTCATTGCATCTTGGAAGTTTTTCACAACCCACTCAATTTCAAAGTAGTTGTCATCTTGTGCTTCCATTAAGATCATTGCTAAGTTCGCACCAACGCAGAAGTTCTTCGATTGGTTACCGATAACAAGACCTTTATAATTTTTTTCTACTTCATCAACAGCGTAGTTAATCATTTGCGTAATATCCATACCAATTGCATTGCTCTTCGAATGGAATTCTAAGCAAAGGATGCCGTCACCTAAATCAATTAAGCTCGCTCCGCTATTTTTCTTTAATACACCATTTTTCGCTTTTAATTGTTTAAGCGAAATTGCCTTTTTATTACGTTCGATTAGCTTATATTCGCCATTATCGTAATAGTAGCTATCTCCGTTATCATGTTTGTAGAAAGTAGTGAAACCTTTCTCTACCATTTCTTTCACCCAAGTCGGAACAACTACGCCGTTTTCTTCCATCTTTTGAACGGACTTTTCAACGCCGATTGCATCCCAAACTTCAAATGGTCCTTGCTCCCAGCCGAAGCCCCACTTCATCGCTTGGTCAATTGCAACGATATCGTCAGCAATTTCTTTATGAAGTTTTGCAGAGTATAAAAGAGTCGGTGTAATGATATTCCATAACAACTCTCCTGCGCGGTCTTTCGCGTATACAAGCGCTTTCAATTTATTCGATAAACCTTTTTCTTGTTTACTTAACTCGATAGATGCAGCTTTTAATTTTTTGCGTGCTTCATATTCCATCGTTTCAGGATTTAATTCTAAAATTTCTTTTCCTTGTTTTAAGAAGAAGCCTTGACCTGTCTTGCTTCCAAGCCATTTTTTATCAAGCATGTCATGCATGAAAGCTGGTACTTTAAATACATCACGCTCTTCTTCTTGTACGTTTTCATATACGTTATTTGCAACGTGTACGAATGTATCTAAACCAACAACATCTAATGTACGGAACGTTGCGCTCTTCGGACGACCAATAAGTGGGCCTGTTACAGAATCAACTTCCCCAATGCTATAGCCGCGTTTTATCATCTCTTGAAGAGTTACTAATAAACCGTACGTACCGATGCGGTTTCCAATAAAGTTTGGTGTGTCTTTTGCGATAACAACGCCTTTTCCAAGAACGTCTTCGCCAAATAATTTCATGAAGCTTAATACTTGTGGATCTGTTTCTTTCGTCGGTATTACCTCTAGAAGTTTTAAATATCGTGGTGGGTTAAAAAAGTGTGTACCTAAGAAGTGTTTCTGGAAGTCGTCTGAACGACCTTCTGCCATTTTTTCTACTGAAATGCCTGACGTATTCGAGCTTACAATAGAACCCGGTTTACGAACAGCATCTACTTTTTCAAATAGTTTCTTTTTAATATCTAAGTTTTCAACTACTACTTCAATAATCCAATCAACATCAGCTAGACGCTCAAGATCATCTTCTAAGTTACCTGCTTCAATCAGTGCTAGATTTCCTTTCACTGTCAGAGGAGCTGGTTTTTGCTTTAATAGTTTTTGTACAGCCGTATTACTAAAACGATTTCTCACACTTTTATGTTCTAATGTAAGTCCCTTCGCTTCCTCTTCTTTTGTTAGCGCAGGTGGTACAATATCAAGCAATAATGTCGGAATACCAATATTAGCTAAGTGTGCCGCAATCCCTGAACCCATTACGCCTGAACCTAGAACAGCAGCCTTTTTAATTTGGAACATCCAATTCTCCCCCTATTCTTGAATGAATGCTCATTCAATTTTTCGACATAAGTCGCAATCAATGAGTGAGCCTCTACTAATAAATATATGATACAGTTTGAATTTTCGCAATATATTTATTGATAAAATTTTCTGAAATAAATATTTTTCTTTTATTTGCCCATGCTATATGTATGTATTTTCTTCACTCAAATACACTTTTCCTTTTTATAATCTGACGAAACTGGAGGAATATATATGGCAAAACTTAAGAAGAACCCTTCAAAAGCTGGAATTAGCGCAGCAAGTGTAACCGGAAATGCAGGTCCTCATAATCACGGTGTGGAAAAGGGCCGTCAAGGTAATAACCAACAATACAAGAAGCATAATATGGGCGAAAAATAACGGTATATTTTTGGGCAGAAAACGTGGCATAATGGGTAATGGCTGCTTTTTCTGCCCAATTTATTTGTACATATGGAAAACAAAAGAGGGAACGATGATGAAACGAACAATAGTTATGATTGTAATGATTGCTACACTATTTACAGGGATGATTTTCTTCTCTTACGCCCAAAGACAACAAGCTGTAAGAGCCGATCAACCTAGCATCACTGGACAATACGCCATTACAATCGATGCAGACACAGGTGAAATTTTGTATGGAAAACGAGAAGACGAACGCTCTTATCCGGCTAGTATAGCCAAAATGATGACAACCCTTCTTTTACTAGAGAATGTAAAAGAAGATGAAGAAATTACGATTACAGAGAACGCAATAAAAACAGAAAGTCAAAGTAAGAAAATTAAACTTCGTGCTGGGGAAAGGTTAAAGCGTGATGAGGCATTAAAACTGATGCTTATCATTAGTGCAGACCCAATAGCCGAATCCATCGCAGAACATATCGCAGGATCAAAAAATGAATTTGTAAAAATGATGAATGCTAGAGCGAAGGAACTTGGTACAAAGCATGCGACTTTCAAAAATGCAAGTGGCGCTGATGCACTCGGAAATAAAGTATCACCATATGACATTGCTATGATTACGAAAGAAGCATTAAAGTACCCAGTTGTTTTAGAATATATGAATTCAACACGTACAACTCTACATACTTCAGAACGCTCTCCAAACATCGCAAACTATGGACGGGAAGAACTATATGACGATCCATATGCAATTGGAAGTAAAAGCGGTCTGTCAGCACTCGGAAAATATACGGTCGTAACAGTGGATGAAAAAGACGGTAAACGCGTCATTAATGTTGTATTATCTTCTACTCGTACGCAACTATATCCCGATACGAAGAAAATGGCACATTACGCATTTCAGCAATTAAAATAACCAAGGAGTATTTTCTCCTTGGTTATTTTTTAACCATACCTTTTAATACGAACGCAACGTTTGCTGGACGCTCTGCTAGACGACGCATGAAGTAGCCATACCAGTCGTTTCCATAAGGTACGTAAACACGCATCTTGTAACCTTCTTTTACTAGCTCAAGTTGACGCTCATTACGAATACCATATAACATCTGGAATTCAAATTGGTCTCTTGGAATATTGTGTTCTTCGGCAAGTTTTTTCGTATATTCAATAATCGCTTCGTCATGTGAAGCAATTGCAGTATAATTTCCATTTAATAAGTGCATTTTAATAATTTTTTTATAGTTATCATCTACATCTTTCTTATCCGGGAACGCTACCTCTTCAGGTTCTTTATAAGCTCCTTTTACAAGACGTAAATTCGGACTATAAGCATTTAATTCTTCCATATCTTTTTCTGTACGATAAAGGTAGGCTTGAATAACTGTACCAATATTATCGTATTCAGATTTTAATTGTTTAAAGATCTCAATTGTTTTCCCACAGCGCGTATAGTCTTCCATATCAATTGTAATAAACACACCATTTTCTTTTCCAGCTTCTAAAATACGGCGCATATTGTTCATTACGATTTCATCAGAGATATCTAATCCCATAGAAGTCATTTTTAAAGAAAGCTGTGAATTAAGACCTTCTCTTCCAATTGCACGAATCGCTTCAATCGATTCGCTAGCCATTTCATTTGCTTCCGCTTCGTTATCAACGAATTCACCTAAATAATCGATCGTTACACAAAGACCTTGCTTATTTAATGCTTTAATTGCAGCTGTCGCTAATTCAATCGTTTCCCCTGCGACAAAGCGACCTGCACCAAAGCGTAAACCGTACTTTTTAGCCAGTTTTGTTAGCGCTTTATTTTTTGACAAGAAAAGAAACGAATTTCGCATTAATTGTTCCATGTAATTCACCCCTATGACTGTGATTTATCTGTTTTTTACCCCTCTTCAAAATTATATCATTGTTTAAAATTATTGGATACAAATAATTATTTAGATAATTTATAAAATACTATAAAAACATTTAAAACCCTATATTTTCGCTTATAAATATGTAGGAAATATTTTTCGACATTTAGAAAAAACGAATTTACTAGGCACAAAATAAGCATGTCGAAAATATTCGACATGCTTATAAAACCCTTTATATTCCATGTAAATTATATAAGGATATTAATGCAGAAAACTTAAGATTATATTTATCTCAAGTTTTTTTATTGCTCATTTCTCTTCTCTTCATTCAGCCTTTTAATATCTGTAATTAACTGTACCATCTCTTCTTTCGCATCAGGGTAAGTCTCATTCCAATGCTTCACTAAAGCCGGCATCGTCTTAGCTATGTAAGAATACAGTGCCCACTTCTGCACCTGTTCTTTTCTCTCTTCATTGCTCTCTCCAAGTAATAGTTCCGTGTATTTCTCTAACAACCCATCAAATTGTTCGTTAAATTTTTCACTCATCTTATCTACCTCCTATATGAAAAAAGCAGCGGAGGTCGCTGCTTTTTCTTATAATTTTGATCGAACAGAGTTTAATTTCTTCTCCATTGTGCTTACTTTATCACGACGATCATCGATACGAATTGTTGTCGCAACGCGCTGTGCACCTTTCGTATATGGAACTTCATGCATTTGTTGAATAACTTCTAGAATGACAGGAAGATCTCCTTCAATAATTGTATTCATTGGTGTTAATTGATATTTCACGCGATCTGCATTTTTCTCTAACACCTTTTGTACTTCTGCTACATATTCACTAACACTTGGATTACCCGTTCCTACTGGAATAATCGATACGTCAACAATTGCCATAGTAGTCTTCCTCCTATTACTTGCTTCTTATATATCCATTGTCTATTTTACCGAAATACTCATCATTTTACTAATTTGTTATTCCTGTATTTTAAATTGCTCAACTAATCTTTCTAAGTCTCTCATGTGCTCCGTCAAACTTTCCATCGTATGAGCTACCTTTTCTAGATGATTCACTTGAGATTCAGTTGCAGCATTTACCTCTTCCGAAACAGCTGCGCTTTCTTGACTCGTACCAGCAATTGTATGCATTACCGTTGTAATTTCTCCTTGCTCATGACCAATGTTATATACCTCTTCTACAATTTGTTCCACTGAAGTACTAATTGTATTTACAACTGACATAATTGTACGGAATTCCGTTTCTGCCTCTGTCGTCACTTTATTTTGTATATCCGCAATGTCTTTCAACTTACTTACAACTTCTACAACTCGTCTTACCTCTACTTGTACATCACCAATCATCGTCGCAATTTCTACTGTTGCATCTTTTGATTGTTCCGCTAATTTCCGAACCTCTTCAGCAACAACAGCAAAGCCTTTACCTTGTTCACCTGCACGTGCCGCCTCGATTGAAGCATTTAAAGCAAGTAAATTCGTTTGATCCGAAATACCTTTTATAAGCTCTACAACATTTTGAATCGATCCAACTCTTTGCTCTAACTTTCCGGAGGCTTCCTCTGTATGAACAACAATCGAAGATGACTGGCCCCTTGTACGAACTAAATTACGCATCGTATTTAATCCTTGCTTAGATGCCTCTTCAGCTTTGCCAGCCACTCCTTTTATTTCACCAACGGATTGATTCATTTGTTCCACTGACTGCGCCATATTCTCGAGCTGCTCTGAAACTTCATCTACACTATTAGCAAGAGTAGACGCTCCTCCGCTCACATCATCCATTGCACCTGACACTTCTCTACTAGCAGCTACAGTTTCAGTCGTTAAATAATGTAGATTATTCGTTGATTGCTGCACTGTTGATACACTATTTTTAATTTTGCTTACCATTTCATTCATTTGCTCAACCATATGATTAAAGTGATTCGTCAGCTCTCCAACTTCATCCTTACTAGTCACTTTCATTTGCAACGTTAAATCACCTTCTGCTACTTTTTGAACGTGATTCGTTAATAGTTGCAACGGTCTTGCTAACCTTCTTGAGAACAAGTATGAAGCTATGATTCCAACTAATAAGCTAATACATGCCATTATAAGGACTGTATTTCTCGTACTATTTAATAGCCCATCAATCGTTTCTTTCGGATAAAAAATTCCTATTTTCCATTTCATCAAATCAAATGACTGGCTATAAACAACTACATCTTCACCCTTTAATGTAGTGACAGCATATTTTGTTACCTCTTTATTTAAACTCTTCACAAGTGGCTCTTTCGAAACATCTTTCCCTATTTTCTCTGGGTAAACAAGAGCCATACTTTTATCATTTATAATAAACATTTCTCCGCCATTATTGTATTGAATATTATGAAGTAACTTCTGAATTGTTCCAAGTGATACATCCATCGCAACAACACCTAATACAGATCCATCTTGAGCTGTAATTGCTTTAGAAACTCCCACGCTTAACTTACCTGTTGCAATTTCATACATAGGTTGTCCCCAGTGAACCTTTTTCACATCAGCTTCTGAGTCTTTATACCATGGTCTTGTCGTTGGATCATATCCTTCTGGCACTTGTCCACCTTCAGCAAGATTGGCACTTAATGTTTTTTTATCTTTCGTACCAATATATAAGTCTAAAATGCCAGGATGATTCTTTTTGTACTCCGAAAACTCTTTCGTCAAAAACGCTTCTTCTTCTGGAGTAACTCCGTCTTGAAGTATATTACGAACCATCTCACTGTTCGCATAATATCCCATATCTTCATCCGTTCTTTGAACAAATGTCGTAAGTTGCTCTGTCACAAGATCCATCGTATTTTGAGAATACTGGTCTAAGGAGCGCACTTCCTTCTCTTTCTGTAATTGATACATAGCTGTACCTAATATTACAAACATCATAGAAATAAGCACCGAAAATACTACCGCAATTTTTAAACGTAAACTTCTCAACATCTTCCCCCAAGCATCCCGATACGATAAACTTAACTAAATCTATACAATTCAATCAAATTTACACAAGTTAGTGCTTCAAAGTGTTCTCGCAACCCCGAAGGGACGAGGGGTATAACACTCCACACGAGGCAGTATCGTTACCTCCTATTATCAAGCAATTATTTTACCCATCTTGATAAATTTATCGAAGCATTCAAATCTCTATCGTGATGGCTATTGCAGGAAACACAACACCACTCACGTATTTTTAAACTCCACTGTCCTTCTGGTTGAACTGAATGGTCGTATTTTACTCCGCAACATGAGCAAATCTTGCTTGAAGCG
>NZ_VLTE01000096.1:0-2980 GCF_007558965.1 Bacillus sp. HY001 | reverse complement strand
TCTGTAATGGGGCAATATGCTGTTGTATGAGTACCAATTTGCATTGTAAGTACTTGTATACGCTCAGACTTTCCGTTTTTAGTTGGGAATAGCTTTTCGGATACGACTGTAATTAAGCCTTTTCCTACAGTACGCTCACGTTTCATACGGGCTAATTCCTCTAGTTCATGATCACGTACTCGCTCAAATTGATTAAAGTTTGTTTCTAACACCGTGTCACCTTGTGGATTCTCTGTTTCAAAAGCCATTCCAAGTTCTTCTACAGTTTGAGTGTTTGTCTTATCTTCTGCCATTATATTTTCCTCCTAGAACGTAAAAAAGGACACACCTGTACCGTTGGGATGGTACGTAAGGTGTGTCCTTCACGTAAATTATTGTTTATTTATATAGTTGTTAATATAAATATAATGGTATTTCTACTCAAATGCAAGAATAATTTTAAAATCATAAGTTTGCTATAGATTCATTCATACCAGGTCTAGAACCATACCAATATTGTCCGGCCATTTCATTTACTTGGATAGTAGCATCAGAAAATTCCTCTTTCTCCACAAATTTTGCCTTAATTTGTTTTATAATTTGAATTTGATTATTATACGCGATAGAAGCAGTATACGTGTATGCCTCCTGTGTCTGAAGTTCATCTGCTGTAAGTATTTTCTCCCCCGCGACTTCATAAAGTAAATCCGAGAAAATGTTCGCATCGTATGATGAAATACCCCCAAATACGATGTTGTTTCTAAAATTAGCAATTAAAGAATGTAAATATTCGGGAGAGTATTTTTGAGATATTTCCGATAATGACTCATCAGTAACGGTGATTATTAACTTGTATTTTCGAGCTTGTTTCAGAAGTTCGATAAATGGTTCTACAATATAGTTTGTAATTTTATCTACAACTAGATGATGGAATGATAAACCTAGTTCCCTTTGGAATACGGACTGCTGCAGACTCATTAAAATGAATTTTCCTAATACATTAGATAGGTCGCCAAGTTCCTCTTGCGCGGTATTAACTAATAATACCCCACCATATTCTAAATGGCTGTTAAAATCAAAGGTAGAATCATCAAACAATACACGACGTATTAATTCGTTTGCAGAGAGTTCTTTCACTATGATATACAATTCCTTAACATGTTCTGCTTTATTATCATAGTACATTGGCTGTCCTTGATATTTTCCGGATTTATGAATGACGGTTTTCCCTTCCGAATCTTTCTTTTCTTGAATTGTATGATCAAACCAAGCATCAACTTCTTTCGCAAGTTCATACTCTTTGATTCGCTCTTTAGGAGCAGTTTTACTTTTCACCACTTCGCTTAATAGGTCTATACGTAACTTTAAAAGTTTATGCATATAGCGTACGTGTTCTACATCTTCATACATTCTACTAATATCATCAAATGTTGCAGTTCTTTCAGGGCTATGGAGTTTTAACAAATAGACATAATTTTTTATATGGTTAATTTGAGACTGCTGAAAGAACACATCATCAGAATTAGCTATTTCTTTTATAGCCATTGCGAAAACCTCTGCAACTTTATCAACGGGTCCATGTAATATATTTATTCCTTTTGTATTTGGATTAGTTGGATCAATGTAGAAAACCGAGTTTTCCGGGATTTTATGTGCTTGTACTAAATTAAATACTCTGCGACATAAATTATTATCTGGTGAAATAACAGTTATACCGTTTAAGATATCGTCTGCTATGTTATCAGAATTATGCTTAGTTAATTCCTTTTCGTATTGATTTATGAAGTGAGTTATATGATGTAAGTCTTGGTTAATTATAGGAATAGTTAATTGAGCGTGTTTACCAGAGCCAATTGGCCCTACAATACAACTGTTCAGTATTCTATCATGGCTATTGATGTAAATTGTTTTTTCGCTTGTTTTTTCTGTTCCAAGTTCTACATGTGGTAAAGTTACTGTTTTCATTTTCTTTCCTCCTAAAACGCAAATAAGGACACACCTGTACCGTTGGGATGGTACGTAAGGTGTGTCCTTCACGTAAGTTATAGTTTGTTTAATTATTAATTTGAATATACACTTTTAAAAGATTAATTACAAGTGGGTTTTTGAGATTCGTTCATAGTAGTCAAATTAAGCCTGCTCTTCATACACATTAATTAAAATCAATTACGTATGATCAAATAATAATGTACAATTGGATTTCTCAATAACAAAGCAAAGTTCTCATAATAGAAACTATGCTTCATTAGAATTTAAATTATGTGGTTGTTAAAAATACACTTTTTAATATCGATATCGGTATTTCAGGAAAAATGTAATAAAACACCGAATCAACAATTAAAAATAAAATGATGAATGAACATATCTTTTTTCCAAAAAAGTGTATCTGTAAAATAAAAATCCTACTAATAAAGCCAAACACCCTAAGATTAGACTAAACAAAAACAAGTGTCCAATGGCATGAGAAAGTTGGATTTCACTTACGTTTTCGAATACTAGATGAATATCATCTCTTATCTCTTGATTACTTTTTAAGTACACACGTATTAATTTAATTGTAATGATAGAGATAGCAACCATACATATCTTTTTTATAAAGGATTGGATTTTCTGCTTTTGTTCCGTATTCACCTAATCCCCTCCTATTGTATCTTTGATTCTTAATAATCTCTTATACTCTTGTTTTGATTGAACCCTTAAAAGAAAATCTCGAATGCAGTATTACTTAATTTAAGGTCTACAAACTATTAATCAAAGAAATTGTTCAATTCCTTACTCATTACGTTAGATGTTTTGTGCTTTGGTTTCTCATTTTTATTAACCAGCGACTGCGTAGTATTATTCTTATTTTTTTGCTGAAATCTTAAGTACTCTTGGCGTTCTTTGTAGCTCATACGTTTATGTTCTGGTTGCTTCTCATCATTTTTCGAATGCTCTTCTCTATTTTTTTCTAAGTTTTCTTGTACCGTAATACTAATAGATTCGTAAACTTTTGCTACAT